>JAAUPF010000045.1 GCA_012034575.1 Richelia sp. CSU_2_1 | reverse complement strand
CAACGCCGACACCAACTCCCGCGCCGACACCAACTCCGGCACCAACGCCAACGCCGACACCAACTCCGGCACCAACACCAACTCCCGCCCCAACTCCCACTCCAGTCGATGATGTCATCATCGAACGCCTGAATGCCCCAGAAATTAACCTCAGCAGCATTACCCCGAATCCCACCCAACAAACTCTTAACGGCGGTGAAGACACGAATTTCATCATGGGTGCCAGTATCAACGAGGCGATTAACGGACTCGGCGGCAGCGATACCCTCTTCGGGATGGGCGGTAGCGACAACATCGACGGCGGTACCGATAACGATGTCCTCTTCGGCAATGAAGGCACCGATTTAATTCAAGGCGGTGCGGGCAACGATACCGTTTACGGCGGTAAAGATAGCGACACGGTTGTTGGTGGAGATGGTAGCGACTTTTTAAGGGGAGATAACGGCAAGGATACAGTTGCTGGCGGTATCGGTAACGATACAATTTTCGGCGGCAAAGATGATGATTTGTTGTTAGGAGAAGACGGCGATGATTTCCTTTCCGGCAACCTCGGCAAAGACACGATTAATGCTGGCAGCGGCAACGATATCGCCTTCGGAAATGAGGATGATGACCTGATTTTTGGTAAAGCTGGAAACGACACGCTGTACGGTGGCAAAGGTAACGACAGTCTCGGCGGTGGCGATGGCAACGATCTGCTGTTCGGCAATAATGAAAACGATTTCTTGGAGGGTTACACCGGCAACGATACTCTGTTTGGCGGTAAAGGTAACGACAGTCTCTTCGGCAATGCCGGTAACGATTTGCTATCGGGAGATGTTGGGGACGATACTTTAACAGGCGGTTCGGGAAATGATGTATTTTTGCTCAATCAAACTTCGGGAACTGACTTGATTACTGATTTCCGCAAGGGTGAGGATTTAATTGGACTGAATGCGGGTTTAAGTTTCAACCAACTCACGATTACTTCTAGCAACAACCAGACTTCGATTAGCATCACTGGTAGCGATCGATTGTTGGCAAAGTTGAATAATGTTGCTCCGAATACTCTGACTGCTAGCGATTTTATCACTCTGTAGTTCAGAAATATTGACACAAGTTTGTAGTTGTGATTCAGCATTAAGCGGCGCAACTACAAATCTTTGTTTGGCTGCTATAATATTGAACTAAAAGAGAACAATGGAGAAATATTATGAGAAAAATCAGCGGTATTGCATTGGTTGCGATCGGGCTACTTCACAGCCTAATTGCATTAGCGATACCGGAAGCAATTGGCTTTCCCGGTATTTTGCAGGAAATTATTAGCGTCGGTGTTGTCGGTGCTGTTCGATCGGACTCTCTCCGCATCTGGGGATACTATTGGTTTTTAGTACCGGGGTTGTTCCTGATTCTCTACGGATTGTTGTGTTACTGGATCGAGCATCAATTAAACCGTTCTCTACCAGGATTTTTCGGTTGGGGGCTGCTGGTGGTTTCGTGTTTTTGCATTCTCCTATATATCGACAGTGGATTTTGGCTGGTTTTACTGGTTGCGATTAACGCGATCGTTGCATCGCTAAGAGATGAAAAATTACAACAATCTAGCTTTGTTGAAAACCTCAATGATTAATTAAAATCCGACAGAAACCGGGTTTCTTTGTAGATTTTTTATTGAGCATCGGAGATTCTTCAAAGAAACCCGGTTTCTCACCAATCGTGCGTCCAGGACTATTACCATAGAAGTTGATATTTGCAGAGGCGAGTGCGATGTCCCTAGAAGAACCGATCGTTGCAGATTTAGCTCGACTCGAAAGCATGAGCAAAATTACTCCTGGTATTCCCGTACCTATCAGACAATTTGCTCAATGGGATGGGATTGCCTTGGCTCACTGTTACCACCCCTGTTGCGAGCTTCCAGAACATCAATGGAAGCATCATTTAATTGGGATTGGAGGCACTGGATCGCCCGCAACAGTAGAGCATCGAATAGGTGGGAAATTTCACCAACACAGCTATCACAGTCACGAAATCATGATTATTCCTGCCCGTGTCAGTTACTCGGCATTTTGGCAGCAAGAACATGAATTTTCGATGCTGGGCATGAATCCATCTTTCCTGGAGAAAATTGCGCGGGAATCTGTCAAAGCAACGCAGATTGAACTCATCCCGCAATTCATTACGATCGATCCGCTGATCCAACAAATTTTGCTCGCCCTTCATGGGGATATGATTGCTGGGCATCCCACCGGGCATTTGTTTGGAGAGTCATTGGCGATCGCCCTAGCGACTCGTTTGCTGCAAAATCATACTGTTTGGAAAACTAGCTATTCCCCTACTCATGGAGGCTTACCACCTTATTTGCGCGATCGAGCATTGGAATTTATCGAATGTCACTTAGATCGGCCATTTACCCTCGCCCAGCTTGCCGCTGCATTGGGAATGAGCGTGTATTACTTTTGCCGCCAGTTTAAGCAATCGATGGGGGTACCTCCCCACCAGTATGTAACGCGGCGACGAATTGAGGAGGCAAAAAACTTGCTCTGGCATACCCAATTACCGATCTCAGATATTGCACTTCAGGTTGGCTTTGAAACACCCAATGCTTTCAGCAGGTTATTCCGGCAGTTGACGGGGACAACTCCTAAAGACTTTCGCAAACAGCGTAACTAGCGCAAGATTGGCATAGTTTGAGCAAGGATGGAAATGTTGCTGGGCGGGGGCGATCGCTACATTTAGGACAGTTCACATCAACTTGAATTGAGATGCTAAAACGCATCGACATCGGTTGAACTCGCAAATTTGATAATTTTTCGATCGTGAAATACGTATCTCAACGTGCTACTTTTGGTAGCTCAATTTCTCCATTTATCCGCTGGTTCCGAATGATTTTCCTGATGGGAATTTGGCTGTTCATTGCTTGCCTGACGATCCAGGTTTTTCTAGCAGGAATGGCAGTTTTTATTAGTTCATCATGGTGGTCAATGCACATCATGTTTGCCCATTTCATCGGTTTTCTTGGACTAATTCTGTTAGCAGTTGTGTTTCTGGGACGTTTTCCCAAGCAAGTTTGGGCATCGACTGTACTGATAGTTTTCCTCATTGCAATGCAAGGATTTACAATTCATCTTTCTCGGATTCCTAATTTGCCATTAACTGCTGCATTACATCCTGTAAATGCGTTGTTTCTGTTTTGGGCAGCCACAGCAACCGGATGGAGAACTTGGCGAATTATAACTAGCAAAACAGATGCTTTACAAGATAATACCAATTTAATGTGAAGTTGCACAGATCTCGATCCCCCTAAATCCCCCTCCCGGGGGACTTTGAGAAGACTCTTGTCCCCCCCTTATCAAGGGGGGTTAGGGGGGATCGGATTCTACGGGGCCTCATAAAAAAATTGGTATAAGCCACATTCTGCCTAATCCACATTCTACGGCAAATGAGAAATTGATTTTGGAATTCCCTCATGAAACCACTTAATCGACGGAAATTCTTGATGCTTGCTGGGCTTACTGCTGGTGGGATTGGCGGCGGTGTATTGCTGACTCGCCGATCGAATAGCAAGCTAGTAATTGAAACAGGAATGCCCCTGGGCGAACCACCATTACTAACAGTTAGACGCTTGGAAACTGGACTGGTTGAAGCAGAAATTATCGCCTCCAAAATCACAACTCGTCTTGCAGGATTAACAGTGCAGGCACTAGGTTATAACGAAACAGTTCCGGGAGCAACACTTCGTTTGCAAGAAGGCGATCGCGTTCGTTTAACCTTTACGAATCATTTAGATGTTCCCACGAATTTACATACCCACGGTTTGCATATTTCCCCAGAAGTTGATAATCCCTTTGTGCTTGTGATGCCAGGTGAAAGTCGGCTGCATGAATTCACGCTGCCAAAGGGTTCAGCAGGCACTCGTTGGTATCATCCCCATCCTCACGGTGAAGTTGCAACTCAGCAATTTGCTGGACTGTCTGGGGCGATCGTAATTGAAAGTCCACTCGATAAAATACCTGAACTAAAAGCAGCAGAAGAACATTTACTGATCTTCAAAGATTTCACAATCTCTAACGGGCGTGTTGATGCAGATCATAGCCTTCTTGATTGGTTTGGTAAGTATGGAGACTTGCCATTAGTAAATGGTGCATACCAACCGCAATTAATTGCTCAAAAGCTACGTTGCGTTTGCGCTTGCTCAATGCCAGTAACGCTCGATCGTACTTGTTGAAACTTGAAGATATTCCACTGAATTTGATTGCCACCGATGATGGTTTTATCGAAAAGCCAATCGTACTGAAGGAGTTATTGCTGACACCAGGAGAGCGAGCAGAGGTGATGGTTCAACTCGATCGATCGGGTTCTTTTTCATTACTCAATCTGGCAGATAATTCTCAAAATATCGGACGAGAAATGCCAGAACCTTTACTCACGATCGTTGCTCCTGACAATCCCCAGCCAACACCTTTACCAAAACGTTTAGCAACCGTAGAAGAGATTGATTTATCGGAGGTGGTTCAGACAAGAAAATTCAAGTTTGGTGGCACTGCCCCGTTCAGCTACACGATCGACGGTCGGACATTTAAAATGGATCGTATAGATGCACGAGTCAAGGTGAATACGCTGGAAATTTGGGAGATTGAGAACGCGACTCATTTGATTCATCCATTTCATTTGCACACCTATCCATTTCAGATCCTGGCCCGTCAAGCAGCACAATCCGATCTTTGGCAACCAGAGCCTTTTCGAGCTTGGCGAGATAATATCAATTTACCAGCAAAAGAAAAGGTGCGAATTGCTATACCGTTTCGTGACATCACAGGGCGCACAGTGTTTCATTGTCATATTTCTGAGCATGAAGATCGGGGGATGATGGGAGTAATTCAAGTTACATGAAGTCCGCGCGATCGCCTATAATTGTAATGCTGTCAAAGCAATGGTTTGGGCAATGTTTATTAATGGTAATTTGCCGGATATCATATTACAAGTTAGACTGGACGATCGAAAGTGTTAGCCATGCAGGAAATTATGATAAATCTACGTCCCGCGACCTCCGCCGATCTAGAATTACTAAAACATTGGGATGAGCAACCTCAAGTCATTGCCGCCGATCCTAATGATGATTGGCATTGGGAAATAGAACTCGATCGCACTCCCGATTGGCGGGAACAATTAATCGCTGAAATTGACGATCGTCCGATCGGATTTATTCAAATTATCGATCCGGCACTTGAAGATAGCCACTACTGGGGAGATATCGAAGCAAATCTTCGTGCTATTGATATCTGGATTGGGGAAGAGAGCGATTTAGGCAAAGGATATGGTACAAAAATGATGCAACTTGCCCTCGATCGATGTTTTGCCGACCCTGCTGTCACGGCTGTTCTCATCGATCCGCTTGCTAGTAATACTCGCGCTCACCGCTTCTACGAACGGCTGGGTTTCCAATTCGTTGAACCGCGAAAGTTTGGAGATGATGACTGCTTTGTATATCGCCTGAATCGAGACAATTGGCACTTTAATCCTAAATCCAAAATCGGTTGACACGGGAATCGCGGGAGATTTGTCACACAATAGAAGCATCCCCAAGCTTTCAGGTACTGAATATGACTACACAAGGGCAAGCAGTCACGCTTGATTTCAGTCAACAAAAGGCAACAGATTTTCTACTTCCTCAACCTGCCGTCCTTTCAAGTTCAGGATGGGAAAGTCTCCATTTTGAACTTCACCAACAACCCAAGTTTGATACACCAGAACATCAAGGTACGTGGCACGTTGTTGCTCAAGGCCTTTCCTACTTATCCGCAGCAAAACCGTCAGCAGGAGAACGATGGTTGGATGGAAAACTTAGTAGAGAAAGGCGCGATCGGGGAGACATTGCAATTATCCCTGCCAATGTTGCTCAGCGTTGTAATTGGAATGCTTCAGCCGAGTTTGCGATTTTAGCAATTGAGCCTGCACTGCTCAAACAAGTCGGTCAAGATTTAGTCGATCCCGATCGCATTGAACTGATTCCTCAGTTTATGAGCGATCGAGATGAGCTGATTCAAGGGATTTTCTGTGCTGTGAGAGAAGAATTAGAGTCTGGCAAAATCGGTGGCGATTTGCTGATCGATCGCCTCACAACGATATTGGCAATTCACCTATTACGGAAATATTGTACTACGCAACCGAAGCTCTCTAGCTATGCCGATGGATTATCAAGATCGAAGCTGCAACAAGTGACTGAATATATCAACGAACATCTCGATCGAGATTTAAAGCTAATTGATTTAGCCGCGATCGCTCAAATAAGTCCGTATCACTTTTTACGCTTGTTTAAGCAAAGTTTGGGAATAACACCGCATCAGTACATCTTGCAGCGTCGGATTGAAAAAGCCAAGTATCTATTGCAGCACGGTGAACTCAGTATTGCAGATATTGCTGTTAGGGTAGGTTTTTGCGATCGAAGTCACATGACTCGATGTTTTAAACGCATCGTCGGCGTTACTCCGAAACAACTATTGCAAGCCCGATCGCAATAATTTACCAAAATCCCGCAACTTTTTTCTAGCATCCTGGATAGCAAGTTTTATAAACTATCAGCAGCCGACAAAAATTGAACGGGCAAAGGTGAAAAAAATGAAAACGAAAGACATCGAAATTAGTACAACCTACGTCAAAATCCCGAACAATGACTTACAAATCGATGCTTACTTAGCACAACCTGCTAGTACGGGAACCTTTGGTGCCGTTATAGTTTTTCAAGAAGCTTTTGGAGTCAACATTAACATTAGGGATATTACCGAACTAATCGCAAAACAAGGATACGTGGCAGTAGCACCTGCGATGTATCAACGTATTGCTCCCGGTTTTGAGTTTGGGTTTAGCCAAGAAGATGTAGGGTATAGCCCAGAAGCTTATCGGCTGGGCTTGCAATACTATCAACAAGTTAAGTATCAAGAAATATTCAGCGATATTCAAGCTGCGATCGCCTACCTAAAAACTTTACCCAATGTCAAAAACGATCGCATTGGTGCCATTGGTTTCTGTTTTGGCGGTCATGTTGCTTACATGGCTGCAACCTTACCCGATATCAAAGCAACAGCTTCATTCTATGGTGGTGGAATTACCACTTCTAGTTATGGAGAAGACACACCAACCGTCGATCGCACCTCTGAAATTCAAGGCACAATTTATACGTTTTTTGGGACAAGGGATGCGGTGGTTTCACAGGAAGAAAACGAAAAAATTGAAGCGGAATTAAAGAAACATCAGATCGATCATCGTGTATTTCGATATGATGCAGGGCATGGATTCTTCGCAGGATTCTTCAAAGATAAGTACCCAGCCATAGAGCAGCACCCAAGCTACAATGGAGAAGCTGCGGCTGATGCTTGGAAAAATGTTCTAGAACTTTTTCAAAATAACTTGCGATCCTAAATCCGTGACCAGCGTTGCGGAGGGTACTCATCCCCTTTATAAATCGTCTGTCATTGGCAGAGGTTTTGCGATTGCTTTCCCGTTGCGCAATGACAATAACAGGGGTATTAAACCCGGACATGATATGAAACTTGATTTTATCGTTGAAATCACTCTGGGTTACTTGGATAATGTTCATAGTTCATTTTCATTTTGATTCCAGTTTTGCTCAGTGGCTTCATCTGCAGGAAACAAACATTCAAGTCGCAATTCTTGAAGCGTTATATCATAGGGCGTACCTAATGTGGCGATCGTGGAGAAAAACTGCAACTCCAAGGCATTTTGCTTGAGGTGAACAGTGAGCAGCAATGCATTTTGTGCGGTTCGACTGGAGGTGTGCCAAATCTCAGAAACACCAGGATAATTCATCAGTTCGTTCAGCAATGATGTAGACTGCTCGCTTTCACCTTCTACGATCGCTTCTCGATGCAGTCGTTGCAGCAAATGCCCTGAAAATTCCTCCCAATTTACAATAAATGGACGTAGCCCCTGCGGATGGAACATGACCCGCATTAAATTAATTTTGCCGTCCTGATAGAAGAGGGTTTGCAGTTTGTCTGAATCAATAAAAGCGGTAAGCAGTCGAGTGGCTGCGTTGTTGGTCAGGAGCAGATTCCAGTAACGATCGATCGCAAATGCTGGATAAGGTTCCTGCTTTTGCAGCATGAAATCGATCGCCCTGCGAACTGAGGTCATTTCAGGAGCCAATAAATCAGTCTCAGCGTGAATCGGAGCAAATCCCGCTGCTGTTAGCATCAAATTTTGCTGTCTGAGCGGAATTTCCAAAACACTTGCTAATTGCAGCACCATCTCTCTACTGGGTTTAGCTCGTCCCGATTCAAGAAAACTGATGTGTCGCTGGGAAACTTTACTGGTGACAGCTAGATCGAGTTGACTGAAACCACGTTGGTTGCGCCATTGCTTGAGGAGCATTCCAAACGAATCAGGTTGGTGGTCTAAGGCAAGTGTACGTTGCTGCATGGTAAGACTCGCGAAGAAAATGACTTTATTACCTGTCAGGTAATTGCTTCGATTATCTCCTTTTGGCACGATCGTGACATACCGATTGAAATTAAAAACCATGCTCAAGTCAACCAATATTGCAGCAAAAAATTCATTCAACTCCATGAAACCCGTTTATTTGCTCCTGGCAATCGCGGGTTCAATCGTCCCCTGGTTCTGGCTGCTGCAAGACCCAACTGCGCTGTTATCTCCAACCTTATTTCTACAACGCGCATTTGCCAACAATATTGCTGCAGCACTGACAAGCGATCTGTTGATTAGTGCGATCGCGTTCTTCTGCTTTACCTGGATAGAATTAAAGCGGTTAGGCACTTCTCGGTTGTGGCTATTAATCTATGTTGGACTAACATTTGGTGTAGGGCTTTCTTGTGCTTTGCCATTCTTCTTGTACCGCCGAGAACAAATCCTTGCGCAAAACCTATGTAGACAGCAAATAGCATAACTAATATACCTCTCCAAGCAAGATTCTCAAAGACAGCTCATGTTGCCTATCCCACAAGAGTTTTTGAAGTATAATCAACCAAGGGGCAGATCTCTTGTGGGGTGGGCGTCTTGCCTGCAGGGGCTTAAATTTACGGAAAAAAATGGCTGTAAATCCGATCGAACTTAGAAGACAAAAATACTTCCAGCTAAGTTCGCAAATCGCTCAGTTGGATAATGCACGATTGCATTCTTTGTTTGACGAAAGTGAGTCAAATCCGGCAAGTTCGGGTTGGGGGCTAAATCACGTCATACTTCTTGGGGAATCCAAAGTTTTTGTCAAACGCATTCCAGTTACAAACATCGAATATGACAACCTGTTATCCACCAAAAACCTCTATAACCTGCCGACTTACTGTAATTACGGCATCGGCCTTATCGCTTCCACGGGTTTGGGAATTTTCCGCGAACTCGTGACCCATATTAAGACAACTAACTGGGTATTAGAAGGAGCGATCGCGACCTTTCCACTAATGTATCATTATCGAATTATTCCGTTCTCCGGGCAGCGTGCGGATGTAGACATGGAACAGCACAAAGCTTATGTGGAATACTGGGGTAATAGTGAGAATATTGGGAATTATGTTTTAGATAGGGCGATCGCCAATTATGAGTTAGTTTTGTTCTTAGAACACATCCCGTATGTTCTGGAAACATGGCTGCACGAAAACCCCAACAAACTTCAGAACTCTCTGGATGATTTACTCAGGACGATCGACTTTTTAAGGATGAAGGGAATCATTCATTTCGACGCACATTTTCGCAATGTTCTCACCGACGGCGAGCAAATATATTTGACTGATTTTGGTTTGGTACTCGACAAGAGTTTTGCGCTGACAAAAGATGAAGAAACTTTCTTCGATCGACATAAATTTTACGACTATGGAGAAGTCATGCGAAATTTAGGACATCTGATTCGACCATCGTATGATTCTTGTTCGGAGAGCGAGAAAAGCAGGATAATGGAAAAATATGGCATCAAAGAAGGCTTACAACCTTATGAAGTTAGAGCTATATTACTCGACAACATCGAGCAAATTCAGGCTGACGAAGACATGAAGTTAGATGAGTTTTATGTGGCCAGCATCGTCAAATACCGCAGCATTATTGCGCTGATGCAAGACTTCTTTGTCGAACTGTGGGGAAATAATAAAAAAGACACGAAATTCGACGGTGCAAAACTAGGACTGCTGCTCGAAAAAACGGGTTCGATCTCGCAATCGATCGGTCGATCGCCATAGAATTTTTTCGTAGTATGGACTTGAGTCCACTCCCGGATTGCGGACTGAAGTCCACACTACGAACCTTTTTTTTCTGATATTATATATGATATGAAGATGAATAAATCTCTCAGCAAAAACGAACTAATTCATCAACTTTTAAATCTCGGAGTGCAACCGGGTGGAGTTTTGGTCGTTCATACCGCATTCTCAAAAGTTGCACCGATCGAACGAGGCCCGCAAGGCTTAATTGAAGCGCTTCTCGACGGGCTGGGCGCGCAAGGAACGCTAATCGCTAGAACACTTATGGGGTAAAGGATTCAAGATTGTTAAGAAAGATGTTTATAAAGCATAGCTTTTTAAGGGGGGTTGGGGGGGATCGGGGGTTGGAAAACACGCCCTAGTTCCCTCTTTACTTGGGAATAAAATCTAATACCTGTAGAAGCTTATGAACCGAATGTTTCGCCTTGGCACGATCGCTCTTATTATCTTCAGTTGCACTGCCTCTATTTTATTGCAGAATGCGCGATCGCTAGCGATGCCAACTCGCGCAAATTTTACTCAAAATATTTCCCAAAACATTGATTTGGGACGGCACTTTCGAGAACTAGAAGTTGAAGGTTCGATTCTGATCTATGATGCGAAGAGCGATCGCACCTTTCAACACAATTCCCAGCGCAACCAAACCGCTTTCTTACCTGCATCAACCTTCAAAATTCTCAACTCTCTAATTGCCTTAGAAACAGGTGTCATAGCAGATGAAAAAGCCGTTTTTACTTGGGATGGAATTTCCCGAATGATTCCCGAGTGGAACCGAGACTTGACGGTGAAAGAAGCATTCAAAATTTCTGCCGTTTGGTTTTACCAAGTTATCGCTCGTCGAGTGGGGTACGATCGCATGAAACAATTGGTAACTCAATCTGGCTACGGCAACCAAAACATCGGCGATGCAGATGAGATCGATCGATTCTGGCTGGAGGGAGAACTGCGAATTACACCTCAACAACAAATTCAATTTCTGCGGCGTCTCTATAATAACAACTTACCATTCTCCGAGCGATCGCTCTCCATTGTTAAAGACATAATGATTGTAGAAAAAACTCCAGAATACACCATCCGAGGTAAGACAGGCTGGGTTGGCGTTGCAGATGACGTAACGCCGAAAATTGGCTGGTATGTTGGTTACTTAGAGAAGGGCAAGGATGTTTATTTCTTTGCGACTAACATCGACATTCGCAATCCGAAAGATCCATCTTATCGCAAAGAGTTAACACATCGTTGTTTCCAAGATATTGGAGTACAATATTGACACTCCGGGCGCGTGAACGCGCGGGGATTCTTGGCTCAACCAGTCAACTTGCTCGTTGATGTCACCACCAACGAGTAGAGGTCGTTTTCCAAGCGTTGATTCCGGCGTGCCCCGCCGTATTTAAACTGATTCCTGCTTGTCTCAATCCTTTCGCTAGAATATTCTTCGCTGCATTGCAGTCGCGATCTAATACCGCACCGCACAGGCAAATATGAGTCCTAACTGAAAGCGATTTGAGAACGCGATTTCCACAACTCGAACAATCCTGGGAAGTATACTGAGGGGCAACAGCAACTACTGTTTTACCTAGAAACCGCAGAATGCCCCCACCATACCGAAGGTTGGTGGCGGGATGAATGCGGGCGAGTGACGAATCCCACTCCCGACCAATTGTGTGCAACGCAGACAGAGGAAGGGAGGAGTGGGTGAGGAACGAGCAATAAATCTCTGCTTATTTCTAGTATTCATGTTATAACTATATCAGTTAACTTGACGTAATAATGTTAGTATTTGAGTCAAAACTAGAAGGAATGCAGCAGCAGTATGACGCTCTCGATGAGGCGATTCGTACTGCGAGGTTCATTCGCAATAGTTGTGTTAAATACTGGCAAGAAAATCAGGCAATAGGTAGATCCGATTTGAGTAAATACTGTGCTGTTTTAGCGGGTTGTCCCGATTTCCCTTGGGCAAAAAAGCTAAACAGTATGGCACGTCAAGCCAGTGCCGAACGAGCTTGGTCGGCAATCGCTCGATTCTACGATAACTGCAAGAAAAAGGTAGCAGGCAAGAAAGGTTATCCCAAATTTAAAAAGCATCAAACAAGAGCTTCGGTTGAATATAAAACCAGCGGGTGGAAACTATCAGAAGAGCGACGGTATTTAACTTTCACTGATGGCTTTGAAGCTGGCACATTCAAGCTGTGGGGCAGCCGCGATTTGCATTTCTATCAACTCAAACAGATTAAGCGAATCCGAGTAGTAAGACGTGCTGATGGCTATTATGCTCAGTTTTGTATTGATACCGAGCGATTAGAGAAACGGGAACCAACAGGTAAGACGATGGGGTTGGATGTAGGATTAAACCATTTCTACACCGATTCAAACGGTCAAAAAGTTGAAAATCCCAGATTTTTGAGAAAGTCAGAACAAGCTTTAAAGCGAGCGCAAAAAAGACTATCTCGAACCAAAAAAGTCTCGAAAAATCGAATTAAAGCTCGGAAAAAACTAGGTAGAAAGCACTTAAGAGTAAGTAGGCAACGTCAAGACCATGCTGTGAAGTTAGCAAGGTGCGTAGTCCAGTCTAACGACTTGGTAGCTTATGAGGATCTGAAAGTGCGAAATCTGGTGAAGAACCATCACCTAGCTAAGTCAATTAGTGACGCTAGTTGGTCATTATTCCGTCAGTGGTTAGAGTATTTTGGCAAAGTTTTCGGTGTGGTAACGGTAGCCATTCCACCCCACTATACCAGTCAAAACTGCTCGAATTGCGGTCAAAAAGTGCAAAAAACATTAAGCACCAGAACTCACAAATGCCCCCACTGTGGATATATTGCCGACCGCGATGAAAACGCGGCACGAAACATAAGAGAGCGCGGATTAGCTACTGCGGGGCACGCAGGAAGCTGGGAGGATAGCTCCCGAAACGTCTCTGGAGAGATCGATCTCTGCTTAGGTGGGGAAACTCCTCTAAGTAAGTCGGCTCGTAGAAAGAGAAAATCTAAGGCGTGAGTCTTTGGAATCCCCCGCTATATCGGTACTCCGATTAGCGGTGGGAGAATGTCAAACCTAGAATAAAAACAGCTCGATAACTAAAAATTACTGCTTCAGCAGCGACCTGTTGCGTCTTTTGCGCAGTTACAGCCAAAAACACCAGCAGCAAAAACAAGAGATCCGCCAGATCTCCAACCACACATCAGGGTGCAAGTTTAACAAATAAATTTTAATTAGCTCGCAGCCGTGCGGCGATCGAACAATTCACCTGCTGCTGGGAAAGCAGTTGTTTGAAATGCCGCGCGGTCAAAGAGGTCGATCGCCAAAATCAATCAACTATGCAAAACCACGATTCCTCCAAATACCTGCCAACTTTAGATCGAGTAATCGATCGCTCCCCCTTGACAGTTGTGCCAGATACCCCATTAGCTGAAGTAATTACCCTGATGCGCCAATTGCGCGAAAGTTGCCCCGTAAATGATGCAGGCATTTCACAGGCAAATACCTACGGACAACTAAGAGAAATAACATTACCGCTGACCTCAGGCGCGATCGGAGATGCTAGAGGTAGCTGTGTCTTTGTAGTCAGCGAATTTAGCAGTGAATTAGGCGGGCGATCGGCTAAAAATAGTCAATTGCAAGGCATATTCACCGAAAAAGATTTAGTTAGCGCGATCGCTGCGGGAAAAAACTTAAAAGGTCTCAAAATCGCCGATGTTATGAGAGCTCCTGCAGCAACTCTAATCGAAGCCGAAGCCAAAGACATTTTCAGCGCTCTGATCCTGCTGCGGCAAGCAGGAATTCACCACCTGCCAGTATTAGATAATGACGGCCAACTCTTGGGAGTAATTACCCCGGAAAGCATCCGCCAAGCCATGCTGCAACCGGCCAATATTTTAAGAATGCGCCGCGTCGCCGAAGTAATGATCCCTCAAGTCGTTCAAGCGCCCGCCACCGCATCAGTCAAGCATTTGGCCGAGTTGATGGCGCAATGCCGAGTTAGCTGTGTAGTCATTACAGAAGAAAAAATATCTCCTGCCAATTCCCTGTTACCGGTGCCAATCGGCATAGTTACAGAGAGGGATCTGGTGGAATTTCAAGCTTTAGATATAAATTTGTCGCAAACGATCGCCCAAACCGTCATGAGTACCCCCCTATTCAGTCTCAAACCAGAAGACTCGCTGTGGGTGGCCCATCAAGAAATGCAGCAGCGTTTGGTGCGCAGGTTGGTAGTAACGGGACAGCGAGGAGAACTCCTGGGAATAGTTACCCAAAGCAGCTTGCTGCAAGTTCTCGATCCGATGGAAATGTCCAGCGTCATCGATGTACTGCACGCGGGGGTTGAGGAAAGAACTAGCGAACTGCAAAAAGCGATCGCCTCCCTCAGCTTAGCTAACGCCCGACTCGAAAGCGAAATTGCTACCCGCGCGCGCGCGGAGGCGCGGTTGCAACTTTTAGAATCTGCCGTAGTTAACGCTAACGACGCGATCGTGATTATGGATGCGGGACACAGCGACATCTCCGATCCCACCATCATCTACGTCAACGAAGCTTTTAACCAAATGACGGGATACCTGCCGGAGGAAATTGTCGGGCAAACGCCGAGTTGCCTGCGCGGGCCCGAAAGCGACTGCGATCGAGTTGCCAAAATTCGCCGCGCTTTCTCCCGCCGGGAACACCTGCGTTTGGAACTGATCAACTACCGCAAAGACGGTTCGACTTATTGGGTGGAACTCAACAGCGTACCTGTTTCCGACTCCGAGGGAAACGTCACCCACTGGGTGTCGGTACAGCGGGATATCACCGATCGCAAGCGGATGGAACAGGCGTTTTTTGAGGAAAAAGAACTCGCTCAAGTTACTCTACAGTCGATCGGCGACGCCGTAATTGCCACCGACGCCCGAGGCTGCATTTCTACCCTCAATCCTGTGGCCGAACAACTCACGGGTTGGTCAACTGCGGAAGCTAAAGGTTTGCCCCTCGGTACGGTGATGAGAGTAGTTAACGAAGTTACCAGATTGCCGATCGAAAATATTGCCGAGACAGCTTTAGATGGAGGCAGAAATTGCGATCGAGGATGCAACAGCTTGCTGATTGCCCGCAACAACCGCGAATTTGCGATCGATCGCTGCGCCGCCCCCATCCACGCCAGCAGCGGCGAGATTGTCGGGACTGTGGTGGTGTTTCGAGATGTTACCCAAGTGCGGACTCAGGCGCGCCAATTAACCTGGCAAGCCACCCACGACGCCCTGACGCAATTAGTCAACCGCCGCGAATTTGAATACCAGCTAGAACACGCCCTGCACAGCGCTCAAGGTTACGGTCAAGAACACGTTATGCTTTACCTGGATCTCGATCGCTTCAAAATAGTTAACGATACTTGCGGTCACGTTGCGGGAGACGAACTGCTGCGTCAAATCAGCCAGCTACTCAAAAGCAGCATCCGCAAAACCGATATTTTAGCCCGTCTGGGGGGCGATGAATTTGCTGTACTCCTGTACAAGTGTTCCCCCGATCGGGGATTGGAGGTTGCAGAAACCTTGCTGCAAGCGGTTCAGGGGTTCCGGTTTGCCTGGGAGGACAAAACTTTTTCGATCGGCGTCAGTATCGGTTTGGTGGCAATCAATCCCCAAACAGCCTCCGTCACCTCGGTTTTGAGCGCGGCTGATGTTGCCTGCTACGCTGCTAAAAATAAAGGCCGCAATCGGGTGCAGGTTTATCAAGCAGGTGATGGGGAACTGCTGAAGCAGCGGGGCGAAACTCAGTGGGTAGTACAAATCAATCAAGCTTTAGAAAAGAATCGTTTCTGCTTGTATTCTCAGCCCATCGTCAACTTGCACCACCATCAAACATCAGAAATACACTGCGAAATTCTCCTCCGCCTCCAGCCCGAAACAGGTCAATTAATATCGCCAATGGCATTTATTCCCGCTGCCGAACGCTACAACTTAATGCAGGCGATCGACCGTTGGGTAGTTCGCACTTTATTTAGCAATTTGTCGCCTGTTTTCGGCTCTAATTCATCTGTCCGCGATCGGGATCTAATTGCTACTTTGCCTGCGGTGACATCCTTGCCAATTTCTCAGTCTTTGGGTGTTAATTACACGCACCTGTATTCGATTAACCTTTCGGGAGCAAGCATCAATGAAGACAGATTTATTGACTTTCTCTACGAGCAGTTTGCCACCTATCAAATCCCGCCGCAAGTCATCTGTTTTGAAATTACTGAAACCGTAGCTATTGCTAACCTCAGCAAGGCAGCAAGCTTGATTTGGAAATTCAAAGAATTGGGTTGTCGCTTTGCCCTCGACGATTTCGGCAGCGGGATGTCTTCCTTTGCTTACTTAAAAAATTTGCCTGTTGATTTTATCAAAATTGACGGCAATTTTATTAAAAACCTGGTGGAAAATCCTGTTGATGTGGTGATGGTGGAAGCTATTACGAAAATCGGTCACGTTATGGGGATTAAAACTATTGCCGAGTACGTGGAAAGCGAAACAGTGATGGAAAAACTCAGGGAACTAGGGGTAGATTGCGCTCAGGGTTATTATTTGGGTAAACCTCAACCTTTTAATCTGCCATCGGCTTGTGTAGTGGAAGAGTTTGCACTTAATTCTTTAGAATTTGAAACGAAGCTGGCTTCTTAAAAATTTATGTATTACAGTCATCGATCGGACATGATATCATATCGTGTTTGGTCGATCGACCGCAATTACAGCAGGTTGCAGGTTTCTGAAGTACACCCATTTATCAAAAAATCTCGCAAGGACACGGCATTGCTGTGGTAAGCATTCAGCCGTCAGCTATCAGCTATCAGCTATAGCGCCGCTTGACTCTTTTCTAGAGACAAGACTTTACGCTTTTTGCAAGCATTTAGCCGTCAGCCATCAGCTATAGCGCCGTTTGACTTGAGGACAAGAGAGAACGTTAAAAGCTTACTGGATAATGAGTTTTAAGCTGATGGCTGACTGCTGAATGCTGAATGCTTACTTGCTGTGTCCCTAGCTACGATATATGTGTACCTCACTTATCTGAAATTTGCTGTAAGATTAGTCCGCACTACAAACGTTTTTGTTATGGTAATTGACCGAACATCAGATCGAGACAGTAGCTACAAATTTGAGAATTTGGGTTTTGTGGTAGGTTGTGGAAAACACGAATTTTAAACTTTAGGTAAATACTTTTGTACGATCGTCCATCCTGTCAGCAAAACGATCGCAAATCCCGCAAATAAAACTATATTAGTACCGATATGAAGGGGGCGCGCCCAAGGATGTTTGGGGCCGATTTGCAAACCGCTGGCAACAGAAACCAGTACCAAAGCAACCACAGCTAACCCCGCGGGTAAATGAGCCGAGTGTCCCAAATTTCCATAATATCCTAGCGTACCGACTAAACCAATTCCCATCAGTAAAATTACCAAAGTTGCCATTACCGTACCAGTCACCAAATGAAACGATCGCAGCCATTTTGGGCGGGGTTGTTTCGTACTGCGGGCCGCAAACATCCAGGTTCCAGTAACGGCTAGCAACAGGTAAGCTAACAGGGAAAAACCCATTGACCAAGCCGCTATTTTCCACAACCACAAGAAAGAAGGTAGATTCATCAGTTGCATCGATAATTATGAGATTGTCAAAAAAACTTTCATTTCGATTTTACCTGAATTAACAGCAAAAATTAGAGAAATTGAGATTCAGGCACAAACAATACTTGTAGGGTGCGCACTGCGCACCGCATTATTTTTAAACAATATTTGTAGGGTGCGCACTGCGCACCGCATTATTCCTAACAGCAAAAACTAGAAAAATCAAGATTTTGGAACTTACGTAACAACAATATCTATAGGGTGCGCAGTGCGCACCTTACTACTAAAAAACAGCTAGCTAAAGAGTATTTCCCAAGCAATTATTGCCAGGGCTAAATCTGCGATCGCGTGGCTGATATAACTAGGCCACAGCGAGCGATAAGTCAAGTAACATTGCGACCAAATTACCCCAGCAGTAAATACAGCTAGCGAACCCAAAATTATAATCCAACCCTGGGTGTAAGCTGCGAGTACAAAAATGTGGTGCAGCGTAAAAAATAGCGAACTCAGAAATATTGCACCCGTTCCTGGTATGAGAATCTGGCATTTTTTGCAGACAAACCACCGCCAAGTAAATTCTTCAATCAGTGAGTTGACTAGCACAAAATATGCTTCAACAATTAAGTAAATAGTAGGGCTGTTAATCCCCAATTGTCGCGCTTTTTCTTTGGCAGTTGCAGGGTCGATCGCACCTTGACCGAAAAGTTTATAGACACCGATAATTACGGCAAACATCAATATTCCCCAAATAGCTCCAGCTACCAATTCTCGGTACTTTGGCGGGGAGAAATGCAGCTTGGCTCGATCGACTAAAACAGACCAGGCGATCGGAAAAACTAGCAACCAAACTTGACACAAAAAAGACAGTGTTTGTCCCCAAATTCCGGGAGCGGCATACAAGCCTGTTAATATGCTAATAGTAGCAGCAGGGACGAGCAGTATCAGAGCCAAGCAAGCTGTTTTGCGAGAGCGACTGTCGAGCATTGTTCGCACTCCATTTTACTGTTGGGTTAACTTCCAAAGTAAAATCTAATTGGCTCTAGCAAGGCGAGTTTTATGCCACTTATAAAATTGGCGCAGTTCTCAATCTACTCAGTTATCTGCTTCTTGAATAAATCCGAGCGATCGTTCTACGATTGAGTCATAATAGTATGTTGGTATTGGTGGCGATCGATACCATAAGATAATGCAATCTTTAGTAGCTGTATATTTGGGTTGAATTATGAAAGTAGAATCTATTTCCATTCACAACTTTAAACTCTTTGACAATCTTGAAGTTTCTTTTAAAAACAAAACCCTTGATGAAGTTACCAACCGCTTTTTAATACTTGGTGATAACGGCACGGGGAAAACAACTCTGCTGCAAGCGATCGCGCTTCCGCTAGCATTAGCAACCAAACAAATTCAAAACATCACCGAATTTGATTGGTTGGGATTTCTGCCTGCTCGCTATTCAAAATGGGGAACTCCAAATATTAAATTGGAAGTTTCTTTTGAACCAGAAGAAATTGAAGCCACGCGCGAGGTAGCTCAAAGATGGTATGCAGCACAACCAGAAGAATTTCGCTTCGATCGCCCATTTATTAAACCCGGCGATCGAACTTCTATTCAACTTGTATTAAATGGTGAATACTGGAAGGCAGGAACCACACCAGAAGAAAGAGCACAATTTCAAGGTCGCTACTATGCTCAAAAATTGCTAAGGATCGATCCATCTATTCGCTCTCTATTTTCCAAACTTCCCGGTATCTTTTGGTTCGATCAGTTCCGAAATCTCGGCTCTAATCTCGATCGAGAAGCAAGCGGATTTGGCTCGCTTCCCTTCGGAGAGGGAGCATTTGGTGGAGGTAGAGCTTCCTTTGAAATAGGTGTAGGTCGCCTGCGTCAGTATTTGATCGAATGGAGACAAAGGCAGGAATCTAGCAATAGAACTTATCAAACAGATTACTTAACGCAATTGGAAAATCTGTATACAAGAATTTTTCCCGATCGCTCCTTTTGGGGTTTAGAAAAAATTCCCAAAATTAATTCACCTACGGAAGAAGATGTCTACTTCTTGCTCAAATACAGAAATCGTACTTACGATTTAGTGGAAATGTCAGCAGGAGAACAAGCTATTTTCCCAATTTTGTATCAATTTGTCCGGCAACAGATTGCCTACTCAATTGTACTGATTGACGAAGTTGACCTGAATCTTCATCCACCAGTAGCGCAATTTTTAGTAAGTCAGTTGCCGAAGATTGCTCCTACCTGCCAGTTGATATTGACTACCCATTCAGAATCAGTCAATGATATTATTGGCGAAGCAGAAACTTACCGATTGCCGGGGGGAGTGCTGTGTCTTTAAATGTTTTGTACTGCGAGGGGAATTCTAAGAGTTTGGATATCCGACTACTTCAACAGCTATTGCCAGGTACTTGTCTGATTAAACCTATTGGTGGCAAAAATTACGGTTTTGAAGAAAAAATTATCAGCGATCGTGCTATTAATCCTAAATTGGCTGGATTGTGCGATCGAGATTTTGATTGCCGCGATTTTAGGATTGCTAACGAGCCGATAAAATGGTTTTATGGAGATGTTCAGATCGGCTGGTTTTGGGAAAGGAAGGAAATAGAAAATTACGCGATCGATCCTGAAGTTGTTGGCCTAGCTCTAGGTCGCAAAGCACCGCCAATAGATGAATACAAAGCAGCACTTCAAAAAGCGGCAGAAACTATTTCAGCTTATACAGCAGCTAGAACAGCCCTGTCATGCTACCGCTTTAAAAACTCTTGGGGAGAGCAAGTTGACAAAACACACTATTTTCCTCAAATCTCGAAGCTGGGAAAAGACCGATGTCGAGATAAAATCAAAGAGATAGTCAGGCAAAATAAAGGAGATAGGATTGTTGAAGAACAAAATGTTGTGGATAAGTTTGAAAATTTACTTCCTTTATACCGTCCCGACGGCGATCGTTTTCAGAATCTGTTGACTTTCTTTGCAGGTAAAGATTTGCTGTATGTCATGAAACATAAGTTACAAGAATTTGGATTTAACTCGAAAGATCCTATTAATGAATTTCTCGAAAGAATCTTCCAACGAATAGAGTTATCAGAGGATGTCTGGACGTGGATGCCAGAATGGCAGAAACTTAGAGAATCAATCACAAACTTTGATAGTTAATTAAACACTAACTCCTGAAAGCGGAAAACATGACGATCTCCATTGACTTTGGAACTAGCAACACCGTTGTCGCTCGCTGGAACCAAGCCCTCCAGCAGCCAGAAACTTTGAAACTTCCGGGACTCTCGACAATCTCAACCCAAAATCCGCCCCTAATCCCCAGCTTGCTTTACGTTGAGG
The DNA here is from genome assembly GCA_012034575.1 of Richelia sp. CSU_2_1. Taxonomy (GTDB): domain Bacteria; phylum Cyanobacteriota; class Cyanobacteriia; order Cyanobacteriales; family Microcoleaceae; genus Microcoleus. Next base: position 19,689 of record JAAUPF010000045.1, on the reverse strand, counting down.
ACGCTGCGGTCAGTAGAGTTATTCTCGGCCAGCAAGTTCGCGACAAAGGCCTCGATTTGAATGCGGATTCTCGATTTTTCCGCAATTTTAAGCGAGGAATCGGTACTTCGGTTCAAGGTTTTTTGCCGGAAATTGACGGGCAAATAGTTACTTTTGAACGAGTGGGAGAGTGGTTTTTAAACCAAGTTGTCAACTCAATTCGCGAACTGCCGTTACCTGTAGATTCTTTGGTTTTTACCGTTCCAGTAGATAGTTTTGAAGCCTACAGAAATTGGCTGGGTAAAGTATCTCAATCTTTGCAAGTGGAACAGGTGCGGATGTTAGATGAACCGACGGCGGCGGCTTTGGGTTACGGTCTGGTCGATCGCGAAATTTTGTTAGTAATTGATTTCGGCGGCGGCACTCTCGACCTTTCTTTGGTGCGTTTGGACGCTGCTGCGGGCAAGAAACCCCTCGGTTTTATCCTTAAATGGGGCGAAAAAATGCTGGCAGAAAGTTCGGGACAAAAAGCCAAAGTTGCCCGCGTTTTGGCGAAAGCCGGACAAAATTTGGGCGGTTCGGATATTGATAATTGGCTGGTAGATTATTTTGTCAAAACTAAAGGTTTGGCAAAATCTCCGATAACAACTCGGCTGTCAGAACGGTTGAAAATTCAGTTGTCTTTGCAAGAAAAGGCGGCGGAGGTTTATTTCGATGATGCCAACTTTGAAAGTTACGAATTAGAATTAGAGCGCGATCGCTTTGAATCAATTCTCGCCGAACATCAGTTTTTTGACAACCTCGATGACTGCATGGATCGAGTATTGCAGCAAGCACGGCGTCAAGGTTTAGAAATTGGCGACATCGACGCCGTGTTGCTAGTCGGAGGAACCGTCCAAATTCCCGCCGTACAGCGTTGGGTGCAGCAGTATTTCGACACAGCAAAAATTAGGTGCGATCGACCCTTTGAAGCGATTGCTGGCGGAGCTTTGCAACTGAGTCAAGGCATAGAAGTCAAAGATTTTCTCTACCACAGTTACGGAATTCGCTACTGGAACCGCCGCGAAAATTGCCACAGTTGGCACAGTTTAATTAAGTCCGGCCAGTCTTATCCGATGAGCGAACCGGTAGAATTGGTCTTGGGCGCTTCTGTGGAAAATCAGCCGAGTATTGAATTAATTATCGGCGAATTGGGTGCGGAAACTGGCGGCACGGAAATATATTTTGACGGCGACAGATTAATTACTCGCCAACTAGCAGGTCAAACATCGGTACAACCTTTAAATGATAAAGATGGAGCGCGCAGTATCGCGCAATTGACGCCGCCGGGGTATCCGGGGAGCGATCGCGTCAAAGTTTTATTCCGCGTGGACGATCGGCGCTTTTTGCGAATTAGTGTCGAAGATTTGCTGACAAATGAAACTCTCTTAGACGATCGACCTGTCGTGCAGTTAAGTTAACTTTTCTGGAGGCATTTGCAACCTAACAGGACTTATACCTGAAACTGTTTGATACACTATTATTGGCAGTAATACCATTTTTTTAAAGTTATGAGAGACTTCCGCGAACGGGTAAAGTAGATAATTACAATGTTTTGTCGTTCTTTATCTCTATCGTATCTTTATAAAAATGGTATAAGGTGCGCAGTGCGCACCCTACATATGTACGCAATCTAACTTCTCATGCTAGCAATTGATAGCGGCGGATATCTGGCGGTGCTATCGCTAAACCTTCTAATTTTGGTAGTGCGGCTTGAATGTGAGTGGAAGCCAAATGCGTGTCGAGCAAAGCTGCGGTTTCCCACTCTTCAACGAAGGTAAAATCAGTGGGGTCAGCTTGATTTTGCAGGAGTTCGTATTTGATGCAGCCGACTTCTTGGCGAGTTGGCTCGATAATGCTGAGCAAAAGAGATTTCAATTCTTCTACTTTGTCGGGAAATGCGGTAAGGCGAGCGACGGCGCGCAGGGTTGATTGAGACATCAGTATAAAAAGTTGAGAGTTGATAGTAAGAGTCGATCGCTGTCAATTGTCAATCTTTTTGCTGTCAATTGTCAACTACCAATTACCAATTCCCAATTCCCAATCCCTCCGCTACGCTCCGCCCAATTCCCAATTCCCAATTCCCAATTCCATTTCAATCTTTCGGATAAAATCGCTTGTTTTCTGTAGAGTATTCCCACGCGATCGCTTCGGGGTCTTTTTGGCGGCTCCATTCAGGAAACTCAGCTTTGATTTTCCACTTGCTAATGGTGTTGGCGTGAACTTTGAATCTGCGAGATAGTTCTGTTTGGGTAAAAGAGATTTTGGGGTTCGATCCGGCTTGGATTTTGGCGATCGGAAATAATTCCGGGCTTTTGTCTGCTGCTTTTGGCGACTGAATTTCTACTTTTTGAACTGCTGCGGGCTGGGGAATATTTGCAACTATCTCTTCGGGTTTTGCTGTTTGAAAATAGTACAAAATTCCGCCTTGTTCGGTAACTTCAAAATCCGCTGCAAATTCCTTGGCGCGATCGTCTAGATATTGTTGAGTTTTTTCACCCGGTAGTTTGGCATTCATCGCCAAATCCAAAGCCGTAACTCGCCCTTGATTTTCTTTAATTAATCGGTAAAAAACCTCATCTAAACGAGCGAGTTTATTTTTTTCCTGCTGCTGGTAGAGTTTGTAAGCCCAGCCGAGGCCGGCCGTAGCTGCGATCGTCCAAAACATCCCTCCCGACTCGAAACTGGCAACCGCCGTCAAGGAAATCGGCAAAAGTAGGGTAAGATATCCCCAAATGCTGCCTTTCTGTGGGTTGTTGGTGTTTTTGACCATAGTTCCTAATTTAGGCTACAAGGATGGCGACTTCTTCGTTTACTCTAATAGTAATAGATTGTACGCGACATCTGCAGGAATGCAAAAGTGCGACTCCCGATCGCAGCTCAACTTCTGACAAACGATCTGTAGCGGTTCTCTTGAAGCGCGATCTGGGAGTTCTGAGTTTTAAGTTTTGAGTCTTGAATTAAGAACTATCAATACTCCAAACTCACGCATTCAAAACTCAAAATTACTTACCAATTACCAATTTCAATTACCGATTACTAAAGCGTACATCTTCTCAATCTGAGAAAGGCTATACTTACCAATATTTAAGATTCATGCAGTAGAGGTTTTATGAAATTTTTAGGTAAATCGATCGCCCCGATTCTGATAGTTATTTGTTGCTGCGTGTTGGCGGTAAGCTGCGGCGAAAACCGAGAGGTTCAGTGTACTAAACTTACTGAATTAGTTACTAAAGGCAACGATCTAATCGATTCGCAGAAAAATCGCAACGATCTCGCAACTACTAAGAAGTTAGCTAATAACCTCAACAGCACTGCCAAACAACTGGAAAATCTGAACTTGACAGATAGCAATCTCAAAGAATTTCAACAACAATCGGTTAAATCTTTCCGGGAAATCGGTCAAGCCCTCGGCGATATTGGCAAGGCTCTTGAGGCGGGAAATCGAGCTCCTACAAGTCGAGAAGGTCAAGAGCAAATCCAAACAGCTCAGGTGAATATTGCCAAGGCTGGAAAGCGGGCAAATCAAGCCGCCCAGAGTCAAGATACTGTGACGGAAAAACTGATCGATTATTGCAAGGCCGATCGCTAAACAGCACACAGTTGACAGTTACATCCTGGTATAAAAAACCTCACTATCAACTGTTAACTATCAACTATCAAATGAAGGAAGAAGGAAGAGGTAGAGAATTACCAACTGTCAACTGTCAACTGTCAACTGTCAACTCTTTACTGATGAATTTCTAAATTTAAAACATAACGACCTAACTGCACTTTTTCCGACCATAGTTCGTATTCTAAACGCAGGTGTTCCGGTTCGGGGTGTCCGATTAGGGTCAAATTGCGAGTAAAATTGCGGAGTCGCAACTGCGAGGGAGTTGCCAGGGAGTCGCCCTGAAGCCAATAGCGACTGAGGCCGTACATTCCCCGTTCCCAAAAATGTCGGTAACTGTATTTGCCGTTACCTTGCATTGTCATTATGACTCGATACGGCGACACTTCTAGCCACAACAATCGGGGTTTTTGGGAAATTGGCAAGACAGCAATTTCTTCGGCAGAGTTTGCTGTAATTTCGCGATCGAGGATAGCTGGTTCGTGCAACAGCAAGTGAAAGCGATCGCGGTCTTTTTGATACAGCGTACCAGCGGTTTCAACGACTGACCACATGGGTAAATCTGTGGATACTAGCGATAGACTTACTGGCTTGCGGTGATGCGTCAGCATAATAAAAAATTTAGGATTTGTTGTTGGTCGGGCAGTTTTATATTTTTAATTCTAGATGGCTGCGGTGCCAAAATCAGGAACTTTTGATTAAAAATAAACAATACGCAATTGGGCGATCGAAAATCTGTAATTGTACGATCGGAAGTTAACAGTTGGCGGCGCGCTGACATCACGCTGACCTATCTAGGCAGATCTACGGATAATATTTGATAAATCAGTGAAAAATGGGAGTTATCTGGGTGTATTGGTGGGGGCGATCGCTTGGTAATCTCCCTGAAAGCTAAATATCCCTGAAAGCTAATTGGCTTGGCGGGTTGAATTAGCCTTAGAGTTGACCGCAGGCTTTTAATCAAAAATCCGTGCCGCTAGCAAAAAACAACTGACAGAGGTAGGATAGCTAACGCCGTCCCATCCCAGTTTACCTCAATGCAAGCTGCCACCATCAAGATTAACCAAACCGGCGAAAGTCAAACTTTAACTATTGAAAAACCCGCCTCTGGCTTATCGTTGCAAGGCCGAATTCGCGTGCCGGGTGACAAGTCAATTTCTCACCGAGCTCTGATGTTGGGTGCCCTCGCTACCGGGGAAACGACTGTTGAGGGGCTGCTTTTAGGAGAAGATCCCCGCAGCACTGCTAAGTGTTTCTCGCTATTGGGAGCATCGATTTCGGAACTCAACGCGGAACTGGTGACGGTACGGGGTGTGGGACTAGGCGATTTAACGGAGCCGATCGATGTTTTGGATGCCGGCAACTCCGGTACGACGATGCGCCTGATGCTGGGGATTTTAGCCTCGCATCCGGGGCGATTTTTTGCGGTGACGGGGGACAGTTCCCTGCGATCGCGCCCGATGTCCCGCGTCATTAAACCGTTGCAACAAATGGGAGCGCAAATTTGGGGTCGGGCTGGCAATTCTTTGGCACCTTTGGCGGTAGTCGGACAGCAGTTAAAACCGATTCACTACCATTCTCCGATCGCCTCTGCTCAAGTTAAATCTTGCATTCTGCTGGCCGGTTTGATGGCCGAGGGTGAAACAACAGTTACGGAACCGGCTTTGTCTCGCGACCACAGCGAGCGGATGCTGCGGGCGTTTGGAGCGCAATTGACGGTCGATCGAGAAACTTGCAGCGTTACAGTTACCGGGCCGGCAAAGCTCATCGGACAAAAGGTAATTGTACCGGGAGATATCAGTTCGGCGGCGTTTTGGTTGGTAGCTGGGGCGATCGTCCCGAATTCCGAATTAGTAGTAGAAAATGTCGGCGTCAATCCAACTCGTACTGGGGTTTTGGAAGCTTTAGAAATGATGGGAGCCGACATTGAATTGCAAAATCAACGGGAGGCGGCGGGGGAACCTGTAGCTGATATTTTGGTGAGAAATTCTGCGCAATTAAAAGGATGTACGATCGCGGGCGATTTAATTCCCAGATTAATTGATGAAATTCCGATTTTAGCTGTAGCGGCAGCGTTTGCCAAAGGTACGACAGTAATTCGAGATGCGGCGGAATTGCGGGTAAAAGAGAGCGATCGGCTGGCGGTGATGGCGGCCCAACTCAACCGCATGGGAGCTAAAATTACTGAGTTACCCGACGGTTTAGAAATTACCGGGGGAACTCCTTTAACTGGGGCGGATGTTGACAGTTACACCGACCACAGAATCGCGATGAGTTTGGCGATCGCAGCTCTCAATTCGAGCGGCGTTACTAACATTCACCGAGCCGAAGCAGCAGCTATTTCCTATCCCGATTTTACCGCAACTTTACAACAAGTTTGCCAGCCAAATTGAAAGAATTGGAGAGGGAGAGAGGGGGAGAGTGGGAGAGTGGGAGAGGGGGTAAATTCTCAATTCCCTATTACCAATTCCCCATTACCTATTACCAATTCCTAACTGTCAACTGTCAACTGTCAACTGTCAACTGTCAAGAATTTTTGCCGACAACTTGGTCTTTTAAAGATTCAATTTCCGCTAAAAGTTCTTGGCGGCTAGATTCTTGAAGCAGGTAGCGGTAAACAAACCAGGCGGTATATCCCATCCCGATCAGCTCAAAAGTTGGAGCCAATAAAGGAATATCGTTCAGGGCATCGAGTACCGCCAGCAATAGCTTAATCCCGATCGCACCTCCTACAACCAAACCAACATTAATTAATGGCTTTTGGTATTCTGTAAAAAAGTTAGACACCAAGTCTGGCAGTTCCGACAAAATTGTAATAACTTGGTCTTTAACCTGTTGGAATTGAGCAGTCTCTGAGGTAGTTACTGTAATAGAACCCGGTTCCTCGCTCGCCACATCTATTTTGGCTGCTTCGGTTTGTGTTTCTGTTTCGTCAGAAAAGTTAGATTGTGTCATTTGATACTTCCTCACTTAAAAAATTGACTCAAAGGCAAGTACGGTGACTGCCCTAAAATAAAAATTGTCAAGCTCTAAAAGAAGAGATTAAGGCAGAGCTTCACAAATTGCAAGCAAAAAATAACGATCCCAGTTGATTTTCGCTTTAACCAACGGGACAATTCCCCATCCCTCTGATACTTTTGATGCGGGAAGTGCCAAACCCAACACGGCAGGTTCGATCGCTTAACGTACTGAGAGGATCGTTCTGAGGCTATCCTTTGTTCGATCGATCGAAAGAGATCTGATTTTGACAAGGGCCTCCGCGTTCAAATTCGGTAATGTTGGCGATCGTGGTTTCAGCGATATTTTGCAAAGCCTCCTCGGTGAAAAAAGCTTGATGCCCGGTAATTAATACGTTGGGGAATGCCAGCAGGCGTTGGAACACGTCGTCTTGAATTACTTCATTTGACAAATCTTCAAAAAACAAATCGGTCTCCCGTTCGTAAACATCTAAACCGAGGTATCCTATTTTACCGGATTTGAGTCCGTCGGTTACGGCTTTGGTGTCAATCAACTGACCGCGACTGGTATTGATCAGCATGATTCCCGGTTTCATTCGATCGATCGCTTCTGCATTAATTAATGGTAAGTTTCTGCTGTCATCGGACAGTGGAGGCTGACAATATCCGAGGCACCAAACAGTTCGGGCAGCGAAACGTATTCCATCTCTATCGCTTTACAATCCGGGTTGGGGAAAACATCGTATCCCAGCAGGCGGCACCCGAATCCGTGCAGGATTTTGGCAGTAATTGCGCCTATTTTGCCAGTACCGATTATCCCTACAGTTTTGCCCTTGAGGTCGAAACCCAACAAACCGTCTAGGGCGAAATTGCCTTCGCGGACGCGGTTGTAGGCCCGGTGGATGCGGCGGTTGAGGGATAACATCATCGCGACTGCGTATTCGGCGACAGCGTAGGGAGAATAAGCCGGAACTCGCAGCAGGGTTAAATCTAAATCAGCGGCGGCTGCTAAATCCACATGATTGAAGCCGGCGGATCTCAGGGCCAGCAATCGCACGCCTTGTTGGGAGATTGCTTTGAGAGTTTTGGCGTCTAACAAGTCGTTGACGAAGACGCAGGCGGCCGGAAATCCTGCTGCTAAAACGCTCGTTTCTAGGTTCAAACGCGGTTCAAAAAACACCAATTCATGAGCTCGATCGACATTGGCTGCTTCGAGAAATGCGCGATCGTAGGATTTGGTACTGAATACAGCGACCTTCATAATTTTTGCCTGAAAATCGACTCAAATTGGGAAATTTTTCTCAGCTTAGCTCTAAAAAGTTATTTTTTTGAAGCAAATTTTTTAAACTGTTCTTACTAGCGATCTCATGACTTGTGCCTGCAGCACTCATGCTACAGCAATCCTAAATCATTTGTGAAGTTCTTACTCCCAGACCTTGGTAGGGGGAGGGTTGGGGTGGGGTAAAAATTTACGATTCATTTAGGATTGCTATATAAGTGTTAGATCGCAAATTCCCGATCGGTAATTTCAGGAGTCAATCAGATGCACCTACAAATCAAACGCACACTTTACACGATTTTGAACACTTCCGACAGCAAGAATTTATACAGCTTTGCTGACGATATCATTGTCACCTTTTTAATTGTTTTAAACATAGCAGTTTTTATTGCTAGTACCGAGCCGCTGCCGCCAGAACAAAAGCTGATTTTGGAACAGATAGAAATTGTATCGTCGCTTTTGTTTACCGTAGAATACGGGTTGAGAATGTGGGTTTGCACGCTCGATCGCCAGTACGCACGCCCTATTTGGGGAAGACTTAAATACGCACTGACCCCGCTGAGTTTGATTGACTTAGTTTCCATCTTGCCTTTTTACTTGCTGCTGCTGTTTCCCAATTTAAGCGTTTTTAATTTAATGAGCCTGCTGCGCTTGCTGCGCTTGCTAAAAATTAGCAGGTATTCCGAGTCTGTACGGCACTTAGCTGTAGTGCTGTACACCAAAAAAGAGGAACTGATTGCTACAGCATTTGCAGTATTTATTTTGTTGATCTTTGCATCTAGCCTCATGTATTTTGTGGAATACGAAGCGCATCCCGACACTTTTGGAAGCATCCCCGATGCGATGTGGTGGGGAGTTGTAACTCTAACTACGGTCGGTTACGGCGACATTTATCCGATCACTCCTTTGGGAAGATTTTTGGGAGCGATCTTAGCATTTTTGGGGATGGGAATTTTTGCTTTGCCTGCCGGAATTATTGCTTCGGGGTTTTCCGAAGAAGTACAAAGGAAAAAGCAGGAAAAAACTGTCGCAAATTTAGGTAAGACTGCCAACAGTCAACCGACAGAAATACTTGGGGAAATAGATACAATTTTAGACAGAGATCGAAAAACGATCGCCCTTCAAGTCGCAACTTCAGCAGACTTGATGAAACTTTGCATCGACACCGCAAAACACAAGTTTGGAACAGCATTTGAAAGCGAAGAAATTATTCGCGATTTAGCGATGCACCTCTACAATGAAGCCCAACAAAAATTCAAACTTTGAAAATGGCATGAATAGTGTCAAAAGGTTTATGATGAGAAAGCAGCGGTTGACCGATCGGCACCGCATAAATGCTTAACTCTACAGGCTTACTCTATGGCAGCGCTGAATCGCTCTACTCTTCGCCGACTACAAAACTTGCCTCAAATACCCAGCGTGTGGGAAGGGGACCGCAGGCCCTTGTCCGATTCTGACTCGAACCCAATAGTGGAGGACGATTCAGAAGCTGGGGGGGGAGTGCATTCTGTGGGTGGACGGGTCCGAAGGAGTAGTGAGGGCGATGGACGTGGTGGGGCCAGATGCCGGACCCGAGGCGATCGTCCGAGCTCTGCTGCGGGCAATAGAACACCCCCAAAGTCCGACCCCAGCCGCCCGACCCCAAAAAATAGTAGTCAAAAACCGCGAAATTCAATTTTACCTGCGGGGCGTGCTGCAAGATTTAGGAATTGCGATCGACTACGTGCCGGAATTGCCCCTAATTGACGAAATCTTTCGCGGAATGCAAGAGGTAGCCGTCAACCGCCCTCCTTCCTTGCCTCCGGAGTATGCTGAAGTTTTAATGGCGAAAGCGGCTCAAATTTGGCAAGACGCACCTTGGGAGATGTTGGCCGAACACCAAATTATTTCTATTGAAATCAATCAGTGGGATATCGCCAGCCTCTACGTGTCTGTATTGGGGCAGGGCAGAATGGATTACGGAGTTTTGCTGTACCGTTCTTTGGAATCTTTGAAGCTGTTTCGGCAGCGAGTGGTAAACGATAACTCTTTTGAAGATTTGGAACAGGCTTTTTTAGGTCAAGATTGTTTGTTTCTCACCTTTGAAACAGCAGGCGATATTGATGATGATGGCGATGAAGAAGATATAGATTTAGCAGACTTGCCCCCCTCAGAAATAGAGCCAAATTTTGGCAATTTGCATCCTTTAGAAGGCTTGCGATCGATTCTTTACGATGAAGAAGCCCTGACTGTATTAGTTGCCCTGGAAGCATTTCACCGCTTTTTCCGCAACAGCCGCCGCAAATTTGAAGGAGAGAGATTTCCCAGTCTCAGCAGTCGCTATCGCATTCCCGTTCCGCAGGCGGACGGGACAAGCCAGCAGGTATCGGTGAAAGTTTCTACGATGCCTGATGTGTCGGATGAATTGTGGGATATGCTTGAGGATGATGATGGCGATGATGATGATGATGAATTTGAAATGCCGCTGCTGCGGGACGATTGGGTCCCGGCAAATTCGTTTTTAAGTCTCGGCGTCGTACCTTGGGAAGCAGTAGAGTTCCTGCGCTTAAATGCCCAGTTCCACCAAGGGGCAGAAGCAGAAATTCGCGCGACGGGAGAGGGTTTACCCGTGGTTTTGATTCAAACTTCAAATCCGAAAGCAAAAACGATGATTCAGGATTTGAAGGACGCCGGCGGGGTGAAGGCAATTTGTTTCAATCCGGGGGAAGATCCGTTTGAGGAAGAGCAATACGATTTGGGTATTTTGCAAGCTTTGAACGGTGAATTGTATTTATTTGGGGAGTTTGTTGAAACCGATCCGATCCATCAGGAAGCGCGCAAAAAATGGGAACGCCGCTGTCAGTCAACTAAGGGTTGGTGCGGTTTGATTATTGCTAAAGGTTTGATGGGTGCTTCTCGCGGTCAGCCTCAATTTAAAGATATGATTGCTTTGTTTGAGGTGCGGTGGATGTCGGCTAAAGATTTGGGAATTGGACCGCTGCAATTGATGCCGATGCTTTGATCGAAGGAAGAAGGAAGAAGGAAGAAGGAAGAAGGAAGAAGGAAGAAGGAAGATGTAAAAATAGTGTGTAAGGTGCGCAATGCGCACCCTACGAAATTAGTTATTAAGGAGATTTGTTGGGATGTCAAATTCTACTCAAAAGCGAGAAGTTTTGGTGGCTCTTGATGCCGAATTTGCTGATAAAATCGAGCAACTTACTGATAATTGGACGGAGGCGATCGAACAAGCTCTGCGTCTGTGGTACGCTAAGCAAATCGAAGATAAGCTGCGGACGTTTTATCAAAACCGCACTCAAGAAGATATTGAAGACGAACAAGAGTGGTTTAATTTTGTAGAGGAACAGATAGAAGAAACATGGAGCAGTGATGGACTCTAACTCAATAGCGAACACTTATCCCAGGCAAGGTGAGATCTACCTTTCAAGAGCTTTGCGTCAGTTGGGAGATACTAAAAAAAGACCTGTAGTTGTGGTTTCTCCCGATATCCGTAACGAGTTGACAGATTCTGTAATTGTTGTTCCCTTTACAAGCAACCTTACAGGAGTAGAAAATCCTACTCGCGTCTTGATTCCTGCAGGTGAGGGAGGATTGCAAGCTGATTCTCTAGCTGTTTGTGAAAACGTTTCTGCTTTGCGACAGACATTCTTAGAACAAGGCCCTTACGGTGAAATTAGTGCTGTTTCTGTGGCAAGAATTCAGAGGGCGGTACAAGTGGCGATCGGCATTTACGAACTTTAAGATTTATGATATTATAATTTTTTGTTACAATTTGTAAAATTACAGAAAAAGGAATAGTCAAATGCGGGTTGCGATCGCAGGTGCAGGATTGGCCGGGATGACTGCAGCAGTCGATTTAGTCGATGCAGGCCATCAGGTAGAAATTTTTGAATCTCGCCCCTTTGTTGGTGGCAAAGCCGGCAGTTGGGTAGATCCCGACGGCAATCACGTGGAAATGGGTTTGCACGTCTTCTTCGGCTGCTATTATAACTTATTTGCCCTGCTCAAAAGAGTGGGAGCAGTTGACAATTTTCTCCTCAAAGAACATACCCACACTTTTATCAATCGAGGCGGCGAAACTGGTTGTTTGGATTTTCGCTTTCCTATCGGCGCGCCGTTTCACGGTTTGAAGGCATTTTTCACTACATCCCAGCTATCGCTGCAAGACAAAATTCAAAATTCGATCGCCCTGGGAACGAGTCCGATCGTCCGCGGTTTGATAGACTTTGATGGGGCGATGAAAACTATCCGCGAATTGGATAAAATCAGCTTTGCTGACTGGTTTCGCAGCCACGGTGGCAGCCAAAATTCCCTCAAAAGAATGTGGAATCCGATCGCCTATGCCCTGGGTTTTATCGACACTGAAAATATTTCTGCCCGGTGTATGTTGACAATCTTTCAGTTGTTTGCTGCGAAAACCGAAGCATCAGCAATGAGGATGCTGGCAGGTTCCCCTAACGAATACTTACACAAGCCAATTGTCGAATATTTGGAAAGCAAAGGAACCAAAATTCACACGCGGCGCAGAGTGCGAGAAATTCAGTTTGAAGCAAGTGCAGAAACTCGCGTCACCGGCTTAGCAGTAGCCAGCGGCGAAACCGAAGAAATTATTACCGCTGACGCATATCTTTTTGCATTAGATGTGCCGGGAATTCAAAAAATTCTGCCGCCAGCTTGGCGCAAATGGTCGGAATTTGACAACATTTATAAGTTAGATGCTGTGCCCGTTGCTACAGTACAATTGCGGTTCGACGGTTGGGTAACGGAACTGGAAGATGAAGCCCAGCGCAAACAGTTGCAGCACGCCGCCGGCATCGATAATTTGCTATATTCAGCAGATGCCGATTTTTCTTGTTTTGCAGATTTGGCGCTGGCAAGTCCTAAGGATTATTATAAAGAAGGACAAGGTTCGCTGTTGCAATTAGTGTTGACTCCGGGAGATCCATTTATCAAACAAAGCAACGAAGAGATAGCCCAGCACGTACTCAAGCAAGTTCGAGATTTATTTCCTTCAGCGCGGGAACTAAACATGACTTGGTACAGTGTAGTTAAACTCGCTCAATCTTTGTACCGCGAAGCACCGGGAATGGATGTCTACCGTCCCGCTCAAAAAACGCCTGTTGCTAACTTCTTTTTAGCAGGAAGTTACACCCAGCAAGATTACATCGACAGCATGGAAGGAGCAACAATTTCCGGCCATCAAGCGGCTGAGGTAATTTTGGCAAGCAGTCATTAGTCATTAGTTATTAGTCATCAGTCATTAGTTATTAGTCATCAGCCATCAGCCATCAGTCATTAGTTATTATTCAAATGATTGATGATTCAAGAAAAAGCGCAAATCGCAAATTTTGTGACTAATGATTCAATAAATAATCGCAAAGCGCCAAGCGAAAATTTTTCTAGTTACCAGGCTTCTCTAGTTACCAGTCAGAGGCTGGTAACTAGAAAATGACTCAATAAATAATCGCAAATCGCAAATTGCAAACTGCCTGACTGATAACTAACAAAACAATCGCCAATCCCTCGATCGCAGACTAAGAAATCTAAAATCTAAAATCTAAAATCCCATGACTGATTGGTTAGAACATAGCGTACAAGTAGAAGTGGCAATTCCTATTGAATTAGCGTGGGAACTTTGGTCTGATTTAGAGCAAATGCCGCGCTGGATGAAATGGATCGAATCAGTTCACGTTCTCGAAGAAGATCCAGAATTATCCCGCTGGAAACTCGCAACAGGCGGCTTAGAATTTAGCTGGCTGTCTCGAATTCTTAAATTAGTGCCGAATCAGATAATTCAGTGGGAATCGGTAGACGGTTTGCCCAATCGCGGTGCAGTTAGATTCTACGATCGCAAAGATAGCAGTATTGTCAAACTAACTGTCGCTTACGGGATTCCTGGCTGGCTGGGTAAATTGATGGATAACCTATTTTTAGGGCGCGTGGTGGAATCGACAATTCAAGCTGACTTGGAAAGGTTTAAAGAGTATGCTTTGAAAGTGAAGGCGGCATCTTGAATTTTGCGGACTGAAGTCCTCACTACGAACTGGCTTGCAGTAAGGACTTCTGTGCTTAAAATTTTCAATTTATAGCAACTTTGCCGGATGCTGCTGCAGGTTCTTAATCACTGAAAATATTACTGTGACGGCATTTCCCTTCTTCCCTCTTCCTTCTTCCTTCTTCCTTCGGCGGGCAAGGCTAAGGTCGATCGCCCTTGCAGCTCACTATCATATAAATATGCTGCTGATTCCTTCTCGGTTCAGTTATGAGTTACTGCTTAAATCCTGCCTGTCCAAACCCCCAAAATGCCGATCGCACTCAATATTGTCTCAGTTGCGGTGCTAAACTGCTGCTGAGAGAACGCTATCGCGCCATCAAACCCCTCGGGCGCGGCGGCTTCGGTCGCACTTTTTTAGCCGTAGACGAAGACAAGCCCTCAAAACCGCGCTGCGCCATCAAACAGTTTTTCCCGCTATCTCAAGGTACTAGCAGCGCCGAAAAAGCAGCAGAATTATTCAACCGCGAAGCCCAACGGCTGGATGAATTGGGAAAACACCCGCAAATTCCTGAATTGCTGGCGCACTTCCAGCAGGAACGCTATCAGTATTTAGTCCAAGAATTTATAGAAGGTGAAAACTTACAGCAAGAATTGGTGCGGCAGGGACCTTTTAGCGAAAGTCAGATTCTGCGACTATTAAATGATTTATTACCAGTTTTGCAGTTCGTGCACGATCGCAAAGTTATTCACCGAGATATTAAACCTCCCAATATTATCCGCCGCCGCAGTTCTCCCAATTTAAATTCTTATAATTTTTCCACATTTACCGGAGAATTAGTTTTAGTTGACTTCGGCGCTGCCAAAGTTGTGGAGGGCAGTTTTCAAACAGGTACTGTCATCGGTTCTCCTGAATTCGTCGCGCCGGAACAAATCAGAGGTCAAGCAGTTTTTGCCAGTGATTTGTACAGTTTGGGAGTAACTTGCATTTATTTGCTGACTCAAATATCTCCCTTTGATTTGTTCGATATCAATCAGGATGCTTGGGTGTGGCGGGATTTTTTGAAAGCAAAAATCGATCCGAAATTAGGCCGCATTCTCGATAAATCGATCGAATCCAATCTCAACCGCCGCTACAAATCTGTCGCTGAAGTGATGCGAGATTTGCAGCCGTATCAGCCGGTATCAATTCCCGCAGCAAGTCCAACTCCAGCAGCTTCAATTCCACCAGCCGGGGCGGGCGCGGGGGCGCGGGCGGGTAAGGGAATGTCGCCCCCACGGGTGCAAAATGCGATGCCGCCAACGGTTGCAGGTACGATCGTACCAGTTCCAGCCCAGCAAAGGGTTGTGCCGGCCCGCGCGCCTACTTGGAAGTGCGTTCGCACTCTGGTAGGTCATTCTCAGGCTGTCACGTCGGTAGCTTTCAGCCCTGACGGCGCGACTTTAGTTAGCGGGAGTGAGGACAAGACGATTGAGATGTGGAAGGTAGAGGCCGGCAAGCGGTGGTACACTCTCACGGGTCATTCCGATTGGGTGACTTGCGCGGCTTTCAGTCCCGACGGCAAGATTTTGGCTAGTGGCGGCCGGGACAAAATGATTCATATTTGGGATATGAACAAGGGTAAGTGGTGGTTTGGTTTGACCGGTCATGCTGACAGGGTTCACGCTGTGGCTTTCAGTCCCGACGGTCAGGTTTTGGCTAGCGGAAGTCGGGACAAAACGGTGCATTTGTGGAATTTGAATAAGGGTCGGCGGATGTCGGCTTTGACGGGCCACGCCGGCGGAGTGGAAGCGGTGGCTTTCAGTCCGGGCGGGGAGTTTTTGGCTAGCGGGAGTCGGGACAAAACCGTGCAGTTGTGGGATTGGCAGGCTGGAAAGTCGATTTGCACTCTGACTGAGCACGGAGATTGGGTGCGGGCGATCGAATTTTCTTTCTCCCCCCCTTCTCAAGGGGGGGCCGGGGGGGGATCGATTTTGGCTACGGGGAGTCGCGACGGTACGGCGAAGCTGTGGCGGGTGGACGGTCGGGGCCAAGGGACGCTGCTGCGGAGTATGAGAGACAATTCTGGGGATGTTTTGTGTTTGGCCGTCAGTCCTGACGGGCGGATTTTGGCGACTGGGAGTCGGGACGGTACGATTTATTTGTGGGATGCTGCCACGGGGAGTTTGTTGGAAGTTCTAGCCGGACATCAGGGGGAGGTTTTGTCGGTGGCGTTTAGTGCTGATGGGGCGAGTTTGGTTAGCGGTGCGGGCGATCGAACTGTGAAAATTTGGCGAAAAATTGGGAGTTGAGGGGAATTTCAGATTTTTGCTTGACGTTCGATCGAAGTTTGTGCTAGATTTAGTAATCGTGCGGACGCATAGCTCAGTTGGTTAGAGCACTACGTTGACATCGTAGGGGTCACTGGTTCGAGTCCAGTTGTGTCCATCGCCAAATTCGCAGTATCAAGCGGATTTGGCTTTTTCATGCCCGCTGCTGGTGAATTGGGCATTCTCAATAAGGGGTGACAAACTATGACAGTCCCAGACAATCTGGGCGATAAAACAGCGATACAGATATTCCCCCTTAAAATGGGTACTTATTGATGGGCAAAGGTACGGTAAGAGTTGAAGTTTTTCGCGATCGGTTGCGACTTGCTTGGTCTTGGCAAGGAAAGCGATTTTGGCTTTACATTGGATTGCCCGATTCGATCGCCAATCGGAAAGCCACCGAAATCAAAGCCAGAACGATCGAACTCGATATGGTCAGTGGCAATTTCGATCCGAGCCTGACTAAGTACAAACCTCAGAAGCAAGAATCAATTTCTGTTGTTGAGTTATTCGATCGCTTCTGTTCCTGGAAACAGCGCAATCTCCATCCCGCAACCTTAGCCAAGTATCGAGCAACAAAGAAACACGTTTCTGAGTTTTTCAGAAACAAAACAACTATTGCTGTTACCGAAAATGTTGCTGAGGATTTTCGGGATTGGCTGGGCGATCGCAATGGAGCCAATCTCGAACCAATAACAGTGCGCGAGCGGATTGCAATGATATGCGCCTGTTGGAATTGGGCAATTAAGAAAAAAATAATTGCGGGCGAAAATCCGTGGACTGATGTGAAAGTAAAAGTACCGCCCAGGCAGAAGTCCGAACCTTTTACCGCAGCAGAAATCAAGGCGATTGTCAGCGAGTTTCGATCGAACCCAAAAATATCCCACTACGCCGATTACATAGAATTCAAGTTTGGTGTCGGACTCCGCACTGGCGAGGCTGCTGCCCTGCTTTGGCGGCATTGCTCTGCGAAGTGCGATCGCATCTGGATCGGCGAAAGTATTAGCGACGGTGAATCTTCTCGAAAAGCAGAAAAGTGCAATCGAGGAAGGAGTGTTACTCTAACGCCAAGACTGCAACAGTTATTATTGAACCGCCGATCGCCCGATTGTTCTTCTGATTCGCCAATTTTCACCAGCATTGAGGGAAGTACGATCGATGCTAAAAATTTCAACAACCGCTACTGGAAACCGACACTTTCCAAATTGGGGATTGACTACCGCCGACCGTACACCACCCGGCATACATTAATCAGCCACGCTCTCGATCGGGGAATGAATCCCGCCGAACTGGCGCAAATCACCGGACACAATTTGCGGACAATGTATGAAAACTATGTCGGCACGGTCAGACCGCCACAGTTGCCTGAACTTTTCGAGATTTCTTCTGTTGATTTTCCGGTCGATCGCTCAGAACTCTCTGAATAAATTTCTGATGGTCGGCATGATTTATATCACCGCCACAGCTAACTAAATTTAGCAGTAAATCCTGATGGTACAAAACTTTTCCGCTGGGGTTTCTTCCCCAGTGAATTCCCTCCAATAGCTTTCCTTGATTTCGGTATCTCAGCAAGCTTCTCTCGCTGCAATTGAGAATTTGACAGGCAACATTTGCACTTATAAAATTCATTTTTACTCTCCTAAACAACCCGCATTAAGTCTTTAATTACGTTGTCTTTCACCATGTTTTGGCGCATGACTTCGACAAGTAATTTTTTTGCTTCAATTTCAGAAATCGACTTAATTTGTTCGGCGTACATTTGCAATCGAAATTGCTGTTCGAGAGTGAGTTCTATTTGTTTCATGTCAAATCACCTCGGAATAATTTAAAAGCTCAGTAATCCGCGACCGCACTAATTCATCTTCTGTTTGCAACCACTGCTCGATCGTCGCCCGATCGTAGTTGCTGCCCGCTTGCCAACCGAACATTTGCGCCATCAAACTTTCCAGCAGATCGGGATAGAATTTATCCCACCAAATCGATGCGATATCCCGCAACTTCTGCGCATCTTCTGGAGCTATCAACGGCGCATTCAGCATCGCCATAAATCCAGATTTTTCATCAGCGGTCAGCTTGCCCCAAACAATCGCGCGATCGGCCGCCCCGCTGGCGCACACTTCCCGCACGATCGCCTGGATCTGCCTGACTACCACTGGATCGTTTTCGGAAAGTGCCGATCGAATCATTTCAACTAGCTCCTCTACCTCGAAATCGGCTTCTATAGATTCGGTTTCTACTGAGGTTTTGTTGTGATTTGCTGACCGATCGACCTCGCGATTTTGAGGTGGTGCACCCTCAGACTCCCGTTCTGGTGGGGGTTCCGGGGTCCGATCCACCTGCGCCGAAAAATTGCCAAAACTTTCGGAATTTTCCCCGTTCTCAAAATTTGAAATTTCAAATTTCGTATTTTGATTTGAGAAATACTTTTTGGTATTAGAGGTGGATCAGGTGGATCTACCCGCTGAGTCTGATTTTCAAACACTACTGTGGCAAGAGTTTCAGCCTGCACCACCTCTAGATCCACCTCGTGATTGGAGGTGGATCGGGGTGGATCTAGAGGTGGATCTAGAGGTGGATCGGGAACTTGAGCCTGCATCCAAACCCGACAGCGTTTGCCACCGATAACCTTAAAATTCTTCTCCCAGCCGAGAACCTTCAAAATACCTGCTACTCGCATTTGGTGGGATTTTTCTTGCCTGCCCAAATCAATTTGAAGCTGGTTGAGGATGTCGCTGAGAATCACGAATTCCCGATTTTTGATGTAGTCAACAATTGCATTCAACCAAGGGTCTGTGGTTTGAAATTCTTGGGCGATCGTTTCCGCGTTAAGTTCTTCCTCGTAGTCCAACCACCAGCTCTCACCAGCTTTGTAAGCAGCAACAGCAGCAGCCCAGATTGCATCTCTTTCGGAAGCCAAGAGTTTGGTATCAATCCGCTTTTGCACCGGGATAATCCAGAAGCGGCGGTTTCCAGTTTCGTCACTGAGAAACTCATCTTTGTTAGTTGTGGCAACGATAACGCTGGCGCGGGGAAAATCTTGCGTATCCCGGCAATACGGCGGTCGCACAGCGTCGATCGAGCTCGATAAAAAGGCCTTTGTATTGCTGACATCCCGGCGCTTAAAGATGCTCTCTAATTCGCTCCATTCCACAAACCAAGCTCTGTGCAATTTCAGTCGCTCATCTTTATCTGAAACTGCACCGAGTGAATCGTCAAAATATTCACCGGCAAGGATTTTGAAAAAAGTAGATTTTTTGTAACCTTGCTTGCCTTGGAGAATCAAAGCTGTATCGTGTTTGCACCCCGGCGATAATGCGCGGGCCACTGCGCCGATGAGAGTTTTTCTTACGAAAATCTGGTAAATTGCCGAACTAACGCCGAAGTATCTCTCGGCAATGTTGTCGAGAATTGAAGTGTCGGCAGGGACTGGTAAAGATGTCAGATAATTCTCGATCGGCGAATACTGATTCTGTTCAGCTAGCTCTGTCAAAATATCCTGAATGTCCTCGCGATTCGACTTAAC
>JAAUPF010000267.1 GCA_012034575.1 Richelia sp. CSU_2_1 | reverse complement strand
CAAAATCATCGATCGCCGATACGCGGTTTTTGACAAATTGTAATCCCGATTCGGCCCGCCTTTCCCCTTGTAAGGGCGCTGCAAAATCTTCAGAATTTCGGCATCTTCCACCAAAGATACTGATTCGGTACGAGTGTCTGCAAACACTTTTTCCAATCTGGGAGGAAACCAAGCATCAGTCCGCCGCCGCAAAGTTTTTAAGTTGTAATTCTCGATAATTTGTTCCTTCAAAACTTGCTCTACTGGCTGCAAATCGGTTTCGATCGCATAATTAAATTGCAGGCCAAACCACTCTTTTCCTTCCGCTGCATCCCAACTTTCATCGTAACGCCACATGGCAAAAGCTTGACCCCGATCGTCCCAGCGGATGTAAGATCCGAAAGCGTCGATCGAACCTTCACCAATTCGATACAGATTTACGTCGCCGTGTTGGTTGGCAATCCGGCGGTTGTAAGTACCGTAGCGTTTAAAATGAGGGATGAATTTAGTTGTCAGATCGATCGAAGGAATCAAGGTTTTTTGACTGGGTTGATAGCGCAGCAAGCCGGATATATTCGGATGTTCGATGCGTTTGAAATTCAAAGCTTGACAGATCCAACCTTCCGCCGCCTGCAGCATTTCTTGATGGCGGGCGTCGCCATTTTCGAGGGCTGCAAAATACTCGGATGCACTGTCACCAACCAGATCGATTTCATCTAAAGCGTACTGTTCGTCGATTTTGATTTGTTCTCGGGCGATTTCACTTGCGATCGATTCTACTTCGCTTAACAGCCCTTTTGCTCCCTCCGCAAACAGTTTTTCTTCTAGTTGGGGAAGTTTTTCTCCGACATAAACTTGCAGGCTGCTAATAGATTTTTGGAAAATGCCAAACCCGTCTTTTAAAACTTTAAACCAAGCTTCGTAGAGGCTGTCGGGCATATCGGGGCCGGCAAACAAACTAAATTGCGCTCCCATTTTGCTGCCAATTCGATCGACTCTACCCAATCTTTGCTCCAATCGATCGGGAAACCAAGGTAAATCGAAGTGAATTAACCAGTCGGCAAATTGCAAGTTTAAGCCTGTTTCGGCGGAGCGATCGCAGGCTAAGATAAAGCAATTAGGTTCGTTTTTAAACCGCTGCAAATTAGCTACTGCATCATCCCCAGCTTTGCTTTTTTGATGGATTGCTACTGCTTTCTTGCCGAAGATTTTGGCTAAATTTTCCACAATTGCTTGACAAGTTGAAGTAAAACTGGTAAAAATTACAATTTTTGGGAAGCGATCGCCGGGAACTTGTCTTTTAATTCTGTCTTGAATTTTCAACAGCAATTCGCGAGGGTTGCCGCGATATTGGGGCGGAATTTTCAACGCCGCAGCTACAAATTGGATAATGGCGATTCTCAACAAACTGATGCGATCGCTGCCTTCCTGGGGCTTTTGGAGGGTGTTCAGCAAGTTTTCTAGCAGTTCTCTTTCCCCGGAAAATAGCTCTGTTGCGGTCAAAGTTGCTGCGTCATTTTTACCGAATTCTCGATCGATTTCCGCTGTCGATTTACGCTGCAAGCGAGCCTTGACAACTCGTTCCAAAATCGGCAACCAAGTACCGGAGGCGCAGAAAAACAGCAGAAAAATTATCTGATGTTCGATCGATTTAGGAGCAGCTTTCCGCCAATTGTCGAGCAAAATGTGAATTTCAGACCATTGTTCGTCATTCAAATCGTACTCGATTTTCGGGAGGGCATCGCGATCGAAAATGACATCTTCCACTGCATTCCGGCGATTGCGGAGTATCCGGCGGTGCAAGCGGTAGGTATTGCTAACACGATCGCGAATATCGCTAACAAGCTGCTCTCGCTGGCTATTTTCTTGACTGGCGAAACAACTTTCTAATTCATCTGCTAGTTGCAAAAAATCATCTTCCTTCGCTAAAATTTTGCGGAGTCGATCGAGTTTTGCTTGCAAAATATCGGGCTTAACACCTTCTCGAAAATCGAGCATTTCGCGTCCGATTTCCTGACATCTTTGAACTCGTTCTCTGAAACTGGCAATGCCATCGCGATCGCACTTATCCGCCTCTAACAATTGCAGCATTGTCAGAAAATTCTCTTCATTGCCGGCAATTGGAACTGCCGATAGCAACAATAAATTCTTGCTTTTGC
This sequence comes from Richelia sp. CSU_2_1, assembly GCA_012034575.1. Classification (GTDB taxonomy): domain Bacteria; phylum Cyanobacteriota; class Cyanobacteriia; order Cyanobacteriales; family Microcoleaceae; genus Microcoleus. Next base: position 6,093 of record JAAUPF010000267.1, on the reverse strand, counting down.
GAGCGAGACTTTGGCAGATTTCAAAGCATTGTTGTTGGGCGCGATCGCTCGAATCAGCCATTGCAGCCACGCGGTGAGCTTCATCGATAATAGTCAAATCTACATTAGCATTGCGACTGATTTGATTGATATCGCTCAGAGAAACTAATTGCACTCTGTCCCCAAATTGAGATAAATTGAATTTACCTTCCAACTCCTGACGCCACTGTTCGACCAGATATTTTGAAACTATTACCGCCGCGCGTCCCTGGGGTTCATCTAAGAGAAATTGGCGGAGAATTGTTCCAGCTTCTACAGTTTTTCCGAGTCCTGGTTCATCAGCCAATAAATAGCGCTGAATCGGATCTTCTAGCACGCGCCGGATAACTTCAACTTGGTGCGGGAACAGGTCAATATTAGCAGAAATTAAACCTGTCATGTTGCGGCCCAAAGCCCGTTGTTCGATCGCAGATTGCACGAAAGCCAAGCGCCGATCGTGAAAATAAGGAGTTTCGTGACCTTTAACTGCTAAAATTTCGATCGGATCGGCGATCGGAACATTGCAGCGAACGTAAATGTCCTTTTCGCGCACTCCTATAGTTTGGCTGTCAGGCAAATCGATGTCGTAGTATAAACTATCTTCATCCCAATCAAAAACTCGACCGACGATCCACCGTTGCTGTTTGGGAAACCAGAGGTAGCATCTAGTTTGTCGCTGGAGTCTGGCTTCTTGCAACACGCCTAATCCTAAAGTTTTGCGGATGCGCTGTTTTACCGAACAAAAATACTCGATTACCGCATCGGTGCGGGATACTTCTACTACTTTGCCGACTCCCAAATCATTTTTGGTCGATCGAACCAATGAACCAATATCAATCATAATTGTAGTTGAGAGTTGACAGTTGACAGTTGTTTGGGAGTAGGGGCGATGCCCCCGTGCTCGCCCTGAGTTTTGAGTTTTGAATTAAGAATAGTCAATACTCAAAACTCACGCATTTAAACCTCAAAACTCGCTTAAGTTGACAGTTGATGAAATCAATCTGCGTTGATCTGCGTTTATCCGCCTTTATCTGCGGTTGCAAGTTGACAGTTGATAGTTACACAATTTATGGTTGGGGGTTGACAGCTATATTCATGAGGCTATTTATGTCAAAACCTATGTAGTGGTTGCTATAAATTAAAGCCGCAAGTTACGAAATTATACCAATAATATCATGCTCTTCTGGTAACGGTGGAAAAATCACTCCTGGATTGCCTGATTCCCATTTTGGGTATTTTTGCATCGCGCGGTGATAAATTGCAGAGTCTGTAAATTGCGCCAACCAAGCTTGCAACTGCGGCCAAGGCTGTTCGTTGAACCAAGTTAAATCGGTACGGGCGAATTGACGGACAAAAGGCGCGATCGCCATGTCAGCTAATGCAGTATTATTACCGTATAAATACTTCGTCGCGCTCAACTGTGAATTAAGTTTTTCCAAATATACAGCACCTTCATCTCGGTGCAGTTTAGCATCAACACCTGGATCGCGATCGGGATATTTATAGCGATCGAGGTGGTATTTAAATTTACCATCAAATTGAGCAACTAATTCTAGCATTTCGGCAACAGAACCTCGATCGGGCGTCAGCCATTTTTCCGGATCGTTTTGTTGCAACGCCCACAGCATAATATCGATACTTTCCTCCAATACCTCCCCGCCAACATCAACTAATACCGGCACTGTACCTTTCGGAGAAACTGCCAGCATTTCAGGCGGTTTGTCACGCAAAACAACCTCTCGCAATTCGCAAGTGCGATCGCTAACTGCCAACGCCAAACGCGCCCGCATCGCGTAGGGACAGCGGCGGAAGGAATACAAAATAGGGTATGTTACCGGGATATTATTAGTTAGCATCATCCAAGTTTACTCGTTAGCGGGCTTCATATCAAATCCCGATTAAATATCCCTGTGATTTCTCAACCCGCGCAGGCGGGTTTTGTTCGTGTAGTAGCGGTTTCAACCGCCGAAAAATTTCTCAACCCGCGCAGGCGGGTTTTGTTCGTGTAGTAGCGGTTTCAACCGCCGAGAAATTTTTAATCATCTAATTTTTCCCCAGCATCGTAACGCGCGCCGATATGTATTTGGTTTCGACTTTTAGCCAGTTCAACTTGATGCTGCCTTTCCAATAAAGCTTGTGTTTTAGCTTCACTTTTCGTGTCGTGACACTTCGGACAACTCACGCCCGAGACAAACAACTCCGAAGCCTTATCTTCCTCACTAATTGGCTGGCGGCAACCGCGACAAAGTTCGTAATTACCTGGCTTTAAACCGTGACTGACAGACACTCGTTCGTCAAATACAAAACATTCACCTTCCCAGCGGCTTTCCGATTCCGGTATCGTTTCCAAATACTTTAAAATGCCGCCTTCAAGATGGTAGACTTCCTTAAAACCGCGCGATCGCAAAAAAGCAGTAGATTTCTCGCACCGAATCCCGCCCGTACAAAACATTGCTATTTTAGGTTTATCGCGCAAAGCAGCTTCTTGCAACATCCATTCAGGTAACTCAGAAAAACTTTTAGTTTTAGGGTCGATCGCGCCTTTAAAAGTACCCATAGATACCTCATAATCGTTGCGCGCGTCAACAACAACTACATCAGGATCGTCAAGCAATTGATTCCAATCTTCAGGTTTGACATATTCCCCTGCATTAACGCGGGGATTGATGTCAGGTATTCCCATCGTGACAATTTCGCGCTTCAAACGTACTTTCAAGCGGTAAAACGGCAATTTTTCCGAGTAAGATTCCTTATGCGTTAAGTCAGCAAAACGCGGATCGGCGCGCAAGAATTCCAGCAGGGCGCGCACGCCTTCAGGCGGGCCGGAAATAGTCGAGTTGATGCCTTCTTTTGCCAGCAAGATAGTGCCTTTAACCTGGTTTTCATTGCCGCAGGCGATTAGTGGCGCTTGGAGTTCGGCAAAATCCGGTAATTCGACGAATTTATAGAACGCCGCAGTTAAGAAATAAGTCATTCGATTTTCAAGTAAGTGAGGTAAACGCTCAAGCAATTACCAATTACCAATTACCAATTACCAATTCCCAAGTGTACCTCATGTTACACAGAATTGCTGCGAGATGGAGCATTCAAGCTCAACAGCTTGCGGTGTATTGTATATCTACGGAGAGGGGGGGATTCGAACCCCCGTTAAGTTGCCCTAAACAGCAGTTTTAGTGCTGCGACACAAAGCCTATGTTTCTTCTTTGACAAAGGTTTATAATTTTTTTTTTGCAAGCTTTGCTATTTATATACCATTTATTATACCATTCAATTAAAGAAATTTACCGTCATTAGCTAATATGTACAGCACAGCCTCAACCTTCAACTGGTTGAACATCCAGACTCAGCGCCATCAATCAAGGCCCTACTATGCGGCGAGATTACACTCGAAACTAGGACGGCATACGATCGGACTGGGAAGCGACGAAATACAGGCATTATCGATCGCACAAAAATTAGACGCTGAAATTGAGCGTTTAGTCGCTAATGGAGAGGATTTAGATCTGGAACACCTAAAATCCTTTGTCGCAGCACTCAAGCAGCCAAAACACAAGGACACTTGCCTAAAGATCGTTACCAAGGATGATTTGGCGATGCTGTGGAAAAAGTATGTAGACTTTCACGTAGCATTGGGGGTATGGGAACAAACGTATGTTTTGACGCACATAAAAACAGTCGCATCCTTGTTGGACAAGTGTCCGCACAAGAGACTTGAAGATCGAGGCGATTTGGTTCAGTGGCTGCTAGATGGACGTTCTGCGTCAACCGCAAAATCTCGATTCGCGTTGATTGTTGCTTGCATCGATTGGAACAGCAAACAAGGCAACATTCCCCGCAAATGGGGAATCGAATATCGCGACGCCCTAGCATCGATCGAGCTCAAATCGAAGAAAGACAAAAAAATCGAAATCTTTACCGTGGCGGAAATTTACAAGATTTTAGATGCGTTGAAAAATGAAACGCACTCTCGATTTGAAGGCAAGCATTACCAATACTACCAATATGTATACTTTTGTTGGCTGACAGGATGCCGTCCCAGTGAAGCGATCGCTCTTAAGTGGGAAAATGTAAACCTAGCCAAAAACACAATTCGCATTTGTGAGGTACAGGTAGATGCTAGCGGTACAATCGTGCAGCGCTCGGGGACTAAAACCGAGCGATTTCGAGTGTTTCCAATTAATGAAGAGTTGAAACTCTTGCTTCAGTCCATCCCACGGCGAACGGGTTACGTTTTCACAAACATCAAAGGCGAACCTATTAGTCAACACGCATTTAATCGCGTCTGGAAAACAGTGCTTGAAAAATTAGGGATACGCCACCGTATTCCGTATCAATTACGCCATACGATGATTTCATATCACGCGAACAATGATTTTCCTATCCAGAAGCTCGCGGAAATAGTGGGAAATAGCGCCGAGATAATCGTTGAGCATTACTTGCATTTGGATATCGAACGCATCAGGCTACCTGAAATCATAGGCTCGACTTCTGCGCAGGAATCAATTTAATCCCGCCCATCTGTTACACATAAACTCGGTTTCCACGAGAAAAGCATTACCGAAATGGACTACATTGGTTACGGAGAGGGGGGGATTCGAACCCCCGAAGCAACTTACATCACTTTCAGCATTTCCAGTGCTGCGCCTTAAACCGCTCGGCCACCTCTCCAGTTTTTTGTTTCCAGTGCTAAATTCGTGTATTTAGTCACAAGAAAACTATGTTAGCAGAACAAATCGGATTTGGGAAGAGGCAACGGCATAAATTTGCTGTTTAATATGGGAAGGGCGTCAAGCGGACAGATTCCGGTTCCTAACTCTGCGCCTCAAACCCAATCAGAACCAGGGTTTTGCTCCACAAACCCAATCTCAAATCTCAAATCTAAAAATCCCATGACTCGCTCTTACACGATTAAAATCCACAACAGGCAAACGGGCGATCGCAGTACGGTGCAAGTACCCGAAGATCGGTATATCCTCCAATGCGCGGAAAATCAAGGGGCCGAACTGCCGTTTTCCTGTCGCAACGGTGCTTGTACTGCGTGTGCGGTGCGCATCAAGTCAGGGGAATTGCACCAGCCGGAAGCTATGGGGCTTTCTGTGGAACTGCAAAAAGAGGGTTACGCGCTGCTGTGCGTCAGCTATCCCCGATCGAACATGGAGGTAGAAACGCAAGATGAAGACGAAGTATACGAACTCCAATTCGGCCGCTATTTTGGTAAAGGTAAAGTTATAAAGGGCTTGCCGCTAGATGAAGATTGAAAAAAACTTGCGATTGCCAAGCCGTAAGGTTTATTGCACAAATCCACTGTCAACTGTCAACTGTCAACTATCAACTGTTTACCGATGTTTTTTTCTCGGCTACTCGCGATCGCCCTTAGCCTGCTGTTAATTAGCTGCCAAAAACCCGAAATTCCCCAAGGAAATCTCGTGAAAGTAGAAAGGGCAATTAGCGGGCAAACGATCGAAGTTATCAGTACGGCTGACAACATAGCGTTGCGACAACAAGTCAGGCTGCTAGGTATAGAATCACCGGATATCAAACAAGATCCTTGGGGAAAACAGGCACAACAAAAATTGGAACAGTTGATTAAAGGAAAACAGGTACTGTTAGAATCAGATGTTGAAGAAAAAGATCGGTTCGATCGCAGATTAGCTTATTTATGGCAAGATACAGTTTTGCTCAACGAAGTGTTAGTTAAAGAAGGTTACGTTCTGGCAGCAGCGCGATCGCCCAATACCAAATACCAACAGCGGCTTGCAGATGCTCAAGAATGGGCGAGACTAATGGGTAGAGGTCTTTGGAATTCAGAACTTCCTCTGCGACAAACACCCGCTGAATTTCGCCAGCAAAACCAGAAATAGTTGACAGTTGACAGTTGACAGTTGACAGTTGACAGGTTGATGTATAAGTAATCTTCCCTCTTCTTTCTTCTCTCTTCCTTCTCCTTCTTCCCTCTTCCCTCATCCTTCTTCCTTCTTCCTTCTTCCCTCATCCTTCTTCCTTCTTCCCTCATCCTTCTTCCTTCTTCCTTCTTCCTTCTTCCTTCTTCCCTCATCCTTCTTCCTTCTTCCCAAT
>JAAUPF010000266.1 GCA_012034575.1 Richelia sp. CSU_2_1 | reverse complement strand
GGCGTCTTTGCAGCCCGATGAAGGGTATGCAAAATTTCCTGCGTGATACTGTTATCTATAGTTCCTACTACAGAAAGATTCCCACTACGGCGTTTTATACTTGGGAAAATGTCCAACCCAAGTTTCTCTAATTCCCAATTGTTTATCCAAGTTTTTTTGTTGCTTGGCTTTGCCCTTCATGTTTTTAAGTTAACACAGACCGATCGCCTGCCAAGGGTTTCTTTACTAAACTTGACACTTTTTGATGGGATGAAATACTTTCCCAATCGATTATTAATAATATTTAAAATCAGACGGGCATGGAGCGTGCAGGTGTCCTTTGAAAGCAGAACTTAAGTAGAAATACTCGGGCGATCGCGAACTGAGCGGACGCGATGACAGCCTTTCACGTTGACGATCGCGTACCGATCGAGCTGACAGTAGCGACCTGTGTTGTATAGTTAGAATTTTCCTATCACCAGAAAGAGCGCTTTTTGTCAACCAAAGTTACTGAATTGGCGCTCTAGGAATTGGGAGGATCGAGGCGATTGATAAATGCCACCAGCACCACCATCGGCAGTACCGGAATTAGGCAAATCAGAAACTGGTTGAAAGTCAACGGTGCTGTATCGAATAAGACATTCATGGCACCCCACTGGCTGAAGAGAATTTGCAGGAAAATGGTGCAAAGTATGCCAAGAGCGATCGCGCCCCCCTCTTTAATCGACGCTGCCCGCCCCCTAAGTTTTGCCACAATCGTCGCCCCTAACTGGCTGATGCTCAACAGATAAATCACCCGTCCGGCAATCAAAGCCTGTATTGCCATTGTCCGCGCCACGGCAACATCCCCAAAAGCTTGTCGCGACCATTCAAAAATGCCAAAAATCAGAATCCAGTTGAACGCCGAAACCGCTAAAATTCTGTGGAACAGTTTGCCCGAAAGCAACGGTTCGCGGGGATTGCGCGGGGGTTGTTGCATCAAACCGTCGGACTTGGGTTCAAAGGCTAAGGGAACCGTCATCGTCACCGAGTTGACCATATTCAGCCACAAAACTTGCAGGGCTAGAATCGGCAAATCTCTTGCCAGCAAAGCGCTAATCAGAATCGTCATCGATTCGCCACCATTAACGGGGAGAATGAAAGCGATCGCTTTTCGCAAGTTTTGATAAACCGTGCGCCCCTCTTCTACAGCAGCTTCGATCGAAGCAAAGTTATCATCGGTGAGCAACATATCGGCAGCTTCCTTCGCCACATCGGTTCCCGTCTTGCCCATAGCAATGCCGATATCCGCTTGTTTGAGCGCTGCGGCATCGTTTACTCCATCCCCCGTCATGGCGACGATTTCGCCTCGGGACTGCAACGCCGTTACCAGGTCGAGTTTCTGCGCCGGAGAAACTCTGGCAAACACAACCCCGTTTTCGGCTGCCCGAGTCAGTTCCCCACCATCCATTTTTTCTAATTCCTGCCCGGAAAATGCCAGGACTTGACCGTCTTTTTGCAGGCCAATGCGTTGGGCGATCGCTCTTGCAGTGGTGATATGATCTCCGGTAATCATTTTTACTTGGATTCCCGCAGATTGACAGGCATTTACGGCTGCGATCGCCTCCGATCGGGGTGGGTCTATCATGCCTTGCAATCCGATAAAAATTAGATTCGCTTCTACATCTTCATGGCTGAGGGAAGTTATCTGCAATCTTTCTTTTGGCGTTAAGGGTTTCTGGGCAAATGCCAGCACTCGCAATCCCTGTTTTGCCATCATCTCAACTTCTGCTGCGATTAATTCCCGATCGAGAGGCGTCAAATTTCCGCAGGTGTCTATCATTTGGCAGCAGCGTTTCAAAACCGTTTCCACCGAACCCTTGAGATAGATGATATGGGGTGTGGGGAATAATGGCGAAGACGACACATCCCACTCGCTGTGAGGGACGCCCCAGGTTTGACTGTCTAATTGATGTAGCGTTGCCATGAATTGAAATTCTGACTCAAAGGGAATCGTATCGAGTCGAGGCATCGCTCGATCGAGTTGCAACCCATCGAGTCCGGCTTTTCGCGCCGCCGCAATCAAAGCGCCCTCTGTCGGATCGCCCACAACCCTCCATTGCCCTTCTTTCTCTTCTAAATGAGCATCGTTGCACAGCAAACCCGCAATTAAACAAGCCTCCAGTGCCGGAACTGTATAAGGATCGATCGGTTCCCCATCCAGATAAAAATCTCCTTCTGGACTGTATCCCGTACCGCTGACCGAGTATTGCTGTCCTGCTGCGTAAATCGCTTGCACCGTCATCTGATTTTCTGTCAGCGTACCCGTTTTATCCGAGCAAATTACCGTAGCGCTGCCCAGTGCTTCCACTGCAGGCAACTTGCGGATAATTGCATGGCGGCGCGCCATCCGATTCACCCCCATTGCCAGCGTGACAGTTACTACCGCAGGCAATCCTTCGGGAATTGCACTTACTGCCAGTGCTACCGCTGCCTCAAACATCTCCACCCACGATCGGCCCTGCCCAATTCCCACAGCGAAAGTTACGGCTGCCAGGAACAAAATAACGTAGAGTAGGGTTTGGCTAAATTTGGCGAACTTGCGGGTGAGAGGCGTACTCAAGCTCGTCTGCTGTTCGATCGATTGGGAAATTTGTCCCACTTCCGTCCCATTTCCCGTCGCCACCACAATCCCGCTACCTTGCCCAGAAGTGACAAAGCTACCCGCATAGGCCATATTTACACGTTCGGCGAGGGGAGTACCCGGACTCAGCGGCTGGGTTTGCTTTTCTACTGGGAGGGATTCTCCGGTTAAGGCGGATTCGTTGACTTGCAGGTTGCGAACGCTAACCAAGCGCAAATCTGCCGGAACCTTATCGCCGGAAGCCAGCAGTACCAAATCCCCAGGCACCAATTCTCTGGAAGGAATGCGGATTTTTTGACCTTCTCGCACTGCGGTGGCTTCCGTCGTGACTGCTTTTGCTAAGGCCGCGATCGCTCCTTCTGCTTTCGATTCTTGCACGAAGCCGATAATCGCATTAATTACCGTCACGCCCCAAATAACTGCTGCATTTGTCCAAGATCCCAACAGCGCCTTAATTAAACCCGCAATTAGCAAAATGTAAAGCAGCGCTTGATTGAATTGCAGCAGAAACCGCAGCCAAGCGGGTTTTCCAGGTTTAGCTGCCAGTTCGTTCAGCCCGTACACAGCCAGACGATCGGCAATTGCTGTTGTTTTCAAGCCTGTTTCCAAGTCTGTGTCGAGTCGCAGTGCAACTTCTTTTGCTGGCAATTCAAGATAAGGATGTAAAAGTGGTTTCGCTGGTTTAGTAAGTGTCATATTTAAGTCCTAAAAATCCCAGAATGAAGGATGGAAATTTTGCGGTTATTACGCAATCAATAACTTAGGGAATCGCAGCAGTAATTTTTCAATCTGCTTTGAGTCAATGACTTTAGCCGTACTCAAGACTTCGCCGTTGACGATTGCAGCGGGAGTGGGGATAGTTCCCCATTTAGCGATTTCAATGGGGTCGGTTACTTGACGGACTTGTGCCTTGATTTTTAATCGGGCGATCGCAGCCCTAAAATTAGCAGTCAATCGGTAATTTTCGCGGCGATTGCTGCCAATAACTTCTACTTTGTTAACTGCCATAGATATCTGTTGGCGGAGCGTAAATGAAGCCTGCATAAGTTAATTTTTGAAAGCGTTTTATGATTTTGAGAGATAACCAGGGAATGAATTCCCCGGCTAGTCGCGATTCTTAAGGAGTGTGAGGGAGGTTCTCTGAGCTAAACTTACTACTTAACCGTTAAGAAAAGGAGAGGAAATCGGGGGATTTCGGGGGGAAAGAGCCGCAAAACTGCAAAAAAAATCCCCGCTCTGTTTGGCCGCTACAGATCGGGAATCAAAAACTGGTAATGAATTTGAGACTTTATTTTCAAGGATTTGGCTAAGCTGTCGCTCTCAAGTAAAAAAGGAACTGGGAGATAGAGGTGAGACAATCGCTCTTCCCTCCAAGGAATCCCTATCCCCCTAGTTTTGTAAACTCCACTTGCTAGTCCGACATCTTAAAATTACTATTGAAAAGCCAAGAAATTGAGAGGAAATCGGGAGGATTTCGGGGGTAATCCCGACCTCAGCTTAGCTGCTTCATTCGATAGCCCAATCCGTGAACAGTTTCGATAAAATCGTCAGGAGCACCTGCTGCGCGGAGTTTTTGACGCAAAGTTCTAATGTGAGTTTTGACGGCTTCTTCGGTGGGAGACTCATCAATCGACCACAAGCGATCGATAATTCCCGGCCTGCTCAACACGCGCCTGCCGTTGTTCACCAGCAACTCTAAAAGGGCATACTCTTTAGGGGTGAGGTGCAGCAGTTGCTGTTCAAACATCACTTCGTAAGTATCGGGATCGAGAGATAAATTACCCCAACACAATTTAGAACGGATGGTGGAGCCCTTGCGCCGCAGCAGCGCCCGAATTTGAGCCATCAACTCTTCGAGATCGAAAGGTTTTACCATGTAGGCATCGGCCCCCGCGTCCAGCCCGATAATTTTGTCAGCAATGGTGTCGCGAGCCGTTAACATTAAGACAGGAATGGAAAAGTTGCGATCGCGCAATTTCTGACAAAACAGCAAACCATTCATCTTCGGCAGCGTGATGTCTAGCAACACGAGATCGTATTCCATAGTTTCTATCCAATTCCACGCCATTTCACCATCCTGCGCCACATCGATCGCATACTGACGATTTGTTAGTGCCTCCGCCAGCATATCCGCAATCTGCACGTCATCCTCAACAACTAAAATACGCATGGCAATTTGAGATTTTAGATTTGAGATTTGAAATTTTAGATTTGAGATTTGAGACTTTTTAGATTATTTTAAATTATTTTTCGCACTCCTATGAAATGGTCGCTTGAAGGCAAATGGATTACTGGAGGATTCAGTTTAGCACTTGCATTCATGGGTGCTGTAAGCTTAATTTCCTATCAAAATGCAACTCAGTTAGCTGAAAGTGCCAAGCAAGTTCGACAAAGCAATCAAGTCCTCAAACTCATCACCGAAATTTCTGCAACCCTCACTGATGCTGAATCTGGGCGACGGGGTTATATCCTGTTCGACGATCCAGAAGAACTGGAGCGATACAACACAGCCGTTGAAAGCCTCAAACAAAGAATAGATAAACTCAGGCAACCCCTCGACGATACGCCTATCCAGCGGCAGCGTCTGGATACTTTAGAATATTTAATTTCCCAAAGATTGGAATTATTTCAAACTTCGATCGACCTGTACCAAAAATCCCCGACGCAATTCTCTATTCGAGACCCTCTCATCGTTCAAACGAAGCGCAATCAAGATGAAATCCGGCGACTGATTCAGGATTTAGTTAGCGAAGAAGAAAATCTGTTAGAGATCCAAGTAGAACAGTCGCAAGCAAATTTTCAATTTAGGATGTGGCTTGAGTCGTTGGGTACGCTACTAACTTTTGCGATTTTGTTTGGCGTTTATGCTTTGCTCTACCGCCAGATGGTCAAACGCCAACAAGCAGAAACCCTTCAGCGAGCCTTAGCTCAAGAAAAAGAACTCAGCGAACTGAAACTGCAATTTTTCTCGATGGTTTCTCACGAGTTTCGGACTCCCCTCAGTTCGATCGTCGGTTCGGCGCAATTGTTAGGGGAAAGTCTCAAATCAGTGGTGGAACCAGCCAAACTAAAAAATCTGTATCGCATTCAATCTTCAGCCAAAGTGATGACTCAATTGCTCGGCGATGTTCTCACCCTAGCAAGAGCAGATGCGGGCAAGCTGGAGTGCAATCCAAGTTTGGTGGAAATGCAAACCTTCTGCCTCAATTTAGTAGAGGATTTTCAGGTTTTCAGCGAGCCGAAGCGAACGATAAAATTCATCAAGCAGGGAAGCTGCACCCACGCAAACCTCGATGAAAAATTGCTCTATTCGATTCTCAGCAATCTACTTTCCAACGCGATTAAATATTCGGCTCCAGAAAGTACCGTTTATTTTACGCTGATTTGCGAACCGGATGCCATTTCTTTTCAGATTAGAGACGAAGGCATAGGGATGGATATTCAAGAGCAACCAAGACTTTATGACCCCTTCAGCAGGGGCAAGAATGCTAAAGAAATTATCGGCACAGGATTGGGGTTAGCTGTGGTTAAAAAATGTCTCGATCTCCATCAAGGTGAAATTTATGTCGAGAGTGAAGTAGGCGTTGGCACGACATTTACTGTCAAAATTCCCCAAAGTAAAGATCAGAGAAGTCAAGATTTTTGGCAATCTCCCACCTAAAGGTTTGGGATTGTCAATTACTACAATAGACATCTGCTAAAAAGAAATTATGCCCGGAGCGATCGATCGCATTTGCTCGGGGTCCGGTGTTGCATTTGGACATAAAATCTTGGGTTTTCGGCACAGATTGTCGCCCAAATAGTACGCCTCTACATATATCTAAAAGCAAGAGGTTCTTTTGACCAGATGTCTAATAGACATCTTCCAAATTTAGGTTGTTGTTCTTATGGGGCAAGGCTTGCACAATCTTTTTACCAGATGTCTAATTTTTTAACGCAGCAAAACTTCCCAAGTTGCTGGACCGACAATGCCGTCGGCGGGCAATTGATACTGTCGCTGAAGTGCCTTGACAGCAACTTGGGTTTGGCGGCCGAAAACGCCGTCAGCCCGACTTTGCAAAAATCCTTTAGCCCGCAGCTTTTCTTGCAAATCTCTAACAGCATCCCCCCGCATTCCCCTTCTTAAAACCGTCAAATTAGTTTGAGGTGCCGGAGGATTAACCTGAGAATTATCAGCAGGTACGGGAGCAGTTTCGATCGCACTTGTTGCTGCCTCCGGAAACAGCCTGTTCCAAGTATCTTCACCTACGATGCCGTCAGCGCTGGTGCCTGCAGCTTGCTGAAACTCAGACACGGCTCTAGCGGTGGCTTCTGAGAAAATTCCATCTACCTCGCCGTTATAAAATCCCAGCAATTTCAGAGCAGCTTGGAGCTCGGTGACTTGCGGGCCGCGGCTGCCTAATTTTAATGCGGGGCGGACGATGCCACCTACTTGAGCGATCGGGTTGCTGTCGGTATCTGGTGCAGCGGGTTGTTGGGCCGTAACTGGAATTGGGGCGATTGAGCCGATGGCCAACCAACCGCACAAACTCCAGCCTGGGAGGAAACTCGGGACTTTGCGGGCATTATTCCAACTTGCTGTTAGGTTTCGGAACATCGGAAATTCCAGCGGTGACAAACTGCAGGCGATCGTACATTAAATCTGGAAAACATAGGGAATTCTCCCAAAAAAATCTCAAATCTCCAATTTAAAAGCGCCTGAGTGCGGTATCCCGTACCTGCAAGACGGTTGTCACGCAATACGGTATCTTGACGCTCTTTGCAAGTTACTGTTACATTTATTTACATAAAGCAACAAAAGTTAAGGAAAAGCAGCCATGACTATCGTAATCGCTCTGTTAATCGTCGGTTGGGTAGCGGCCTCGGTGATTGGTACTCAAGCATATTTTTTGGGCGAACAGTCCAAGCCCATCCACGATCGCAACTGGAATTCAGAATCTTTTGAACAATTGGCCAAGTCGGTAACGGGAACTGACATTGATTACAGCGTTCGCGTTCCCGCCTACAGCATGGATGCTTACGCCAGCAACAGCATGAATTCCTAATATTTAACTCGAACAGAAGGAGTCCCCCGCTCTACCTGTACCCAGGTGAAATGTCCCGTATGCGGAGATGCCTTATTTAACAGGGAAGAAATCGAAACCCATCAATTGACGTACTCCCCGCGATGAATCGACGGGGATTCTCAAAGGTTGCATGAAAGCGGGTTAAAAACCGCGCCTTCATGCTTTCTTCTTCCTGCTTCCTCGATTCTTAACTAGACGGTTGCCCGTCCCCGCCAGACCATCTCCACAGGCATTTTTTTTAACGTCCAAGAGGCGTCCCCCCTCGGACAATTGAACTATGCCACGATTGCGAATTACTTGTGCCGCCGCCACGTCGCGATGAGTGGTGTAGCCGCAGTTGTGACAGATATGAATTCTGTCACTTAAGTCTTTCTTACCAGTGTGCGTGTCGCATTGCGGGCATATTTGAGAAGTGTAATATGAGTTCACTTTGTCAAAGTACACTCCGCGCTTCCAACATACCCATTGCAAGATTGAGATAAATTGCCCGAACCCGGCATCAAGAGTATGCTTGCAAAACATACCCTTAGCCCAAACGCGAAAATCGATATCTTCAACAAATATCATTCCAGCACTGTCGCAAAGTT
>JAAUPF010000265.1 GCA_012034575.1 Richelia sp. CSU_2_1 | reverse complement strand
ATGGAGCACCAATGTCAATAAGAGGTTTTCTGGTGGGGTGGGGGCGGGTTTATTAACCTATTTGCTACCTTCTGTGACTGTTGAGAACCCGCCCCTACAGGTTATTGCGACTGGTGCAAGATCTCAGGAGAATCCAACTAAATTTGACAACCCGGAGACTATTAGCGCCTGATGGTTGCTGCAAAGCACTAAATTCGATCGAACATCGGGTTGACATTCTCCCCGCCGTAAAACGACGGGGATTCTAAACATCACTGTTTAGGCTTCCTCTTTCTGCGACTCGGCTTACTTGAAGGAGTTTCCCCACTCAAGCAGTGGTCGATGTCTCCAGAGGCGTTTAACGTTCCTGTGTGCCCCACAGTACGGAGTCCTAGCTCAAGTATATTTCTCGCAGCATTCCAATCTCGATCTTGTGTATGCCCGCAATGATGACAAACGTGAGTTCTGACACTGAGAGATTTTTTGACAACTTTGCCACAGTTCGAGCATTTTTGAGAAGTGTAGTGTGGTGGAACGGCCACTGTGACTACTCCAAATACTTTGCCAAAATACTCAATCCATTGCCGAAAAGTCGTCCAAGCTGCATCAGATATCGATTTAGCCAGATGTCGGTTTTTCACCATGTTACGCACCTTCAAATCCTCGTAGGCTACCAAGTCGTTAGACTGGATGACGCATCTTGCTAACTTCACGGCAAAATCCTTGCGTTGCCTGTTTACTTTGAGGTGCTTTCTTGCCAGGTTATTTCTGGCTTTAGCCCGATTTTTCGAGCCTTTTTTTGTCTTAGAGAAACGACGAGCCAGCCGTTTGAGAGATTTTTCACTTGTTCTCAGATGTCTGGGATTCTCAACCGTTTGACCGTCGCTATCTGTATAGAAATGAGTCAATCCCAGATCGAGACCGATGGTTTTGCCTGTTGGCTCTCTGGTTTCTTGTCGCTTAGAGTCGATACAAAACTGCGTGTAGTAGCCGTCAGCACGACGAACTACTCTCACTCGCTTGATTTGTTTGGCTTGATAAAAATGCAAATTGCGAGTCCCCCACATCAGGAAAGTACCCGCACCAAAACCATCTGTGAAAGTTATGTATCTGCGACATTCAGAAAGTTTCCAACCCGTTATCTTGTACTCAACAGAACCGTGGGTTTGTTCTTTCTTGAATCGCGGATAACCTTTCTTACCCGATCGGTTTTTTTTGCAGTTATCGAAGAATCTAGCAATTGCCGACCACGATCTTTCAGCAGCAGCTTGTCTAGCTTGGGAGTTCAGCTTGGACGCCCAAGCAAATTGTTGTGCCAAAACAGCACAATATGCACTCAAATCGTATCGCCCGATGCCTCGGTTATCCATCCAGTATCTCAGGCAAGAATTGCGGATAAAACGAGCGGTACGAATCGCTTCATCAAGCTTGTCGTACTGCTGTTTCAATCCCTCAAGTTTCGCCTCGAATACTAGCATAGTTATGTCGTTACATCTGACGTAGCCTATTTTAACACGACTCTAGGAAAAGCCGTCGTAGAACGACGGGGCTTTAGACCCATTCTTTTGGTAAGCGGTTTCAACCGATCGAATTGCTGGACAATTTTCGATTTTAGCCCTTAGATTTTAGTGTGGAGTTGCATTGAAACATCTAAAGTCGAAAATCTATGAGCAAATTCGTGTTTGTGACCGGCGGCGTCGTTTCCAGTATCGGCAAAGGAATTGTCGCTGCTTCCCTCGGCCGCTTGCTGAAGTCCCGCGACTATTCTGTCTCGATTCTCAAGCTAGACCCCTATATTAACGTTGACCCCGGCACTCTCAGCCCGTTTCAACACGGCGAAGTATTCGTCACTCAAGACGGCGCGG
Source organism: Richelia sp. CSU_2_1 (assembly GCA_012034575.1). GTDB lineage: Bacteria > Cyanobacteriota > Cyanobacteriia > Cyanobacteriales > Microcoleaceae > Microcoleus. The sequence goes on along the minus strand of JAAUPF010000265.1, from coordinate 6,457 downwards.
AAACTGACCTGGATTTGGGGCATTACGAACGTTTTACCGATACTTCCATGTCTCGCCTCAACAGCGTCACGACGGGGGCAATTTATCAAGCGGTAATCAATAAAGAACGCCGCGGGGATTATCAGGGAAGTACGGTGCAGGTGATTCCGCACATTACCAACGAAATTAAAGAGCGAATTCATCGAGTAGCGCAAAATACTAATCCCGATGTGGTGATTACGGAAATTGGCGGGACGGTAGGAGATATTGAATCGCTGCCGTTTTTGGAGGCAATTCGGCAGTTTCGCAAAGATGTCGGGCGGCAAAATGTTTTGTATATGCACGTCACGCTGATACCTTGGATTCCGTCGGCGGGGGAGATGAAAACTAAACCGACTCAGCATTCGGTGAAGGAATTGCGCTCGATCGGCATTCAACCAGATATTTTAGTTTGTCGGTGCGATCGACCGCTACCTTTGGGCTTGAAACAAAAATTGTCGGAATTCTGCGACGTACCCGAAAAATGCGTCATCACGGCTCAAGATGCGAAAAGTATTTATGAAGTGCCGCTGATGATGGAACAGGAAGGTTTGGCAGAACAAACTATCAATTTGTTGCAACTCGAAGCGCGCCAACCCGATTTGAATCAGTGGCAAACTTTAGTTAACCGGCTCTACAGTCCCAGCAGCAAAATTGATATTGCTTTAGTTGGTAAATACGTGCGGTTAAATGATGCTTATTTGTCGGTAGTGGAAGCTTTACGACACGCGGCAATTTCAACCGGTAGCGAACTCAATTTGCACTGGATAAATTCTGAAGATTTGGAATCTGAAAATGTCGAAAATTACCTCAAAGATATGAACGGCATTGTCGTGCCGGGAGGTTTTGGAGTTCGGGGCGTTGATGGTAAAATAGCTGCGATCGAATATGCCAAACATCACAAAATTCCGTTTTTGGGATTGTGTTTGGGGATGCAATGTGCTGTGATTGAATGGGCTCGCCATACCGCACATTTAGAAGATGCTAACAGTGCTGAATTTAATCCCGATACGGCAAATCCTGTGATTAATTTGCTGCCGGAACAGCAAGATGTAGTAGATTTGGGCGGTACAATGCGGCTGGGTTTGTATCCGTGTCGCGTCACCCCCGACTCGCTAGCTTTCAAACTTTACCAGCAGGAAGTGATTTACGAGCGGCACCGCCACCGCTACGAATTTAACAATGCCTACCGCAATCTTTTCTTAGAATCGGGTTATGCAGTATCCGGAACATCACCCGACGGTCGCTTGGTAGAAATGATCGAATTGCCCGGTCATCCATTTTTCATCGCCAGTCAATTTCACCCTGAGTTTCAATCCCGACCCAGTGCCCCCCATCCTTTGTTTCGGGGGTTTGCACAAGCGGCGAGCGAGAGGGGAAATCAGGAGTTTTTAGCAGCCCAGGGACGCGACTTGGCGGTTGAGAAAGTGGCAGGAATTGCGCTTTCTTTGTCGGAACCAACTCTCAGTTCGTGAGCCGATCGAAACTTGCGCAAAACACGGTGCTAAGCTGCTATTAATAGGGGTAAGGTGCGATCGATCGCGCCCTCCGCCAGGGGGTGCGCGATATTAGTGCTAGGTGCTCTGCGCGCACCCTAAATCAGCGCGCTGCGCATCCTGCATATAGAGTATGCGCGCCCGGAACCGCTAAAAAAAATGTGCAGTTGCTATGTCAGTTACACAAGTCCTGGTATCATATAAACGTAAATAGTCCGTATAATCCTCTGTTTCCTGTCGCTCAATGTCGCGCATAAAGGCTGCGCTTTTATTGAAAATGCTTTTGAAAAATACTGAAATATCGATCGCCCGATCGTCCTATACTGTCCAAATAGAAAAAATATTAGTAAGTAAGTCCACCTAACTAAACGCCAGATCTAGCTCTCTAGAAAACTTGCTGTCTGTAAATTCTTCCTTCTGCCTTCTTCCTTCTGCCTTCTTCCTTCTTTCTTCTGCCTTCTCCTTCTGCCTTCTGCCTTCTTCCTTCTGCCTTCTTCCTTCTGCCTTCTTCCTTCTTCCTTCTTGAGGTTTTGTGGCTCACTGGATTAAATTCATTTATGATAAAAGTACCTACATCATTGATATTGAGACTGTCAGTGCTTTTTCTAGCGAACCTGATAACAGGCGCATCTCCTTTTGGTTGCCCAATACAAATCAGTCGATCGTCCTCAGTCCCACAGGCAATCCCGATGCTTACAAACAAGTGTTAGATTACATAAAAAGAACTGTAGACCGCAATACTAAGTCTTCATGGATTAAAATTAATTACGATCGCAAAGAATACGCGATCGATTTGAGTCGGATCGGCAGTTTTGTTTGCGAATCTAATGGCAGGTTAACCTTTTGGCTGCCCGACTCCACAAATACTATTATTATTACTCCCCAAGGCAACCCCGATGCTTATCAAAAAATACAAGAATACATTAAAAATACCACGGGACACTCCATGCCTTAAAAAAGTCAGCAGTCATTAATCATTAGTCATTAGTCATCAGTTATTAGTCATTAATCATTAGTCTTACCAATTACCAATTACCAATTACCGATGACCGATGACCGATGACCGATTACCAATTAGCAAACTTGATTCCAGCTAATTTTGCAACTCCTACCATACCTGCTTGATTTCCCAATTGGGCAACCAACAACTGCAAACCTTCGCGAGAACTCGGCAAAACCCGCCGTTCAATTTCTTCTCGAACCTGCGGCAAGAAAAATTCTGCACCGGCACTAATTCCGCCGCCGAGAATCACAGCTTCCGGCGTCAAAATATAAATGATACTTGCCAAACCGATACCGAGATAGCGCCCGTAATTTTGCCAAAATTCTAAAGCTTTAGCATCTCCAGACTTAGCTAAATCGGCCAATTCTAAAGGTTCTAAACCCGTTTCGCGGCGAATTGCTTGTACCGAAACATACTGTTCTAAAGAACCGCGATTGCCACTGCTGCACTCCGGGCCGTCAGGATTTATACCAATTAATCCTAACTCTGCGCCTGCCCCTAGATGACCTGTAAAAAGTTTGCCATCCAGGATAACTGCGCCGCCTACTCCTGTTCCTAACGTGAGCAAAATTAGGTTTTTAAAAAGCTTTCCCGCGCCCAGCCAAGTTTCTCCTAAACCCGCACAGTTAGCATCATTTTCTAATATTGCCGGTAGTCCGGTTTTGGCTTCCAACCAATCAGCTAGGGGGACATCGTGCCAGTTTTTGAGGTTAATTGCGACTCTGGCGATTCTGCCGGTGGCGTCTGTGGGGCCGGGCGTTCCGATGCCGATCGCCCTTACAGCATTTTCTCCTGGGTTAAGTTGTAAAATAGCATCTACGATCGCGGCTAAAACTGCTTCGGGAATTGCCGGTTGGGGTGTTGGAACAGTTAAGGATTGGTGGCAAGTGCCGTCTTCGCTGAATCTGCCTAGTTTGATTGCAGTACCGCCTAAGTCAACGCCGATTACTTGTGCCATTCGATTTCAGATTTTAGATTTTAGATTTTAGATTTTAGCTTGTTGTGGGGTGCGCGGCGCGCATTTTAGTTGAGATTGTAGATTTTACCTTATTTTGCAAAAGCGCGGCGGCAATCATCTAACAAAACATGAAATTCTCGAACTACCTTCCAAGGATTGCGGCCTTTAAATACAGCAGCAATTGCAGCTTCATAGGGATTTCTACCAGTTTTTTTAACTGCCGCGATCGCATTTTGGTTAGAAAACCCCCGCCCGCTAACTAACCAAGCAGCTAAGACTTGTCCTGTACGTCCGATGCCGCCGGAACAGTGAACTACTACTCGATCGCCCGCATTATTTGCCTCGATCAAAAATGGTAAAATACGATCGATTAAAATTTCGCTATCTGCCAATTCAAAATCTAGCAGCGGGGCCCAGCAGATTCGATCGACCCCGAATATTTTGCGATAATTTCCCAGTAAATCTGAGTAGCGATTTAGTTGGCTTTGAGGCAGCAAGCAGCAAATTCGATCGATCTTTTGTTGTTTCATGAAATCAATCCATTCGGAAACTGCTCGATCGCTATATCCAGGTCTTCTCGCACCAAATACAATTAATTCTCGATCGGAAGCTGCGGTGAATTTGTACATAATTTTTAATTTTAACTGCTAATTCTTTGCCAATTATAGCTAAAAAATTTTCAATTTAACTGTTTTTATCATGGTTTAAAATGAGCACGAAATAACAGTATTCTTGTCCCCCCCCTTTGCAAGGGGGGGTTAGGGCGTGTTTTCATCAAACCTTAGATCCCCCCCAGCCCCCCTTAAAAAGGGGGGAGAAAGAGTCTTAAAGTCCCCCTTTTTAAGGGGGATTTAGGGGGATCGAGATCTTAAGGAGTAATTTGAAAACACGCCCTAGGGGGGGTCAAAGAGTGTTGCACGATCGTAGAGAAATGGTATTACAAAGTACGCGCACCGATCGAATAATACCCGCAAGGACACGGCATTGCCGTGTCCCTACAGTACCTGAATTACATGAAAAGTGCTGCAAATCTTACCCCTAAAATCTTACGATCGACTATCAACGAGCGACTGTCAACTGTCAACGATCGACTATCAACTATCATCGCCTTCCTCAGAATTGTTGCGGTTTGCTTCCCCAGAAAAACCCAAACCATCCCCAAGAAAAACTGCCTCAATTACGCTGCCTTTTTCCGCATCATTCTCAATCTCCGGCAGCGGAAATCTTGTCAATATTTCCTCTGCAATTTGCCCAGCCACATCTCCCAATTCCCCGCTACGAATTCTATTCAACAATACCAAACGCTGCGCCAATTCCTGAAGCGATGCCACCGCATCCCCAGCAAGGCTGTCAAGGTTTTCGCCTTCTAACAATCGGACGCCAAACCGCCGCAACCAGGCCGCTAATTCACCATCCTTAAGGCGTTTTGCGATTAAGAATCCCGCCACATCGCCCCGACTCCAACCAGCATTTACCCCTTCGAGAATTTCCATAAATTTCGCCTCGTATTCCGCGTCAGATAAAGTGGGACGGACGGCGGTATTTTCCGGTGGTGGTGGGGGTGTCATTCCGAATATTCGCTGAAATAGTCGTTTGAGAAATTGCCAAATTTTGTCTAGCATTTATGGGAATTTGAGTGAAGAGGGAAGATTGGTAATTGGTAATTAGTAATTGGTAATTGGTAATTGGTAATTGGTAATCGACAACAGTTAACGATAGACTCTGAAGCATCAACCATCAACTGTCAATTAGGGCGATTGCGGGGGCATCCCCTCCGCTTCGCTTCGCCCCTACCACAGATCGATTGTCAACTGTCAACTATCAACTGTCAACTGTCAACTATCAACTGTCAACTATCAACTAATAATAGCTGCAATTCGATCGCGATCGATCTCTCTGCCGATAAACACTAATTTGGTTTGGCGGAGTTCGGCAGGTTGCCAAGGGCGATCGTAGAAATATTCTATCCGATCGCCCACCGCTTGCAACACCATCCTCATGGGTTTTTTCGGAACAGCTACAAACCCTTTAATCCGGTAAATTTCCTCTTGCTGTACCAGCAGTTGCAGTTTTTTTGTCAAAGTTTCTGGATCGAATTCGCGATCGGCAATAAAATAAGTTGAGTTGATACCATCATCGTGTTCGTGTTCTTCCTCTGCGTCATGATGGCTGGGGCGATTCTCCAAATTATCCTCAACAGCCGCATTAAATCCTAACAGCACCTCGGGATTAATTTCGCCGCCTTTGCAAGGTACAATTTTCACGCTGGGACGCAATTCTTGCTGCAACCAAGATTGGACTTTTTTGTGAGTGGAAATATCGACTCGATCGACTTTAGTTAAGAGTACCATATCGGCGCAGGCTAATTGGTCTTCAAACAACTCCTCGATCGGAGTTTCGTGATCTAAACTAGCATCAGCCTGCCGCTGTGCCATCAAAGCATCGATATCGCCAACAAAAGAACCGCTAGCAACAGCCTCGCAATCAACAACAGCAACCACGCCATCTACCGTAGCGCCCGTGCGAATTTCCGGCCAGCGAAAAGCTTGAATCAAAGGTTTGGGAAGTGCGAGGCCGGAAGTTTCGATTAAGATGCAATCAATTTGTTCGCGCCGCTTCAATAATTCTTGCATTGTTGGCAAAAATTCTTCTTGCACGGTGCAGCACAGACAACCATTTGTTAATTCTACAATATTGCTGCTGGCATTTTCTTCATCATCGCAAACTTGGCAATCGCGCAGCAATTCTCCGTCGATTCCTATTTCTCCGAATTCGTTAACTAAAACTGCGATGCGGCGGCCTTGATTGTTTTGCAATAAGTGGCGAATTGCGGTTGTTTTGCCACTTCCGAGAAAACCAGTGATTACTGTAACGGGAATCTTGTGCATTTAATTTTTTCGGGTTGAGGATTAGGACCGAGATCCCCCCCTAGCCCCCCTTAAGAAGGGGGGGGACCGGAAACTCTCAAAGTCCCCCTTTTTA
>JAAUPF010000044.1 GCA_012034575.1 Richelia sp. CSU_2_1 | reverse complement strand
TTCTTTCTGCCTTCTGCCTCCTGCCTTCTGCCTCCTGCCTTCTTCCCTTCTTCCCTCTTCCTTCTTCCCTCTTCCCTCTTCCTTCTTCCCTCTTCCTTCTTCCTTCTTCCCTCTTCCTTCTTCCTTCTGCCTTCTTCCTTCTTCCTTCTGCCTTCTTTAAAGTGATAATGGAAGTTCGATCGCAAATTCTGTTCCCTCGCCTAAAACCGAATTGCATTTCAATTGTCCGCCGTGTTTTTCGACGACAATTCGGTAACTGATAGCTAATCCCAAACCCGTGCCTTTTCCCAGCGGTTTTGTAGTGAAAAATGGGTCGAACAAACGGCTGCGCACCTCCTCTGTCATGCCCGCAGCATTGTCAGCAATGCGGATGCAAATACAATTATAATTTAATTTTTCCGTACTGATGCAGATAGTCGGTTGCCAACTCGCATCGACGGTCGATCGCCTGTTTTGATTCCAAGCTTCTTCCAAAGCATCTATAGCGTTGCTCAACAGATTCATAAATACCTGATTTAGTTGACCTGCATAGCACTCAATTAACGGCAATTTTTCGTAATTTTTAACGACTTTAATTTCAGGATGTTCGGCTGTAGCCCGGAGTCGGTTGTGCAGGATTAAGAGTGTATTGTCAATCCCTTCGTCAAGCTTTGCAGGCTGCTTTGCCGCATCGTCCAAACGCGAGAAATTTCGCAAACTCAAGACTATTTCGCGAATTCGATCGGCCCCGATTTTCATCGAACCTAAAATTTTGGGCAAATCTTCGGCCAAAAATTCTAAATCGATATTTTCAATACATTCTTGAACTTCTGCTGTTGGTTGGGGATAGTGCTTTTGATAAATTTCTACAAGTTCCAACAAATCTGCGATATATTGGCTGGCATAGGAAATATTGCCGTAGATAAAACTAACGGGATTGTTGATTTCGTGAGCCACTCCCGCTACCATTTGACCCAGCAGAGACATTTTTTCGCTGTGAATTAAGTGAGATTGCGTTTCTCGGAGCTCTTTGAGGGCGATTTCTAGTTGTTGGGCTCTGTTGTTGGCGATCGCTTCTGAAAGTCGCAAAGCATTCTCAGCTTGCTTGCGTTCTGTGATGTCAAAAATGACGCCGTTTAAGGATAAAATTTGCCCGGATTCGCTGAAAATAGCTTGCCCTTTTTCTGCTACCCATTTAATATTTCCGTCTTGGTGAATCAGGCGATATTCGATGCTATAAGGTTGTTTGGTCGTGACCGATCGAGCGATGAATCTATCTATAAACTCTACGTCATCGGGATTAACAATACTGGTAAAAGACTGAACTGGTTTTTGCAGGAAATTAGCGGCCGGATAGCCTGCGATCTCTTCAATCCCGCTGCTGATAAAAGTCATGTTCGATCGACCTCCGACACCGCAGCGGTAAACAGCGCCGGGAATGCTAGAAACTAACGATCTGAATTCTTGTTCCCTTTCCCGCAAAGCTGCTTCAATTTGTTTGCGATCGCTAATATCTCTAGCAAAGGCGCACTGATATTCTTTACCGTTAAATTGTAAGTGATCGATCGTAATTTCTACGGGAAAAATTCGACCGTATTTGGTCTTGTGGTGAACTTCAATATTAACTGAACCGCACCTCTTTAACACATTCCAATGCAAATTCCAAGCGGTTTCTGGAAAGTCGGGATTGATATCGTGAATTGTCAGCGAGAGCAACTCTGCTGGGGCATATCCTAAAGAACAACAAGCGGCATCGTTAACGTACAAAAAATTACCATCAGGTCCGATCCAGAAGATCGCATCTGCAGAACGATCGATCGCAAATTGAGTCAGTTGCAATTTTTCTTCGATCCGTTGGCGATCGATAATTTCTTTTTCTAACTGTTGGCCGATCGTTGATAGTCGATCGCCCATCGCCGAGATCGGATATTCCTCGAACGATTTGTCTTGCTGCTGGGTTGCTTCTGCTGGTTTTGCTGTTTGTTGCGTGTGAGTTTTTTCTTGATTTAAATTAGGATTTAAATTAGGATTTAAATTAGGATTTAAATTCGGCTCTGCTAGTGCTTTGGGAATTAGGGCGATCGCGAATCCTGCTGCTAGCAAAGACAAGAAAGCCGATGTTGCTTTGAGAGTTGCTAACAGCCAATAAATCGGATGCCAAATCATCCAAGTTTCTGCAACTTGAGCCGTGCTGCAGACAGCAAAAACAGCCGCTAAGAGCAACCAAATCTTGCTGTAAGAACGCTTGCTGGCAAAATAAATTAAAGCGGTGGCGATCGCCCAGTAAGCGATCGCCGTCAGCGAGTCCAAAATGGCGTACAGTGCCAAATCTGGCGATCCCCTCCCGCAAAGTGTACCGGACACTGAAGTTGCTGCAAAAAAGTTTGTTAATAGTTGCTGCATAGAGAGCGAGAAAAAGTTATCTGTATCAATGCAAAGCAGATGAAAAATAATTGCGCGATCGCCGTTGTTGAAATACTTAGATAAGTATATACTTTTTTGGTGTTTCCTGCTACCATATTCTTTAAGTAATTGGTAAATTATTTTTTTAATTAACTGCAATAGTAGGGTGCTTATGGCGCACCTTACGCCTGGGAATTTTTTTTAATTAACTGCAGTAGTAGGGTGCGCACTGCGCACCTTACGCCTGATGCCCGATCGGTTAATTAGTAGAGTGCTTGTGGCGCAATTTACGCCTTACCCCTGCTAGTAAAATTAAGCATTGCTTAGCGCCCAATGCACCAAAGTCCTAACTCCAAAACCAGTAGCTCCCGGGCCGTTGTAGCCGTTTTCTTTGTCAGTCCAAACCGGCCCGGCAATATCTAAATGCGCCCAACCAGTATCCTTAACAAATTGCCTCAAAAATAGCGCCGCCGTAATCGAACCGCCAGGACGGGGGCCGGTATTTTTCATATCGGCGTGCAAAGCTTTCAATCCCTCAAAATATTTCTCTTCCATAGGCATCCGCCAAAACTTTTCTCCTGCCAATTCTGAGGCAGCAATTAATTCTGCTGCAACGCTATCCTCGGGACTCCACAAACCAGCAATATCCTCGCCCAAAGCAATGACGCAGGCACCGGTTAGAGTAGCTAAATCGACAATAGCATCCAGTCCTAATTTATCAGCAAATACTAAAGCATCAGCCAGAGTTAAACGCCCTTCAGCGTCGGTATTGTTGATTTCAATTGTTTTGCCGTTAGAAGCTGTCAGGATGTCTCCAGGGTGCATGGCGCGACCGCTAATCATATTTTCAGTGACGGCGCTGATAAAGTGAACTTCCACATCTGGTTTGATGTGACCGATCGCTTTTGCTGCTCCAAAAGTAGCTGCTGCACCGCCCATATCTACTTTCATCATTTCAATGCCGCTGCCCGCACCTTTGATGTTCAAACCACCGGAATCGAAGGTTAATCCTTTACCGACGATCGCGAGTTTGCGGCGCGGTGTTCCGGCAGGTTTGTAAGTCATGTGGATGAATTTTGGCGGCAAATCCGATGCTTGGGCAACGCCGAGAAATGCTCCCATGCCGAGTTTTTCACAATCTGCTTGTTCCAAAATTTCTAATTCTAAACCGCATTCGGCAGCCAGACTTTCAGCGGTTTCGGCCATTGTAATCGGAGTCACGTAATTAGCCGGGGCTGCCACTAATTCCCGCGCTAAAATAACTCCAGCAGTAATTTGGCGCGCACGGACGATCGCGCTTTCACTACCAGCAAAACCCAGCAATTCTATTTCTTGAATTTGTGCGTTTTTATCCTCGGGTTCCGATTTGAAACGGTTGTCTTGATGCAGTGCCAATTCTGCACCTTCGACGATTGCCGCCGCCGTAGCATCCGCGTCATTTTGCCACAGGGGAAAGCTGATGCCGAGGGTTTTGCACTTTTCCTTTCTTGCCAACTTGGCGCAAATACCCGCAGCCTGCCGCAAAGTATCTAATTTTAAGTCTGCTGCTTTGCCCAAACCCACGATCGCAATTTTGCGGATGGGACTGCTGCCGCCGACGCGGTTGATGGCGCTAGTACCCGCTTTGCCTTTGAAATCTAATTCCTCGATCGACTCTTTTAGCGTACCTGCCAGCTTTTCGTCTAGTTGCGCCAAGTCGCCGGTCAGTTCCACTTTATCCTCAAACAGACCAATTACCAGGGCATCCCCCGTCCAAACAGAGCGGGGCCTATCGGTGACTCGAAATTCCATGTTCTGATTCACAGTTGAGATTTTAGACTTTAGATTGTACTTTGTAGTTACTGGTTTGTCTTTTTTTATTTTAATGTAAAAATTTATCGTATAAATTCCCCAGTCTGCGACAAGATAGATTCTGGTACTATATCGATCGAGTCTGCTGAGTAGCATTCGGCATACGGCTAGCAAAGCTTAAGGCGGAATGCAGAATTCTTGAATTCTTAAGTTTTCTTGAATTTATCCTAGTTCCTTAGCGATCGAAAAAATTTTTCTGCTTTTTTGCTAATGACTGATGAATAAGGAGTTTTGAATTTTGAATTTTAAGTTTTGAGTTAAAGACTCTTCTTAATTCACAACTCAAAACTCAGGGCGAGCACGGGGGCATCCCCTCCGCTTCGCTCCGCCCCTACTCCCAAACAACGATCGCAAGTCAACTGTCAACTGTCAACTGTCAACTGTCAACTGTCAACTGTTAACTGACTGCTTGTTATAAATTACCCATGCTAAATCGAAATACCAAATTTTCTGTTTTAATCGGCATTTCAGTTTGCGTTGTAACGATCGCATCTGTAGTTGCGGGGGCGAAATGGACGGGCGTCAATCCCTTCCAAAAAGCAGTGCAACCCCAAAATACAGCGAATTCCGAATCGGAAGTTAAGATGCTAGTGTCGCTGTCACCGGCCGATCGATCTGCGAAATTAGTTGAATTAGCGGCGGTGCGATCGGACAATGCAAATAAGGAGCAAGTTTCCCCTCAAAGTCGGGCGCGCTATTTGCTTGCCAGCGATTTAATCCAGCAGGGAAATGCCGCCCAAGCTCTCAGTTTATTGGAGAACTTAGAGCAAGAATACCCGCTGTTAGCGGCTAACATTGCCCTAAGAAGAGCGCAAGCTTACCAGTTAGCGGGCGACAAAGGTAAAGCAACCAAAGCTTGGGAATCGCTGCTAAAAACTTATCCCAAAGATCCGGTAGCTGCGGAAGCTTTGTATGTTTTAGGCAAGTCAAAACCCGAATACTGGCAGCGAGCAATTGCGGAATTTCCCGCCCATCCCCGCAGTGTAGAAATTGCCTTAAATAAGTTAAAACAAACGCCCGAACGCCCGGAGTTGATGCTGGTGATAGCTAAATACGGTCATCACATCAAAGATTATGCTGCTGTAATGGAAAATTTGGTGCAGCAAAACAGCGCTAATTTGAAGCCGGAAGATTGGGAAGAAATCGCCTTTGGCTATTGGGAAAAACAGATTTACGGCAAAGGGGCGATCGCCTACAGCAAAAGTCCGCGCACCGCCACAAATCTTTACCGCAAAGCTCGCGGTTTGTGGCTGGACGGGAAAATTCCCGAATCGAGAATTGCCTATCAAGAATTAGTTAAAGCTTTCCCCGATGCGGAAGATACCGGTTTGGGATTGATTCGTTTGTCGCGGTTGAGCGATCCGAAAGAAGGTATTGTTTTGCTCGATCGAGTTATTAGCAAATTCCCCAATTATGCCCCCGAAGCGCTGTTAGATAAATCGAAACTTCTCGACAAAATGGGCAGCGCTCAATCTGCTTCCGATACTCGGAAATTGTTACTGACAAAATACAACAATTCTGATAAAGCAGCCGAATTGCGGTGGACGATCGCCCAACAGTATGCCAAGGCCGGAGATATCAAATCAGCGTGGCAGTGGGCGAGGGAATTAACCACTCACAATCCCGACAGCGAACAAGCACCAGAAGCAGCATTTTGGGTGGGGAAATGGGCGCGACAAGCGGGGCGCGAAGCCGATGCTAAAACAGCATTTGAATACACGATCGCCCGCTATCCAGAATCATATTTTGCATGGCGATCGGCAGTATTTCTCGGCTGGCCTGTGGGAGATTTTACCACAGTTCGAGACCTATCTCCCCAAGTAGTTCATGCCTCTAGCCGCCCCGAGCCTCCCGTCGGTTCTCCTACTTTAAAAGAACTGTATCAATTAGGTCAAGATCGGGATGCTTGGACGCTGTGGCAAATCGAATTTACCAACCGCCAAGAACCGACAGTTGCCGAACAGTTTACCGACGGTTTGATGCGAGTGGCAGTCGGAGATAATTTAGACGGTTTGTGGATGGTTGGGAGTTTGCGGCAGCGGGAAAAACCGGACGATCGATCGCAATATCTCGCCCTCAGACAGCAGCCGGCTTACTGGCAAGCATTGTATCCTTTTCCGTACTTAGAAACTATCGTCAAATGGTCGCAGGAACGACAACTCAATTCGGTTTTAGTAACCGCATTAATCCGCCAAGAATCGCGGTTCATGCCTAAAATTAAATCGATAGTTGGCGCGACGGGTTTGATGCAAGTCATGCCGGAAACCGGTGCTTGGGTTGCCGAAAAGATTAACCTCAAAAAGTATTCTCTGGAAGATGTGAATGACAACGTAAAACTCGGCACTTGGTATTTGGATCGCACTCACGATGAATACCAGAATAATTCTTTGTTAGCTGTGGCGAGTTACAATGCGGGGCCGAATGCGGTAGCGGATTGGTTGAAGAGATTTAGCTTTAACGATCCGGACGAGTTTGTGAATAAAATTCCGTTTCCTGAAACTAACGGCTACGTGAAGTCGGTGTTTGAGAATTACTGGAATTACTTGCGGATTTACAATCCTGAAGTCAATCAGTTAATGGCCGAACATTACGAAGCTGCACGGGAAAAAGTCAAGCCTTAGTAAATTTGACCTAACCCGCCCCTACAAGACTTGACAATTTTGGGGATTTATCGTTGGGTGGGGGCGGGTTTTTGAGATTGTTAGTCTTAAACTAAGGTGGTTGGCAGAACCCGCCCCTACAAGACTTGACAATTTAATGCTGTATCACCGGCATCCTAAAGAATCGCGAGTCGCAACTCCAGTTTGTGAATTAATTCCGCTTGCTTTTTGGCACAATTCTTTAAGCTGCGCCCCGTCCATAATTGCGTCGGTAAAATCAGCCCCAGTAATATTAACTCCCTTAAAGGTCGATCGCAGCAAAATCGTTTCTGCCAAAATCGCATCGCTTAAATCGGCACCCGTAAACTTAACTTGATCCACCATTGCATTAGTTAAATTTGCACCGTGCAAATTTGCCTGAGTCATCACCGAAGCGCTCATAATTGCTCCCCGCAAATCGGCATTCGCAAAATTAGCCAAATCCATATTAGCATTAGAAAATTCTGCCGCCCGCAGCATTTGACCGGAAAAATCGCGCCTTGTCAGTTCCGCGTTGCTAAAAGATAGGGGAGGGGCGTAATATTTAGATTGCGCCCGCGCGGGTTGCGAAAAGATTAAAATAGTTAGTGTCAATAGAAACGCAGCTAGTTGTCGGAATTTCATAAATTGGGTATCCTTGCAAGGTGGGTATTTGGTAGTGTATCCCGAACTCAGGTCGATCGACTGAACAGTTACAATCTCAATTACAATCTCAATTAATAGTGATGGAGATGGAAAAGAACGATATGCTGAGTTTTTTCTTAACTTGGGTCGTGGCTGCGGTTTCGCTAGTTGTTACCGCTAATATTGTACCAGGAATTACGGTGGTTAGCTTTCCAGCCGCCATGCTGGCCGCTGTGGTTATCGGATTTGTGAATGCGGTTGTCAGGCCGATTATTACATTGCTGACGCTGCCTTTGAGCATTCTTACTTTAGGTTTGTTTTTGTTTGTGGTGAATGCAATTTCGCTTTCCTTAGCTTCGTGGTTGGCTGGCGCGTTCAGTATCGGTTTTGCGGTTAACGGTTTTTGGCCTGCTTTATTCGGTTCGATCGTATTGTCTTTTATTTCGGGATTTATCGGCCGTTTTGTGAATTTGGATAGTTCTGCTGCCCAGTAAAATATTATCCCAAATATTCGATCGCGCTAACAGCAACGGCTACTGTTACAGAGGCTGGTGTTTCGGGCGATCGAACTATTTTTTTGGGAACTAATAGGGGATGTTTTAAACAGCAAATAAATGCCGCATCATCTGCGGTTGATAATACTTCGCTAACTGCACTAATTGCCGCCGCTTCTGCTACGCTGGGTGTCCCGACTGCTTTCACTGCAAAATTAGCAGGATTGGGAACTGCTACAGAACTTAAAATATCCGCCGCAAAGGTTTTTAAAAGCCAGTGGCGCTCTTGACAAAGTTCGATAATTCCAGTTTCATTAGCTTTACTATTTATTGTGGCAATACCCGCGATCGCACTTGCTGCTAAATGATAAGCGCGGCATACTTGTTGCACCGCAGTTGCGATTAATTCCGCCGGAGTTCCCCTTTGGCAACCTATTCCTACCCACAATACTCTCGGATGCAACTGCACTTTTGGCAAAGCAGACTCCAGGGCCAATCTTCTCTGGGTGAAACTAATCCAAATTCTTCCTTTAATAGTTCCAATATTTTGCCTTGTATCTTCTTGATGTAAATACAAAGAATGTCCGGCAGGCAAACTTTCTTGCCACGAAGTTGAACCGATTTCTTGAATTACTTCCACAGTTTCTCCTCTAGCAATTGCTGCCACCACTCCCGTCCAATCTCCTTCACCGCGCCTCCAACTGCGGGGAATATTTAGTGCATCTAAAAAAAGTCGATCGTCCATCATTTCATTAACTACTGTTTCAGCAAAACTACTTACAACTTGGATAACGGTTAATACGTTTCAGTCATATTTTCTGTAATTTATTATACATTAAAATGTCTCATAATCTTAAAAATAATTAACACCTTGAATTGACAAAAACAGTATAATCGTATCGCCAACAACAAACAAAACAACGTTTAATATGGTGGAACTAAATCAATTATTGTTAGAGTTTGAGAACAATGTTACTTGGGAATCAGTAACGGCAGAATGGAAAGAACGCCGCGACAGTTGGGTAAGCGATGTGACATCAGCAGCGAAGGATTCGGATCTGGTCGATTTATTAATTGAATTTGAATCAAATTTGCAGTGGGAATCGGTACAAAATCAATGGAAACAGCGTCGGGATGCTTGGGTTGAAGAATGTGCAGCAGCATCGAGTGTTGAAGAATTATCGAGTTTGTTGCTGGAACTTGAAAGCAATGTTACTTGGGAATCAGTGACAGAAGAATGGGAGGAAATTCGCGAAAATTGGGTGCAGAAAATGTACGAGTTTATTGAGTAAAGGTAGTTGATAGTTGACAGTTGATAGTTGACAGTTGACAGTTGAGAGTCGATAGTCGTAGGGTGCGTCGCCATCAAAAATCTTTCCAAAATATCGATAATCTCACGGCGACGCACCTTACAACAATAGTCATCGATCGTTGTTTTTATTTGCCTCGTTTTTATTTGATATGGTACGATCTAAAAAACGCTCGATCGGAGAACAAAAAATATGATAGTGTCTGAAGTTGCTGCCCCGGCATCGAAAATCTACTCTTTAGAAGAATGGATGGACAATCCACCAGATCTTCAAGAGTGGGTTGATGGCGAATTATTGGAGAAAAATGGCATGACTCTCAAGCATAGCAAGGTACAAGGAAATCTTTACTTTTATTGGAGAAACTATAAAGACTCCAGCGGGCTGGGAGGAGAGGTTTATACCGACGTTCCCTGTCGAACTAACAAGCAGGGGCGCTATCCTGATGTTGCTTACCTACCGCCTGAATTAGTCGCACAATTTGGCAATCTCAAAGTGCTGCCGCAGAGTTTTCCTTTATGTGCTGAAATAGTTTCGCCAACAGATTTAGCGGAAGATGTCATTGCTAAAGCTGCGGAATATTTAGCATCGGGAAGTGAGGAAGTTTGGCTGGTATATCCTGAAAATCAATGGATTATTGTCATAACTAAACAAACGCGAACCATCTTTATTGCTGGAGAAGTTGTTAGGACTCAAGTTGTTTTACCAGGTTTTAGTATTCCAGTTAATGAATTATTAAACAGTTAACAGTTGATAGTCGATCGTTGGCAGTTAACTTTTTTTATTAGTAACGCAGGATAAAAAGATAGATGACTTCTGTAAATTTGGTTTGGCTTTTAATTCTTTGAAGCCTTAACAAACATTTGTCCTCCCAGAAACTGCCATAAAATAGGTAATTTTAAATAAACTTTCAACAGCAAGGGCGAAGTCGGTCTGCCCTTCGTCGAAAACGGTAAAAATTTCGGTATAATTACATCAATCTTAAACCCAACTGTTTGTAAAAGTTCTTGCAGCGATAAGTGAGTTATCGGTAATTGATGGTCGATAAAATCGTAATATTCCTTGTAAGAGTATTTGAAATTGGGTTGAATCACCAACAGACAACCACCAGGCTTGAGGGCATCAAAGCAAAATGAGATAATCTGTACCAACTCTTCCTTGTTGCGGAGGTGTTCAAAAAAGTTCGAGATAAAAATGCGATCGAACTTTTCACTAAACGCAGTAGAATCGCCCAAACTCAACACATCAGCATTAATTATCTCAACATTAGGATTAGCAAATAACTTAGCATCGGGATTTAGATCGATCAAACATTTGTCTGCTGCCCGAATTTGATTGATAAACTCGCAGTAGCCGCCGCCAATATCTAAAACTGCTGATGCAGGAGGAACATAGCCTTGTAAAAACTCGTCAACTAAAACTTTCCAGAGTGCTACTTTTGCTTGCATCTGTATGGCATCAAATCGATTGGCGTACAATTTTTTGAGATAAGTGTTGGCGTTCATTGTAAAATAGCATAGACTGAGTATGAGTTTATCACGCACCGCAGCCAACTATGAACGTTATATGTACCGAAATCCCCGACGTATTGATAATTGAACCCAAGATTTTTGGGGACGATCGAGGTTTCTTTTTTGAGAGTTTCAATCACAAAGCTTTTGTCGAAAAAACTGGCGTGACGGCAGAGTTCGTGCAAGATAATCATTCTAAATCCTCAAAAAATGTGTTGCGGGGTTTGCACTACCAAATGCAGCAGCCTCAAGGCAAATTGCTGCGGGTTGTCGCAGGTGAAATATTTGATGTAGCGGTGGATATTAGAAAAAGTTCGCCGACTTTCGGACAGTGGGTGGGCTATTTTTTGAGTGCAGAAAATAAGCGGCAAATTTGGGTGCCGGCGGGATTTGCGCACGGTTTCTTGGTCGTATCAGACATGGCGGAAGTTTTGTACAAAACTACAGATTACTACGCACCGGCGCACGAGCGGTGTATAGTATGGAACGATCCAGATTTGGCTATAGGCTGGCCCTTAAATGGTGCGGAACCAAATTTATCAGGTAAAGACAAAGCCGGACAAACATTGAAAAGAGCTCAAGTATTTTAGATAATGAAAATTTTACTTGCAGGTAGCGGACAGCTAGCGAAAGAATTGCAGCCAATCTTATTATCAATCGGCGAGGTAATTGCGGTCGATCGAACTCGCCTCGATTTATCCCAACCCGAAAGCATCCGTCAAGTCATGGCGGAAGTTCGACCGGATTTAGTTATCAACGCGGCCGCTTATACGGCAGTAGACAAAGCCGAAAGCGAACCGGAATTAGCGCACGCCGTTAACGGTATTGCCCCCGGAATTTTTGCCGAAGAATGCGAAAAAATCGGGGCAACTTTAATTCACATTTCCACCGATTATGTATTTGATGGCAGCAGCGGTTTAGCTTATTTGGAAACAGATAATACGAACCCGCTGGGAACTTACGGCAAGTCAAAATTAGCAGGGGAAGAAGCAATTCGGAAAGCCGGAAACCGCCACATAATTATTAGAACCGCCTGGGTTTACGGCAACGAAGGCAAAGGCAATTTTGTCAAAACCATGCTGCGGTTGGGCAAGGAAAGAGAAGAAATTCGAGTAGTAGCCGATCAAATCGGCAGCCCTACTTGGACGAAGGATTTAGCTGAGGCAATTTCGCAGTTAATTCCTAAAATTGGACCAGAAACTTGCGGAACTTACCAGTATACTAATAGTGGTGTTTGCAGTTGGTACGATTTCGCGATCGCCATTTTTGAAGAAGCCGATCAAATCGGTTTTCCCCTCAAAATTCAGCGCGTAATTCCCATCACCACAGCCGAATATCCGACACCCGCAAAACGTCCGGCTTTTTCTGTACTTTCCACAGGGAAAATATCGGCAGTTTTGGGCGCGCATCCTCCCCACTGGCGGCAGGGACTCAGACAAATGCTGGCTAAAGAGTTGACAGTTGACAGTTGATAGTTGACAGTTGACAGTTATGGCAATTATCTGCGTTCATCTGCGTTCATCTGCATCAATCTGCGGTTAAAATTTGACAGCGAGGTTGTTACAACGCGAATTTAGATCGCGATAACATGAGTTTGTAGTGATGACCTCAGTCTTCGATTCCTGCGGGCTGAAGTTTTCACTACGAACATTGATTGAAAATATTTCCATTTCCCCATCCATGAAAATCAAGCAACCAGATATTTTAATTGCAGCATCAGTTATCGGCATCTCAATTCCAGCCTCTTATATTTTGTACTTAATATCGCAAGCGGGAGACTTGTCTAATTTTGATTATTGGTGGATGACTTGGAATTTTTATTCTACTGACGGCTTTTCTACCAATCCTTTTAATTGGATTTTTCGGGCAAACGAACACTTTGTCTTAATTCCGGCAATTATTTATGCTTTAAATATAGTTGTAACTCAAGGTTCAAATATCGGTTTGTGTTTGGTAGCTTGGTTCTTGGCTTGGATTCAATGTCACGTATTGATTGCGTTGCTGCCATTAAATTTAAGGCGTTTTCCACTGCTGTTTGTATCGCTAGTTTTGTGCGTTGCTATTTTTAACTTTACTCCGGCGGCGGCGCACAATTGGATGCGGGGATTTAGCGGCGTTCACTGGGTGATTGCTAATTTGTTTGTTATTTGTGCGATATTTTGTTTGCGATCGTATGCTATTTTTGTAAATGCTATTTTTATCAACGTTGCGGGGGCAGGCACGGAGACACCGCCTCTACGGAATGCTTGGGTAATTGGCAGTATTTTGTTCGGAATTTTAGGCTGCATCAGTTACAGTACGCCTTTAGGTTTGTGGCCGATATTGTGCGCGACGGCTGTGGTTTTGCGGTTTCCCCGGCGCGTTACATATTTGTATTTTGCGGCGTCGATCGCAGTTATCTCTCTCTATTTTATAACATATAAAACTCCATCACACCATCCATCTTTAACAAAAATTAATCCGCTAAAAACCCTCGAATACATTCCCACCTATCTCGGCGGAATTTTCAGCGAAAATATTATTGTAGCTTCAATTATCGGAACGATCGGCTTAATCTTAATGACGGGTTTTATCGGTTATTGGCTGTTTGTAAAAAAGCTCGATCGCGCCGATTGGCTGCCTTGGCTGTCAATCCAATTATACGTATTGCAAACTGCGTTAATGGCCGCTGTAAGTCGATCGGGATTTGGCGTCGAACAAGCAACAGCCTCCCGCTACGCCACACTGCCAGCCTTGTTTTGGATGAGTGCAATTATTCTAACAGTATTAGGCGCGCGCGAATTGCAACTAATACCGAGAATTCAAGGACGTTTGTTAACACCATTACTCGCAATTTCAATAGTGTTAATTATTTTAATGTACGGCGTCGGAGGCAAAACCGCAAGTGCGATCGCCCGCAGGGCAACTTATCAACCCTTAGTAGCATTATCGCTGCAATTAGGCATCACCGACATCGGATTAATTAAAGAAAGAGTAGGCAACAGGCCGGCCGCTTTTGTCGGATTAATTGATGCCTTAAAAACTCAAAATTTAGTACCGTTTAATCGAGACATCAAACAACACAACTTCTGCGCGCCACTAAATACCAAAATCGATCCGAATTTACTTTCAGCGCCAAAAGAAGGAGTACCCGGATACTTCGATACAGTCACCAAACTAGCGCCCGCAGCAGCAAGAGTCAGCGGTTGGATTGGAGACACCGAAAACAATGTAAAATGTATAGTCATTCTCGATCGAGAAAACACAGTCCAAGGCTTCGCCATGACAGGATTTCCCCGCCCCGACTTAGCCAAAGTATTCGGTCCCGCCTACGAATTCGCAGCCTGGAAAGGCTACATTCAAACAACTTCAAAAGAAACATTACTCACAGCCTATGCCTCATTTAAAAACCGCAAAGGATGGATAGCATTGCGCAACTCTCAAATTATAGGAAAAGGTAATGGGTAATGGGTAATGGGTAATTGGTAATTGGTAAGTGGTAATTTTCCCAATCTCCCAATCAGAAAATCTAAAGTCTAAAGTCTAAAATCTCCCCCTCTCCCCCTCTGCGCCCTCTGCGCCCTCTGCGGTAAAAAAATCATGCTAAAACAAATCAGCTTTGTAATTCCCGTCCACAACGAAGAAGCAACCATCAAAATCCTATTTGAAAAAATCCAAATTGTCATGTTCCAAACCGGAACTGACAATTACGAAATCATCTTCATAGACGACGGCAGCCGCGATAATTCTTGGCAGGAAATAGCCGATTTAGCTAACAAAAATTCCAAAGAAATTAAAGCCATTAAAATGCGCCGCAATTTCGGTAAATCCGCCGCCCTTTCCGCAGGATTTCGCAAAGCAGCCGGGAGAATCATCTTTACCCTCGACGCCGACTTGCAAGACGATCCCGCTGAAATTCCCAAATTTTTAGATCGTTTAGAATCGGGATTCGATTTAGTTTCCGGCTGGCGAAAACAGCGGAACGATCCGCTTTCCAAAACTTTACCTTCCAAACTGTTTAATACCGTGGCTTGCTTGCTGACAGGCGTGAAAATGCACGATATGAATTGCGGTTTTAAAGCCTACCGCCGGGAAGTTTTGGAACCGATTAAATTATACGGCGAATTGCACCGCTACATTCCGGCTTTGGCAAATAATTTGGGTTTTAGAATTGGCGAAGTGGTTGTCGAACACCACCCGCGACGCCACGGTAAATCCAATTACGGCTGGGAACGTTACGCGCGGGGATTTATCGATTTGCTGACGGTGTTGGCGACGACGCATTATTTGCACAAACCGGGTCATTTGTTTGGAGGATTGGGGTTGTGTTTTGGCTTGGTTGGAACTCTTTCGCTGAGTTATTTGATTGTAATTTGGTTTTTAAATTTGGCGGGGATGAATTTCGGTCCGATCGGGAACCGACCTTTGTTATTTTTCGGGATTTTGTGTACAATTCTGTCGGTACAGTTAATTTCTTTGGGAATTTTGGCGGAGTTAATCGCGCGGAATGTGGATGCAGATTACGCGGACAAGCAGATTTGCGAAATTATCGATGATTCCGATTTTAATGTTTAGCAGGTTTGTCGTGAGGACTTCAGTGCGCAAAAGACGAGGATTGATAGCAAGTCTGCCTTAAATACTTCTTTTATCATAAATCGCAGAGGGCGCAGAGGGACGCAGAGAGAAGGGTGAGAACATATTGAGAGTTCGATCGTAATTTGGTATAATTTAAGTTTGTAGTGAAAACTTGAGTCAGCATTGTATTTCAGATTTTAAAAAGTATCCATTTGCCTTCTCGATCGACTATTTCTCCTTGAATATTTGGATGCCAATCGCTGCGAGTTAGAATATAATCTGCATTATAATTTCTCGCTACTTTGACTAAATCTTCACCGCTGCGACGGCTGAAGAAATCGTTTCCGCCCCAAATCATTTGCGAGTTTAAGGGAACTCCCAAAATAGCTTCCATGCGATTCTTCCACTCTTTAATTCCTTGTTCGGTAAAGGGAAAGTTTTTGAAATTGACAACTATCGCCCTTTCGGAAAAATACTGAAAGCTGGTAACTGACGGCGGAATTAATACCAGCGCATCGCGATTGCTATTCCGTCCGAATCTTACGGCTAATTTGCTTAAATCGTCTTTGGGAACCGCATTGACATTGACTCTTGTTTGAAATAAATTTAATATCGGCTTGGGTAAGATTCCTGCTACTCCTAAAACTAGGGTGACAGCGGTTATCGAAGCTAATGCGTGAGTTATAATTCGTTTGGTATGTTCAGAAACTGATGTTTTTTCTAAAATAAATGGGACGCTGAGAATCGAGAAAAATATGGGAATGCTGAGAATGCGATCGCCCATAATTTCCCACGAATCCGTCAGCGGATATGCTAAGCTCAATATCGACGTTCCTGCTGCTAAAATCCACAACAATATGTTGTAGCGTTTGGGAAATACGTAATTTGCTGTTTGCCAAAGTGACAATCCTAAGAATGCGATACCTCTCCAAGGTAAAGTCAATATAATTAACAGCAGCAAGCCAACAGCTATTTGTTTGTTTCTGTAAAGTCGATCGACCGTCAAACTTACTGCTATAAATATAATGAGTTGGGCAAAAGGTACGGTTCGGGCTAATTGCAGTTTGGCGATAAATGCGACGGGGTAAATTTCTACAAATACGTAATTCAGAAACAGTGCAATAAGTGATGTACCGACAATTACGGAAAAGTTAACTTTCGCTTCTTTTTCCAGCAAATCGGCATTTTTGATGCACAGCAAACCGCCAATAATGAAACAAATAAAATTCAACCAATTGCCGATATTCCAATTGGAAGGTAGAATGTGGTGGGGATTGCGAACTTTCGCGTGAATGAAGACAAACTCGGCATTATCGATTGTTTGCGTGCTCGTGGTTCCCGTCAGTAACATCGGTACATATACTATACCAGCCATTACTGCTAAAAGGGCGATCGACCAAATTAAGATTTTAAAATTCCGCTTTTTAAAACACTCAATTGCTAAAACTGGAACCAACATCAATCCCGGTAGCAAACCGACTAAAAATTGCAGCAAACAACCCAATCCAAAAAATAAATATCCCAACAGCCATTTCTGGCGCAAACTGAAATAAATTCCCCAAACTGCAAAGGCCATCGCGAAGGTACTGGGTACTGATTTAGTAGAAAATATCAGCGTGTTTCCCACATCGGTAAATGAAGCGGCGATACATAAAAAAGTCAGCGCTGCTGCGGGCAGTTTGGAATTAGTATAAATTTTGATAATTGCGTAACAAGCTAGAATAAATGAAGCGAAGGCTAAAAATTGAAAAATAAAATGCGCTAGGGGAATGCCGGTTCCTAAGTTGGCGAGGAAATATATGATATAATAATAGTAGTATCGCGGATTAAATTTCACCATTTCCCGAACGTAGTAATCAGTTTTATACATTTCGGGATTTAGCATGAGTTCGATCGGCGGTACTTCAGGAAAATTGCCTCCAATGGGGAAAATGTATCCTGTTGCTATCAATCCGCCGGTGATGATAAAGGTATAGAGGGAGAGATGAAAATACCAGTTTGATGTTTTTTGTTCCTGCATTGATGGTTAAACTTTTTGCTGAAAGAGTTTTTTTTGAACCGCAGAGGGCGCAGAGGGCGCAGAGAAGGAAAGAGGAGAGAGAAAGATAGGATTTATATCGATAATTCCTGTAGGGCGGGTTCACCAACAATCATTGCCTCAAATCAACAATATAATAAACCCGCCCTCTCCCAACGACAAATCTCAATGTACCTCTGTTTATCTTAAGATTGCGATCGACCCGATCTTATTTAAAATTATCGTACAGCTAAATTGTCAATCTCCAACCGGCATCGATCTGTTAAATCTTGTTTGCTACTACTCAATACTTCCAGCAGCAGGTAACTGGGATTTTTCCCCTCCACTAAGAGATTTAAATCGATCGCACTTATTTTACTGTAAACCATCTCGGCCGAGTCGATCGATTTACCTCGATCGTTCCACAAAGTCAACCGCAGCAAAACTCCCGGACATTCTTGGTTTGGTAAATTGAGTTTTCCCGTAACTCGCGCTTTCTCGGAAATCGCACCTAAATACAGAAAAGATGTAGCGAGTTGCTTGCTATTTTTAATCGGCTCAGTTACAATATTATATAAGTTATCCGCTGCTCGAATCACCGAATAATTCTGACTGGTATAAACAGATTGCTGCAAACTAATCCAATCTAACTGAGTTCCCGGTCGATCGACTATTTGCCGCTGCATTGCTGCCAATGTTTTTACTGCTACCTCTATCGAAGTCGGGCGAATTCTCCGGTAAATGCTGACAGTCACGTTATTTTCTAACTTAAACTGTTCCGGCAGCAACTGGAAATCCCACGCGATTTCCCAATTTTGAGTGAAAGCATCATAAACAACTTTAACAACATCTTGCTCGCCCGATCGCAAAACTTGTTCGTCCCCCGGCAATACCTGCTGAAAAGGAACGGCAACTACCGCATATTGCGCCTGCAACAACTCAGGTAGCGGGTAAGTATCGCGCGAGTCAATTTGCGGCCTCCCAATCGCATTTAATTTCCACCAATCCTCGGGAGGATTGATTTTGCGATTCGCTTGTCTGAGAATATTCGCATTAAAATTGTTGGAAGCGCCTGCAATATAAATCGGTTCTTGGTTTGGTGCTAGTTTTCGCAGAAACTCTACTAATTTTAGCATTTCGCTGTAGTCCGATCGCACTAACGGCCCAAAATTAGTCGCAAACAATTTTGACAAATCCAATTTTACGGGAATTAACCCGACTGCGACATTTACGATTAAGTAAAAACCCGCCACGCCCAACATTAAATAGCGAACTTTTCCCCGAAGTTTCAGCCAACTCGTCCAGAAAAAAGCAGAGAGTCCCAAAAGTACGATCGGCGTGATATGAATCGTATAGTGCAAATAGCCGTAACGCAAGACAACCAGCCACAATATCAGCGACAAAATTCCAAACAGCACAACAAAAATAGCAGCATCTAACGCCAGCATCCCAGTTGCAATACCTGCAGAAAAACCGACAGCAACTAACAGCCAAGTTCCCAAACCGTAAAAACCCGCATAACGATTTAAAATATCGCCCAAAGGCAAACTCCAAGCCGCATACAAATCGCGGTAATTCACCGTCACGGCACTGCGCGTAAAATCTCCCGCCACCAACATTAAAATAGTAAAACTAATTGCCGCGATCGCGCTCAATTTTACACCAAATTTTACACCAAATTCCCATAAATATTTCCTGTAGGGATACGGCACTGCCGTATCCTCAGATTGCGGGTAAGGACGAGACATTTCTCTATACCC
Source organism: Richelia sp. CSU_2_1 (assembly GCA_012034575.1). Classification (GTDB taxonomy): domain Bacteria; phylum Cyanobacteriota; class Cyanobacteriia; order Cyanobacteriales; family Microcoleaceae; genus Microcoleus. Next base: position 22,085 of record JAAUPF010000044.1, on the reverse strand, counting down.
CGATTGCGGATAAAAACGAGATATTTCCTCATTTCCGCACGATTGGTAGGGATGCAGCATTGCCTTGTTCCTACGCAGATAATGTATAATAAAATCTATAATAACCTGCAAAGTGGCCGCACCAAAAAATGCGATCGCGCTGTAAGCAAAATGCCGCCGCAACAAAATCGCCCCCGCCAGCAAAAATCCAATTAACGGAATTCGCCACCAACTTTTCAGCCTGACATCCCCCACATAAACCAAAATTGCCAAAGCGACAAACACGCAACCGCCAGTATCCAAATAACCCCGCAAAGTCGGTATCCAACTCATGGGAATCAACAAACTCAAAAATACCGTTGACCAAAATACCCGTTGCGGATCGACTAAAATTAATCTTGCAGCAATCGCCCCCAACAACAAGCGAAATGGCAGCACGTAAATCAGCGAAACACCAAGAATGTAACTCAGCCGCGATTCGCCGAATAACAGAATAAACGGTATTAGAGGCAAAGAAATCAGTAAATTTTTTTCCTTAGCAAGGGATTCGATAACTTCGCGCCAAGCCTTTGCCGGTGCATCTCGAAATAAATTAGCTGTATTCACCGTAGCGGTATTGTAGCCCGCGTAATCCCACCAATAAAAAGTACGTTCGCTAGATACGTAAAGTGAAGTTACCGCAACTATTACGAGAACGAGTAACAGCAGGAAACAACAGTCGATCGCAACTTTTCGAGATAATTTAAAATAACTCATATCAAATCCGGTAGCATCGGAATTATTCATCTCTCTCTTCTCTCTCTCTGCGCCCTCTGCGTTCTCTGCGGTTAAATCCTGCCGATACAGCCGCAAACGATATCAAATCACTATAGCAACATATAACTTCTAAACTTCTCGTTCGCGATCGCGCTTAAATTTCCCTCTCAATCCCTTCTGTAGATTGGGTTGAACGAAGTGAACCCAACACATACTATAAGTATAATAATTTAAAAATAAATTAGGGTTCCCGGTGTTGTACCGGGAACCCTTAAGCTATCAAGCTTTTCTAGGAGTGGGCGGGGAGAGAATCGAACTCTCATACCTTTCGGTGTCAGATTTTGAGTCTGATGCGTCTACCAATTTCGCCACCCGCCCTTGCGGTTGGCTTTACCATCATAACACGCCGATCGACTTTGCACAAGTAGAGATTCATAATCTTTTGAACTCGCCCATCGATCTATTTCTCTAGCCCGCAAAACTGGCACCGGATGGCTCAACTGCGCTGTTTGAGCTTGTTTGAGCATTTCACCCAACTGAGAAGTGCTGATATCATCGTAAGTCCGCGCTTGCGCCAAAAACGCATCTACATTCAGCTTGGGAGCTAAAGTTGGCGAACCTCCGGCCAGTTTCATCAACACCGATGCTACCACTTTCGGATCTTGAGTAGCAAGCAAAGCAGCTCGATCGCACGTAAATTCCGCACAGCGCAACCATTCCAAAATTTGCGCCTGCAAGCCCTGCACCAACAGAGTTCCCCAAGGCGAAACTTGGCCTGCCGCCAGCACGATTAAATTAGCCAGAGTCAAATAAACTCCGTGTTCGCACTTCAAATGCCCCAACTCGTGACCGATTACCGCCTGAATTTCAGCATCCGTCAGCAAATCGATGAGAGAAGTGTGCACCACCACAAAAGGCTGCCGCCCCCGCATCGCAAAAGTGTAAGCATTCGGCATCGGATGCTGGCGCACGTAAAGCTGGGGCGGTTCCAAATCCAGAGTTTTGCAAGCATCCAACAGCAAGTGATGCAGGTGGGGCAGTTGATTCTCGCCCACTTGGACGCTAGATGCCAGATTTTCCAGCATGAAAAATTGTTCGCCAATTTGTCCCAGCAACTGCCGCACCATCAAATCCAGACCCGGCAGTTGTTTGAGAGTATTTGTAGCTTCGAGGTCCAGCGGGTGGCGAAATCGATCCGCTTTCAAACCAATTAGCGGTATGTTCGGCATTTTTTTTAGTTGACAGTGGACAGTTGACAGTTGACATGGGAATTGGGAATTGGGAATTGGGAATTGGGAATTGGGAATTGGGAATTAATCCTTTTCTTCCTTCTTCCCTCTTCCCTCTTCCTTCTTCCTTCTTCCCTCTTCCCTCTTCCTTCTTCCTTCTTCCTTCTTCCTTCTTAATGTAAACCCGATCGCCCGATTTCGACAGGAAGCTCAGCATTAGCTGCTTCTGACGCTTTTACCCGCAGCAATTTAGCACCCAATTTTTGCAGCTTCACCTCTAACTGTTCGTAACCGCGGTCTAAATGCTGCAAACTATTAATCGTAGTGACGCCATCTGCTGCCAGTCCCGCCAGCACCAAAGCTGCCGAAGCCCGCAAATCCGTAGGCATGACCGGCGCGCCCGACAGTCTCGCCACGCCCCGCACCACCGCGACATTACCTTTCACCCGAATATCTGCACCCATGCGATTGAGTTCCGCTACGTGGCGCAAGCGATTCTCAAACACGGTTTCCTTAATCAAGCTGTCCCCTTCACTCAGCGTCAGCAAAGCCATAAACAAAGCTTGCATATCTGTAGGAAAACCGGGATAAGGCAAAGTTTCGATATCTGTAGCACCGTGTCGGTAGGCGGGAACTATGCGCACGATGTCCGGCGCTTCGACAATAATTTTGGCTCCAATTGCCTGCAACTTAGCAATTACTGCGGTCAAATGGTCGGGAATGACTGGTGCCAAACTGATTTCAGAACGAGCGATCGCACCTGCTATTAAAAATGTACCCGCTTCGATGCGATCGGGAATAATCGGATAGTCTACAGAATGCAGTTGCCGCACTCCCGAAATTACGATCGTATTCGTACCGGCACCTTGAATTTTTGCTCCCATCGCGCAACAGAAGTTCGCCAAATCCACAACTTCCGGTTCTTGGGCGGCATTTTCGATAATAGTTTCCCCATCCGCCAGGGTTGCCGCCATCATCAAAGTTTCCGTAGCCCCGACACTAGGATAATCGAGATAAATTTTAGCTCCCTTCAAGCGGCGGTTCGGCCCTTTAACATAGGCGTGTACCGTTCCGTGGTCGATGTGGACTTCGGCACCGAGGGCTTGCAAGCCTCTAACGTGGAGTTCCACAGGCCGGGCTCCGATGGCACACCCTCCGGGCAAAGGCACTTTCGCAAATCCCAAACGCGCTAGCAGCGGCCCGATAATAAAGAAACTGGCCCGCAGTTGGCTGACTAATTCGTAGGGGGCTTGAGTATCCAGGATATTCCTGGCGTTAATGTCTAAAACATCGCCATTCTGTTCGATTTTGACTCCCACCGCCGCCAAAATTTGAGCCATGCCGGCGATATCGACTAGGGAAGGAACATTTCGCAGCCGGCAATCGTCCGGACACAGCAGCGTTCCTGCCATCACTACTAAAGCTGAGTTTTTGGCACCGCTGATTTTGACCTGTCCTTTGAGGGAGTGGCCCCCCCAAATTTTCAATACTTCTCGGTCGCTTTCGGGTGAAGCTGACTTAGTGGATGCGTTCGGAGCTGGTGTAATGGCTTTGCCCTCCATAATTTTGTGTTGTTACTTTTATAGATTATTAATTTTGGTTTCGATTTTACCGGAAAGTTTTTATATGTCTAGGGGGGGATGCAAACTCTTTCAGCAGTTAAGTTTGCTAAATACAGTGACAGTAAGGCTTTCAAGCTCGATCGATCGAATGCTCGCGATCGGTTGAAATTGAATTGAATGTATCGAAATTAACAGTTTGTTTCTGGCTGCGGGTTGGGCGCGAGATGTTATGGCTTGACTGGTGCGCGAGTCTGCTGTCGGGATACAAGCCCCCAGATTCGTGTCTCTTTCTCAAATCTCAAACCTCAAATCCCGATGGTGGCTCGATCGGGGGTTGCTAAAGTTGATACATTAGTCATCACCCTGTGTGTCTGTGCTAACGTGTGAAAAATAACCGAAAGCAATTCGGTCTGGGGTGAGAAACGGCTGACAGATTGATTCGCAGGCTCGCTTGCTCAAATATAAAATCGAAAATCGTCAATCCCCAATCTCCAATCTAAAATCTAAAATCCAAAATCTAAAATCGCCAATCCCCAATCTAAAATCTAAAATCCAAAATCGATAATCCCCCAATCCCCAATCTAAAATCCAAAATCTAAAATCGATTGTCCCTCCGGCCGAAGCTAGTCGCAGCACATGGTTCACATCAAGCGGATCGAACTAACTAACTTTAAATCTTTTGGCGGCACGACGGCTATTCCTCTGCTGCCGGGTTTTACCGTGGTTTCGGGCCCCAACGGTTCCGGGAAATCGAATATCCTCGATGCTTTGCTGTTTTGTCTGGGACTTTCGACTTCTAAGGGGATGCGGGCTGAAAGATTGCCGGATTTGGTGAACAGCGCTCAAAACAAACGCGGTACGATCGAAGCTAGCGTTACCGCAACTTTCGCTCTCGAAGGTGTCGGCGATGAATGGTTTGAGGATGATGATGAAGCAATATCTTTGGAAGCAGTCGAAAATCTAGAACTTGCCGCAGAAACTTCAGACTCTACTACCAATCTCGCATCGCCCGATTTATCGGAAGCAGACACCGATAATATTGAACTTGAAATCGCAGAAACTGAGAATAACGGACAATCTCCCGCAAAAAATCGCAAATCAAAAAGCAAAAATCAAAAATTGCCCGATTCCGCAATCCAAAATCTAAAATCGTCTGAATTATCAGCAGCAGAAATCGCCGACATCGAAATTGCTGAAACTCAACAATCTGCTACCAATCGAAAATCCAAAATCCAAAATCCAAAATCGTCCGAGTGGAGCGTGACTCGGAAATTGCGGGTAACTCGCCAAGGTACTTACACTTCAAATTATTACATCAACGGTGAAGCTTGCACGCTGACTCAACTGCACGAACAACTCAACCGCTTGCGGATTTATCCAGAAGGTTATAACGTCGTGCTGCAAGGGGACGTTACTAGCATTATTTCGATGAATTCTAAGGAACGCCGCGAAATCATTGATGAGTTGGCGGGGGTGGCGCAGTTCGATCGTAAAATTACTTTAGCTAGGCAGAAACTGGATGAAGTTAAGGAAGTTGAAGAACGCAGCAGAATTGTCGAAAAAGAGTTGATTTCTCAGCGGGATAGATTGGCTTCAGACCGCACGAAAGCAGAAAAATATCAAAAGTTGCGGGCGGAATTTCAAGAAAAGTCGCAGTGGGAAGCCGTGCTGAAATTCCAACAATTGCAAAAGCAGGAATGGAAGCTGCGCGAACAAATTGAAGCGGGCGATCGCACTTCTACCAATCTTACCGAACAATTGCAAGCTGTCAACACTCAAATTGACGCAGCCGCCGCCGAACTCGACGCGCTGAATGCTAGAGTTAAAGCTTTGGGAGAATCGGAATTATTGGCTTTGCAATCGACGATTGCCGAACGGGAAGCGGAACAGCGGCAGTTGCAAAATCGCAAGCAAGATTTAGAAGCAACTGCCGGACAATTAGCTGCAAGTATAGCACAAACCGAGCAAGAAATCCGGCAATTCAAGCAAAGTTTGGAGCAAATTGAGATTGAAATATCTTATGTTAATTCCCAGCAAGGAAGTTTGCAGGAACAGCGCGATGCAGCGCAAAAAGTGTTAGATGAAAATCGAGAAGTAGCAAGTACGATCGCCTCAAGTGCAGAAGCTTGGGTGCAGCAGCAAACAGAATTGCACCACCAAATAGAAATAATTCAGCAAAGTTTGGAACCGCAGCGCGCCGAACAAGCAGCAGTAAAAGAAAGAATTGAGCTCCTGCAAAGTCAAATTCAAGAACAAGAGCGATCTGTTCAAATATTAGAACAGGAAATTGCAACTAAAAAAACTCAGGAATCCCAACTTTTAGAAACTCAAAAACAAGCCAAAGATCGAGTAGCATCTCTGGAAATTATAGCAGCGGAAGCCGAAGCAGAACTTAAGTTGCAGCAAGAAACTCAGACTCGCTTGCTGGAAGAACAGCGGGAAAGACAGCGCAAATTAGATAAGTTAGAAGTCGAGTTTCAAGCATTGCAAGAAGCCACAGGCACGTTTACCGCAAAAATTGTCGTGCAAAGCGGGATTAGCGGGATTTGCGGGTTAGTCGCGCAACTGGGAAGAGTGGAACCGCGCTATCAATTAGCCCTGGAAATTGCAGCGGGTGCCCGCATGGGAAATATGGTAGTGGAAAACGACAGCGTAGGGGCAGCGGCGATCGAACTTTTGAAGCAAAAACGGGCGGGCCGGATGACGTTTTTGCCGATGAATAAAATAAGGGGCGGGCGATTTACGGTCGATCGAAATTTGCGCGCAGCGGCCGGATTTGTCGATTGTGCTGTAAATTTGATCGACTGCGATGCGCGGTATGAGGAAATTTTTGCCTATGTTTTTGGCAGCACTGTTGTGTTTAGCAACCTTACCGATGCCCGCCGCTATTTGGGACAGTACCGCATCGTGACTTTAGATGGGGAAATTCTAGAAACTAGCGGCGCGATGACTGGGGGAAGTTCTAATAACAGATCGACCTTGCATTTCGGTACGGTTGATGCTAGCGAAATGCAGGCGGAAGCAAGAACGATCGCAGCTTTACGCGAAAGATTGGAGGAAATCGATCGCATTTTAGTGCGGTGCAAAATCGCGATCGAACTCGCCTCTACTGCTGTGAAAACCCGCAGTCAAGAATTGATGGAAGCGAAACAAAATTTGCGCGAACATCAGTTGCGTTTGGAACAGTTGGATGTGGAAAATAAGAGCTTGCTAGGACAGCAAGAACAAGTGCGATCGCAAATTTCTCGCAATACTCAGGAATTAATTAATTCGCGGGACAGATTGCAATTACTCGAACGAGAATTGCCCGTCCAGGAAACTCAATTGCAGCAATATCGCCAAACATTAGCGCAGTTAGAAGACTCAAACAGTCACAGCGAATGGCAGCAAATGCAATCAGGTTTGCGCGCTCTAGAAGCTCAATTGCAAGAGCGAGAATCTGCTCTCAGAAGCGTCCAGCAGCGCCAAGGAGACTTGGAAAATCAAGCGGGGCGCTTGCAAGAGAAAATCACCGAAAGTAGCAACAGATTGACAGAATGGCAAGTACAGCAACATAGCAGTGTCGGGGCGATCGATCGATTAGTTGCCCAGCAGTTGGAATTACAACAGCAAATTGCCGCAGCTAAGGCCCAATTGGCAGAAATTGAATCAAAATTAGGCCTGCAAAAAGGCGAGCGCGATCGGGCGGAATCTCAACTGAGAGAAAAACATTTAGCCAAACAACAGCTAGAATGGGAACAGCAAAAACTTCAGGAAACTCAGCAAGAACGCCGGGAACAACTAACAGAAGTTCGCGAAAAATTAGCAACTCAGCGCGCGGAAATGCCCGATCCGGTGCCGCAGCTTCCCGAAAATATGGAAAAAATCAATTTGACAGAATTGCAACAAGAAGTCAAGTCGATCGCCAAACGGATTCAAGCGTTAGAACCGGTGAATATGCTAGCCTTGGAAGAGTACAACCGCACTCAAGAAAGACTCCAAGAATTGAGTCAAAAATTGACAACATTGGAAGGAGAACGAACGGAACTGTTGCTGAGAATCGAAAACTTTACCACTCTCAGGCGGCGCGCATTTAAAGAAGCTTTCGATGCCGTTAACGAAAACTTCCAAACCATTTTTGCCGAACTTTCTGAAGGAGACGGCTACCTGCAACTAGACGACGAAGAAGACCCCTTCAGCAGCGGCTTGAATCTTGTCGCGCACCCCAAGGGGAAACCCGTACAGCGTTTAGCTTCCATGTCTGGAGGCGAAAAATCTTTAACCGCACTAAGTTTTATTTTCGCGCTGCAACGCTACCGCCCATCTACGTTTTACGCTTTTGACGAAGTAGATATGTTCCTCGATGGGGCAAACGTGGAGCGATTAGCTAGAATGATAAAACGACAGTCCGAACAAGCCCAGTTTATTGTTGTGAGTTTGCGGCGACCTATGATTCAATCAGCCCAGCGTACAATTGGTGTCACTCAAGCACGGGGAGCTTATACTCAAGTTATCGGAATCAAACTGTAGTCCCGGAGTAGCTGTCGATCGCCGTGTTCAGTAATATATGTACTTGATAAATCAGGATAAAAGCTAGATGACATCAGAACAAATCTGCCAACGCTCCGACCTTCTCGGCACTCAGGTAATCACCCGCGACAGGGGCAAACGCTTGGGGGTGGTAAGTCAATTGTGGGTGGACATTGACCGCCGGGAAGTTGTGGCGATCGGTCTGCGCGATAATATATTCTCTGTCGCTGGAATGCCGAGATTTATGTTTCTCAACAGTGTCAGCGAAATCGGCGACGTGCTGTTGGTGGAAGATGAAAGCGCAGTCGAAGAGGATGTTGATGTTGAAGTTTACAGCATTTTAATTAACAGCGAAGTTATTACCGAAACCGGCGAAATGTTGGGCCGGGTGCGGGGTTTTCGCTTCGACCCCGAAGACGGTAAGTTAGTTTCTATAATTATCGCTTCCCTGGGAATCCCGCAAATCCCCGACCAAGTGCTCAGTACCTACGAGTTGGGAATTGAAGAAGTTGTCAGCAGCGGCCCGAACCGTTTAATCGTATTTGAAGGTTCCGAAGAAAGACTCAGACAGCTTAGTGTCGGTTTGCTGGAACGTGTCGGCTTGGGACAAGCGCCTTGGGAACGGGATGAAGAGGACCAAGGCTACTATCCTAAACCGATAGCCACGCCGAATCAATTAGGTCCCGGCGTGCGGATACCGGCACCGGAAATGCGCAGCCGGGTATCAGCCCCCGCAGTTGAGGAAGCTTGGGACGAAGATACCGAGTGGAGTCGGCCCGCGCCGCGGCAGCAAATGCGCGCGGTACAGCCACCACCACCACCGCCGCGACAAGTAATCGACGATTACGAAGATTACGAAGAGGATAACTGGGGCGGCGAAGACGATTACGAGGATGACGATTACGAAGAAGAGAAGCCGTACATTCGCCCTACTGAAACTCCCCGCAAACAGGAGCCGGTAGTAGAATACGAGTATGAGGATGATGTGGAGGCGGATGCTTGGGCTGACGATGAAGCCCCGAAGCCTTACAAGGCCCCGAAGGTGAATATTCCTGAGAAGACTAAAACTCCTGAATACGAGGAGGAGGCAGGTTATTAATTAATCCACCGATTTCAATCGATGGTTGCACATACAAAGTTCGCCTGCGCGGACTTTTTGAAAACCCGCTAGAGCGGGTTTTATGTTGATAGCAGATTGCAGGTTTATGATGTGTTTGTCTATCGAACAATCATCCCAAGGACACGGCACTGCCGTGTCCCTACCTGCGATTTCCTTCTTCGCTCTTCCTTCTTCCTTCTTTCCTCTTCGCTCTTCCTTCTTCCTTCTTCCTTCTTCCTTCATTTACAATGTTTGTATTTTTGTCGAAATTGCTGCCGCTATTTATTTATCCTTTGGGATTGAGTTGTTTGTTAATGGTTGCAGCCTTAGCAGCACTTTGGTGGCGTCCCAAATGGGCAGTGCCACCAATAGCTGCTGCTTTAATTATTTTACTTTTAAGCAGCACTGGTTGGGTATCAAAATCCTTAGTTCGATCGCTCGAATGGCAAAATCTACCGCCCGCCCAACTTCCTCAAACAGCAGCAATTGTGGTGTTGGGAGGGGGAGTAAAAGCTGCATTACCGCCGCGGCCTTGGATAGAATTAGGAGAAGCGGGCGATAGAATTTTATACGCTTCTAGACTGTACCGACAAGGTAAAGCCCCGCTATTAATTCTCAGCGGCGGTAGGGTAAATTGGAGGGGCGGCGGGCGTGCTGAATCAACAGATATGGCAGAAATCGCGCAAATAATCGGCGTACCCGCATCGGCAATTGAGCAAGATCCCGATTCTCACAACACCCATCAAAATGCTGTTAACGTGCGGAAAATTTTAGATGCTAGAGGTATTAAAGGCCAGGTATTATTAGTAACATCGGCGATGCACATGACTCGATCGCTCTTAATTTTCCAGCGGCAAGGAATAGCTGCTATTGCAGCACCAACCGACTTTCAGATAACGCAACAGGAGATTGCCGAATCTCAAAACAATTGGCAAGCAGCCGCCCTAGATTTCTTACCTGATTCCTATTATTTACACCTGTCAACTAAAGCCTTAAAAGAATACATTGGCTTAATCGTTTATCGATTGCGGGGATGGCTGTAATTTTAACTAGGTTATTTCGCAATAACTAAAGTTCGCAGTACGGACTGCCGCAGACATAGAGGACACAGCAGTGCCGTGTCCCTACCCCGATCTATTGTAGGGACACGGCACTGCCGTGTCCCGGCTGTGAGTAATATTAATAATTCCGATGCTACCGGATTTGATACAAACTATTCGAGAAACCGAGTTTTTGACGAAAAATATTCGCTTTGATGCAAAGTATTTGCCAAAAACCCGGTTTCTGACATTGGTGCAAGATGTCCGCACTACAAACTATATTAGATCGTATCGATCGCACAAATCTTGCGCTGCTTGTCGGTGTTTTTCTACCAAACTCGGCGGCGAAAGCACTTGTACGTGTTCCATATGTTTGTTCACCCACAGACTGAATTCGTTCAAAGAGCGATCGGGCAAATCTACCCAATAATCAACATACAGCAAATTGCCAAAACTATCCCTCGGCCCTTCTTTAATCTTTTGTCGCGGATGTCGTCGATCGCCCTCTAAAATAAATCCTAATACTTTCTGAAAAAACCGCACTTTCACTTTTTGTAACTTCAGCGTTCCCTGCAATTCTGCCTGCTGTTGCTCTAGCTTGCCCAAGGACAGACCCCAGCCATTTTTAGCAATTTGCGAGCGATTTTCAAACGCTGTTCCTGTAGGGCTAAACCGCGCCCTTCTGCATCGATAATTTCGCAGTGGCTGGTAAAGCGATTCACCCTTTCTACACTTAAATGCCCGGTGTCGTAATCTTCGCAAATCAGATACCAGGCGATATCGTGATAAATAAGTTGCAGCGGCCAAATTTGCCGAAAACCGAGATGGCTTGTACCGTAATAATTGCTTTGACGGTAAAGTTCGATCGACTGTCCGCGCACAATTGCTGTTTCGACAATATCTAATTTGTGAAACAGCGTATTTTGATATTCTCGGCGATCGAGCATTTCGACAGGATCGGTGTAAATAATGGCGCGATTTAGGTATTCGCGAACGGGATAAAACAATTGACCTTTGAGTTCGATATCCAAGCCGCGCAACAGTTTAGAAAGTTTTTCATAAATCCGGCGCGTTTGGGGATTTCCTTGATATTTTGCTTGGGATGCTAGGGCTTGAAATGCGAATTGCAATTCTTCCCGAGTCATCGCACCCGTACCGAGATAATAGCCCGATCGATACATTCTTTTATCGAGGATTCCGAAACCGCGCAAGGTTTCTAAATCTTTGCGAATCGTGGGAATTGCGGGATAATTTTCGGGAAATTCGATGTTTAATTCGGCGGCAATTTGCTGCAATTGAGATTGCACTTCTAGCAAAGCATCGCGATATTTGCCGTCCGAGGTTTCGGTGTCGGAGTATCCGATGCCCGGATGGTTTACTAATGTGGCAATTAGGAGCATTATGCGATCGAACGTTAATTTGTCGGCGTAGGGGTGAGGGGTGGGTTTCTTTGCCATGAGGGTAGATGGGGATTTTCCCTGAAATGTCAAGTAAAAGACAATATTGACATAAAAATATATAAATGCCAGAAAGCCTTTATTTACCAAGCTTTAGGCTTCGCAACAAATTTGATAAATATCGTGAATTTGAAGACATGAAGCTGGCTCGGCTGGTATATTTAGTGAAGTCGGGGAATCGAAACTACAACGATCGATCGCGAAAAACAGTAACAAGTAAGGTGCAAAATCCCGGCCCAACCCTGTCAAGGCTTCATATAACTGGTTTCTCTAGGGACATATGTTCAGAGGAAAAGCATCGCCAGTTGTCATAAAAATTGTAGGCAAAGTCTCCTGATTTCCATTGCCGGACTCTGCCTAATAAGAAGTAGACGAGTAGCGCACCCTGCGTTGAGAAATGCACTTCATTAGTCCTATACAGGAAAACAGACAAATGTCATCAACTATTGAATCTATGTCTGAATACACTGCGATCTCGTTTGCACCAGTTCAAGGTTTTATCGAGAAATCCCGCAAACTCCGAGATTTGTACGGGGCCTCGCTAATTTTATCTTTTTTGAGTTATAAGCTCGTACAAAAAGCAAAGTCAGAGTCTTTAGGACTTAAGGTGATTTCCCCTGGATTGCCCGATCACCAAGAGGGAATGCCCAATCGAATTTTAATTAAAGGGAAATTTGAGCGCAATGATGTACAAAATACTCTTTTAGAAGAATGGCGAAAGATTTTGCTAATTTGCCGAGTCTGGATAGAAGATAATCTTGATATCCCAAAAGACCAATATTATTGGTCACAAACCGAAGACCAAAAAGACAAGCAAAAAGGAGAGTGGGAAAGATGGGGAAGCTATACCTGGGAAATATTTTGGGGATACGGTGAATCTGAAACAGAAGCCATCAAAAAGGCAATGGATGACTTGGAAACTCGCAAGCTAAAGCGAGATTGGACAGCTATCAACTGGATGGGTGAGAGTTCGAGTTTGACGGGGACGGATGCGATTGCGTGGCATCAATTAGGTAAAGAATCGAAAGAACCGGGGCGATCGCTCACAAAACAGGAACAAGAACAGCAAGAGCTTTTTTATCGCCGATTATCTTGGCTGCTGGACAATCCAGATTACAGGGTTGGGAAACCAAGTCTATCGTTGGAACAGTTAAGAGAATATGAGAAATCGAAGCCTGATGATATTGGGAAATATATTGCGGTTAACGAACGTCTGAGTATTCCTGAATTGGTGAAGCGTTTAGTCACCTATGACAAAATTGCTGATGCGATCGGGATGGAAAAATTGAAGAAGAAACCAGAAGATCCAGAGTTCAAAGATATTAATCGTGAAGCCGGATACTGGACAGGCTGGTTTATGGGCGATGGTGATGAAGTTGGAAAAAAGCTCAAAAAGCTTGCTACTCGACCTGGAAATAATGAAGAAAAGCGCGAACAAGAGCTCAAATGCTTCACTGATTTAATCAGGGGATGGGGAAAAGATTTTTATGAAAAAGAAGATTTATTTCCTAAAGGTAAAGGGCGTGTCATTTATGCTGGTGGCGATGACTTTCTGGGAGTGCTGTACAGCGAGGAAAGCCCAAAAGAAGTAAAACCTGAGAAAGTAAAACCGATCGAGACTTTACATTGGTTGTTAACCCTAGAAGAACAATGGAAAGACCTGCAAAACAAAGTTCAACAGGAACTCGATCTCAATTTTACCTACAGTGTTGGCTTTGTTTGGGCAGCGCATCAGGTGCCTCAACGAGATATTTTGCAGCACTGTCGGGAGGCGGAAAAAAGAGCGAAAAGTTTGGGGCGAAATAGAGTCACGATTCGAGTGGTTTTTAATAGCGGTCAATTTGTTGAGTGGACTTGTCCTTGGGATTATCTTTGCGTATTGAATAATTATCGCGATCGGGATGGTAAAACTTGGGGACAAGAGCCCAACTGGAGCCAGGTTTATAATGATTGGGAGCAACTTAAATCGCGTCATGCAATTCGGCTCATCGAAACCGACAAACTGAAAGTTAATGACTATCTTGCCACTAAATTTCTCGATTACTACTTTGACAATGCAGGTAAAAAGATTCGTGAAAATCCACCTGATAAGCGTTGGGAGTATATTGCAGGAAATAACAAACCTCTTACAGTAGTGCAATGGATTGATGACCTAATTCAAGTGGGATGGCAGCTATGTTCCAACACCTAATTACTGTTTCACCTTTGGGATTGATGTATGGCAGTGCCGGAGCATTTTTATCACCGGAGAACTTAGTCGGGCGATCGGGTGCGAAATTTCCTCCTGATGCTGCAACTTTATCAGGATTGTTTTTCAGCACCAATCATACAACAAAACAAAGTATCGCCAATCATGCTGAACTGGCTCAAAATTTATATGTTGCAGGCCCATTCTGGGCTGAGAGGAATACGCCTGAAAACTTTTATGTCCCGATACCCAGACATCGAGTCATTTCAATTGAAAAACAAAATGACGACGAATGGTTTCTGGACGATAAGCAATGCTGGCAAAGGAATTCAGATCCAAAGAAAAAAGATATTGAGCCAGACTGTTTTTGGCAAAGTATTAATTCCTGGAGCCGAAACACTCGTCTGATCCGTACAAACAAAGAAGCCAAAAAAGTTCCTTGGGAATATGTTTCATTTCTTCATCCAAAAATGAAAGATGATGAGCGTCATGTAATGGATCGAGACGGTTTGTTCCTGGAGAATGCTGTTCAAATGGACGAAGACTATTGTTTAGTCTATTTATCTACCCATGCACTACCAGATGGTTGGCATCGCTTTGGTGGAGAAGGACACATGGTAGAAATTGCTAGTCGTCGCCTCGCAGCAGATAGCACTGTCAATAACTTGCTTAACACCAAAATTAAACGTGCTTGTGCGCTAATTACTCCAGGAGTTTGGGGATCTAATAAATTGTCCTACCGCTATCCTAAACATCCTGAGTTTCCCAGGTGTGGATTGAAAATGCTGACAGATAAAGCAGTACCCTATCGCTATCGTATGGGAAACCGAAAAACTGAGCGAGGACGGCAAGGGCAAGGAGGACAGTTAGGGAGAGGGCGATACGCAGTTCCAGTAGGCAGTGTTTATGTATTCAAAAAACCTCTTGAAAAAACCTGGTGGGATTTTTCAGAAGATTGGTTTCCAGACGCAAGGGAAAAACCAGGATTACCGAAAAAATCATTGCTAAAGCAAGTTGGTTGTGGATTGTGTTTACCAATTGAAATTCAAGGAGTAATGTAATGTATCAAAAAGGCTATGGCATTATTGACACTTTGGCTCCATTGCACGTAGGTGCTACAGCCGGAGAGGAAAGCGGTAATTTGAATCTGATTTTTCGCGATCAATTTACTCGAACAGGCATCATTCCTGGTAGCTCACTGCGAGGTCGTTTTCGCTCTGAGATGCGTCCCAAGCGTCAATTATGGTTGGAGAAAACACTGGCAGATAGGAATATAAATATTCCCGATCCGTCGGAACGAGAAATTGTCGAAATTCTGGATAATGGCCAGGAAAATCGCATATCTCGACTCAATTGGTTGGAGAAAAAAGCTAAAGAATTAAAGGTTGAACCTCCAAAAGAAATTGACGAAAACTTTTGGTACGGGACTTCAGCCGATTCGGAACTTTCAGATTCGACAACTGAAGCAATCGTCAAGTTTGAGTATGCTTCGTTGTTATGGATACCAGTCTTTTGTCCGGGACAGCCAATTGTCTGGGTTAGCAGTCCTAAGCTTCTGAAACGCTATCAGCGCATTGCTGGAGAATTCGTGACACTTAAGGATGGGACAAAGCTTAAAGACATCAAGCCATCTTTTATTGAGAATCTCAAATATACAGGTTCTCAAACTGTAAAAACTTTACCCGTTAAGGGTAAAAAGAAGCTGTTTTTCAATTTTGGCTTTCTGGAATTAACAAAAGGCCAAACTGACCTGTCTGCGTGGTTCCCGCTGGGTGAAGAATTACCAGCCGTGGTAGTTGCAGATGATGAAATTAGTATGATTCACGATATGGCGCTTTATCGTCAGAGTCGAGTGCGCTTGAAAGATGACGAAAAGCGTGTCGATGGTGGTGGTTTTTTCAATACCGAAGCCTTACCGGAAGGCACGATTATGGTTTTCCCCGTTGCTATCCGCAATACCGTAACGAAATCTTGGCAACCCTTTGATAATGACACCGAAAGCAACGAAATATATCTGGGTGGCTTGGAGTCGATCGGCTTTGGCAATTGTAAAATAACACTGAAGAATATTGCATTTAACAAAAGTGAACAGCAGGAGGTAAAATCATGAGTTTGAAACCCTATGAAATCGATCGTCTTGCCCACGATTTAGTGCTGAAGTTCCGGGATAAACAGGATAAAAAAAATAACGATGTATTGGGTGAAAGTCACAAAATGCGAATGGCGACTGCTTATGGATTAGAACGCTTTTGGGGAGAACACCTGCGCCTGCAGCGAGAAAGTCAGGATAAAGCCAATTTCTGGAAAGAAACCTGGACAACTTTCTGCAAAATCATGAAAGACGCAGGTATTACTATTCCTAACGATCCAGTTAATCTCGACGATGCTAATGCTACCACTGCTATTAAAGCAATGGCAAACAAACTTTGGACTTTCGGTATGCCCGTGGATCGGGTTAATCCAAACGATCCTACTGCTGTTCAACCAACGATAGATGAACTCTCAGAGGATGAGATTGAGCAATACAATAAGCAACGCAAAATTGCATTGTCAGTGCTTACAGAACTTTGTGACAGTATGGTTTGGTGGACTCAACGTTACAAGAAACCTAGAAATCCAAAGGAGAAAAAATAGATGTCTGACCATAACGATGTTCCATTAATGTTTCAAGCTCAAGTAGCTGGGCGATCGCAAATTCATAAGTTAGAGGATTTAGGAAAAAAAGCACAAGAGCTTGGAGTAAGACAAGAAGATCTGCGTCAACAAGCCTACGACTGGGTAGAAGAATGGCAGGAAGCTTGCGATTCTAAGAATGTTCCTGCCTTTAGCAAACGCCGCGTTCGATGGAAAGAGTTCTCTTTCACCTGGCGAATGGTAACGAATAGCGGACAGGATGGAGGAGTAATTCGTCCAGTTATTGGAGAACGTGGCTGGGTATATTTCCCTGGTTCCAGTATGAAAGGTGCCTTCCGTAGAGCTTGCACATCTCAAGAAGAAAAGTTGAGGTATTGTGGCGGTGATAATAATGGCGAAATCCATTCTGGCATTCTGCGATTTCATGGTGGATATCCTAAAAAATATGACTGGCTTAATGACTCTCTAGTTGACATGATTCACCCCCAAGAAGATTGGCAACTAAACGGCGGAGAGCGTAAAACGGCTATTCAACTTTCGCTCTACAAACCAACTTTGATCTTCGGTATATCCAGCGTGAAGCCCTTGCCGGAGGAAGAATGGGGACATATTTGGCAAATCTGGGAGGTGGCTCTCGGTAAGGGAATTGGATCTAGGGTAAGTGCTGGCTATGGTCAGATTGAAACTCATGGTGCCAGTAATCTACTGACAATTGGATTATACGGACAGGGACTTTCTTCTAAGCGAATTGATGGCGAAAAAGAATTTCGTCCCAATGGTTTTAAGGCAGCATTACGAGGTCACACTCGCCGTTTATTCAGTGGTGTTACTGATGATGTAACCGCAGAGAAATTGACAAACCAGCTTTGGGGTGGATTGGCAGACAAAGATGGGGCAATTGTAGGTTTGTTGGGAGTGGCATTTAGTGCGCCAAATCTAGACTTTGAAATCTATCGGTCTGGTCGATATAGAATGCCACTGTATGATACAGGCGAAGCTCTACTGAATATTCTTCTCCTCAATAACAATTTATCTAAACAGGTTTTCAAGCAAGAGCGTCAATTATCGGAACAAGATTGCAAAAATCTCAAAGTGTTTATTATCCAGTTAGTCAAGTTCTCTATGCTAATGGGTGGATTTGGTAAATCCTGGCGACGCATAGATCATCGTTTATTTTTCCCGCAATATCTAAACGACAAGCCGATGATTGGTTGTCATTGGGAATTTATCGAAGAATCAGAGAAAAGATATGTAATCCCGGTTAATCAAATAGCTGATATTACGACCTTTTTAGATGAACTACAACGAAAGGTTGCTGGATTTCCACTTATGCGAGAAATCAAACGTGGCAAGCCACAGGGGAACCTCCGCGAGGCTTGGCAGAAAGGTAATGTCGAGGTTTGGGGACGAATTGCTGACAATAAGAATGATAGTCTTGCGGTTCGATGGTTCCACGATCCTTATTCAACTGGTAAATCTATACAGAGATCGGAACTGACTGGGAAAATGGGACAAATCGGGCGAATTTGGCATCGTATGTATCCCCGTTACCGGAAACGAGGTGAGGAACTTATTGATACCGGAGAGTACGTTGAACTTCTGACAATATTCCCAAATCGATCGGGCAATGAAGAAGAAGTCAAAAAAACTGAAGATTTTCTCAATTTTCTCAAAGATTCTAGCGACTTTATCCAACTTTGGTAAGAGAGGTAAAAATGAATATCTGGATAATTACAACGGGCAGTAGCGATGTACAGTTAACAACTAACGATCTTTGGCACGATTGGTATTATGATGGATCGCCTGTTAAAAGAAATTGTAAGAACCTGGAGTTCAAGCCAACACAGGTTATTGAAGATAACGAGGAAACTTACCGGATTGCACCTAGAGTATTAGGCAAGGTTTATGAAGCCCAGCCCGAGGAAGTTTGGCAGTATCTGGAGTTCCCATTACTGCGTCAGTTCAGCACTCAATTACAGGATAAGAAAATTACTAAAATTTATATTTTGGTGACGGATCAGACTGAGAAATACAATGAAGAGCGAGAAGATATCAGGTGTCCTTATTGGCAAGATACCTGTGAATTACAGCCGATTTTTGAACGCTATTTTAAGGAGCAGGAGGAGTTTCGCGATGTTAAATTGATTCCCATTTATCTATCTCCTGAGAAAAACAAACCAGGTTTAGATGATTGGAACTCTGTGTTAGAAATTGTCCGCACTGCATTTAGTGAGGAGATTAAAGTTGAACCTGATACGGTCTATGTCAGCCATCAAGCAGGAACTCCGGCAATTTCTTCGGCTGTTCAGTTTATGAGTTTGGCCAGATTTGGTAAAAAAGTTAAGTTTCTGGTTAGTAATGAATACGAGAAGAAACCACTCGATCCGATTGACAGTTCTGAATACCTGAAAGGAATTAAGTTTGAACAGGCTAAAGAACTACTCAGAAACCATGACTATGCAGGAGTAAAATTATTAGTCAATGATTACTTAGATTCTGAAACCAAGATTTTGCTTGATGCGGCAATTCTATGGAATTTTGCCAAGTTTGATGAGTTTGCTCAAACGCTTGTTCAGCATTCGGATGGCGCTCTTGTTAAAAAAATTAGCGATCGCACTAAGAAAGAAAACTGGTGGTGGACTGCTTATGAAGAGGGTTATTTAGCAGTAGTTCGACTCGATCAAAAAAACACTGTTGAAGCAATGTTTCACAGTTTTCGTGCAGTAGAAGGTTTAATTAGAGAATGGGCGGTATGGAAATATGAACCGCAGATTAAAAAATCTAATCCAAAACAACCAAGAACACTGTATTTTCATGATGAAAATATAAATATGTCAACACAGTTACAACACTGGTTTGAGCGATTTTATCATAAAGAACACTCTAATGTTGGATTATTCGGTGAGCCACTTTTTGAATTATTAAAAGCATCTCATTCACCAGGAAAATGGCATAATAATTCAGACATAAAGACAGTTGCTAAAATAACGAAAGAGGAAAGAAATTCCATCTTTCATCAATTACGAGGTTTACAAGAACCAGAGCTTTTCGCAGCTTGGGATACTGACAACCCAAAAGACTGGGAAAAAAGGGTACTAAGCTGTTTAAATTTTATATCAGGTGAGAAATTTGATTTATCAACAGAATGTTTATTAGAAAAGACTAGCCTAATGTCCGAAGTACACAATAAATTGAAAAACGAGATAGATCTCTAAACTCCAAACTTAAGTACGATCGCCCGCCAAGAAATCTGTCACCTCTCCCACAATCCGCCTCTTAATCAATTCCCCGTCTCATAGCGAAAGTCGGTTAAAAACCGACTGCAGAATCTCAATTAAATTAAAACGAATTTCAGTCCTCTTTCAGAGGACTTTCGCTATGAGACAGGGGTTTTTAACCCCTGGCGGACTATGAGACTCGCTTTTCAACTCCTGGCGGGCTTTGATTCTCAATTTTCAACATTTTACATCCACATTCAACAAAAAAACAACACAATTATGTACATCACAAATCGCGCATCTACTGTTCGCAATTTCTCGATCGCCCTCGTCAACGGCTCTCTCACTCTGGTCATTCTGCTGATCGCACCCCTCGGATTGGCTGCTGTAATTTCTAATACTTTCCTCGTCACCGCAGCAACTTTTTTCACAGCTACGGCGGCTGACCAAATTATTCGCTACCTCCAATCTTCCCAAGCTCGATCGCTCGAAAATTCCTTAAATTCTGAGCCGGAATCGTTGCGAATTGTTCGGGACGATCGCAACCGCCAAAATCTTGACAAATAATCAAAAAATTTGACGGCACACCAACAAAAGAAACCGGTTTTTTTGCTAGCTTTTCGTGCTGTGACAGGTCTTCTGATAAAAACCCGGTTTCTGACACCAATTTCATAACTATTTGCTAGAGATCCAGTTCTTAGCCCCCCCTTACTAAGGGGGGGTTGGGGGAGTAGATATTTTTATGCGCACCGTTTACGTTTCCCAACCCGGCTGTTACGTTTCCTTGCACCAAGAAATTTTGATTGTCAAAAAAGGTGAATCTGTTCTCGCTGAAATTCAGCTTCCTCTCCTCGAACAAGTTCTGATTTTTGGGAAATCTCAAGTCACGACTCAGGCAATTAGAAGTTGTTTGTGGCGGAATATTCCCATTGCTTATCTTTCCCGCATGGGTTACTGTTACGGGCGGATTCTTCCCGTCGAACGCGGCTACCGGCAACTGTCTCGCTACCAGCAACAGCTTACTTTTGTGGAACGCTTGCAAGTAGCGAGGCGCATCGTGCAAGCTAAGCTGAAAAACAGTCGGGTTATCCTGCAACGGCAGCAGCGGCGGCAAGCTTCTGATGTTATTGCTTTTGCGATTCAGTGTTTGGAACATTTAATTAAAAAAGCGGGGGAAGCTGAAACAATTGAGAAGTTGATGGGGATGGAAGGTGCGGGGGCGGCTCAGTATTTTGCGGCTTTTGAAGAGTGTTTGAGCAATCCTGATTTTGTGTTTGTGGGCAGGTCGCGCCGCCCTCCGGGTAATCCGGTGAATGCTATGCTGAGTTTTGGTTATCAAGTTTTGTGGAATCATTTATTGAGTTTAATTGAACTGCAAGGTTTAGATCCATATTCGGCTTGCTTGCATCAGGGAACGGAACGCCATGCGGCTTTGGCTTCGGATTTGATTGAGGAATTTCGCGCGCCAATTATTGATACTTTGGTTTTTTATCTGGTTAACAAAAGCATTGTCAAAGCTGACGAAGATTTTGTGTTTTGCAACAGCGGCTGTTTTCTCAACGATTCCGGGCGGCAGAAGTTTTTGACGGCTTTTGTGCGGCGGATGGAAGAGGATTTTACTAATAATTCTGGAGACAGCCAGCCTAAATGGGATTTGCTCAACCAGCAGGTGAAAGCTTTCAAGCAATTTGTGTACGATCCGGTTCAGCTTTATCAACCGTATCAAATTCGATAAAATATGTTGTTTTACATCGTGGTTTACGACATTCCTGCCGACAAGCGGAGGAAAAAGGTGCATGACTTGCTGAAAGGTTACGGCAAGTGGGTGCAGTATTCTACTTTTGAATGCGTGTTACCAAATGTCAAGTTTGCAGAGCTTCAGCGGCGGCTGGGTAAGTTGGTGAAGTTGGATGAGGACAGCATCAGGTTTTATCCGCTGTCGGGGCATACTTTGGGTCAAGTCGAGACTTGGGGGGTGGGCCCGCCCGTTACTGAGTTGCCGGGATCGGTAATTATCTAATATCGCTCGCGAGGGATGGAAGAAATGGCTGCTTTTGGCGGAAGTTCGTTCTATCCTTCGATATATTTCCCTGTAAGGGTTTCAGCGATTTTGAGGAGGTGCGGGAAGGGGGAAAACTGCTACTTTGAAGCTATCCCTCGCAAACTGCATCTGGACACCTTACCCTGTCTGGGGTGTATAATGCAGGGGTCCCCACTCGCTGGGGAAACTAATTGAATGGAAACTCTAACACTTCTCGATAATCGTCTAACAAACCCATTGAAGTCCCCACTCGCTGGGGAAACTAATTGAATGGAAACTCGCTGCGAAGTTGCAGTGCTTTCTCAAAAATTGAAGTCCCCACTCGCTGGGGAAACTAATTGAATGGAAACAATTCCAGCGTCACCCATCCCTT
>JAAUPF010000264.1 GCA_012034575.1 Richelia sp. CSU_2_1 | reverse complement strand
ACAGGCGGTTCAACAATAGGTTTTGGCTCGACTGGTGTCGCGACAGGCGGTTCAACAATAGGTTTTGGCTCGACTGGTGCGATCGCAACAGGCGGTTTCGGCTCGACTGGTGTTGCAACTGGTGGTGTTACAGGCGGTTTCGGCTCGATTGGTGTTGCAACAGGCGGTGTTACAACTGGCGTTTTTGGAGTCACATACTCGATCAATTTCTTGCCGCCATCGAGTTTAGTCCAATCTTTATTAGGATCGATAACTTTGTCGATCGACACTGCTTTGCCCGTCGCACCTGTTAAATTGAAAACCAAATCGTTGTAATCTTTATCAGAACCTTGATCGACTCGCTGATCTTCCATCGCAAATGCCTTGCCACTGCCAGTGACATCTGCTATTTGACCAGACAAAAAAGCATCATCTGGATTCAGGCTAGATAATGATAACAGTGGGCGTTTGTCACCGCCAGCATTGGGATTGTTAAACAGATCTTGCACAGTACCATTTGGCACCAGCATCACCGCAAATCCTTCTCCCGGTTTCATCGCAAATGTTTTTGCGCCACTGTAATCACCCTGATTATAATTTGCCTCTCCCAAGCTGCCGTTAAATAGCGGATTTGCACCTTCTGTGGGGTCGGAAATTACTACGTGTCCAAGATAGAATTGCTCAAAGCTCGCCTTGCCGCTTCTTTGATAAATTCTGGAGAACCGGGAGCGAATTTCTCCATGCCCTGCACGCTAAAAATCGCAACTTCACCTTGATAATTGCCGCCGTCGTGCAGCCAGTCGAAGCCAACTTGACCAGTTGCATCTGGACTGAAAAAACCGGAGTCAACTCCTAAACCTGTGAGCGGATCGACTTTGCCATCTGGGGTTAAACTAATTTGATAATTCGTATCGCGGGCAGGTGCAGAAATTTTGAGGGCATAATTTGTTGCGCCCAAATTATCGATGCTAAAAGTGCCTGAATTTGTGCCGTTGGTTTCGATGTCTTTGACGACTTTTCCCTGACTGTCGAGGAGTTGCATCCCGACAACGGAAGTAAACCCTTCAGCCGTAACTCGAAAGCTGCCTGTATTCAGCCGATTAAAACGATAGGTGTCTGTGGGGTCAGTTTTACCTGCGAAGTCGATCGAGAAATAGTTGTCGTTTAAATTGCCGATCGATATATTAGACATTTTGCACCTCGATTGACGAGCAAAGAAACTCGCATAAAAATTAGCCAGCAGATTTTTGGCTGCTACTTACCTATCAGGGCTGAGTTTGACTTTTTATGCAGTCGGCAATTTTTTGTATTGAAACTTTACACAAAATCGAGATGGCACGGAAAATTTGACAAACAAGACTTATGCACGGGGGCCGAGAAACCGGATTTTTTTACGAAAAGACGCATTGCAGCTCCCAGATTCGGTAAAAAACCCGGCTTCTTTTGGAGTGCGTCGCATACATTTGGATAATATCAGTGCGAGCTGTCGCGAGCTCGCTACCCAAATCGCTCTTGGGGACGCTCGCACTACATAATTCCACAATACGTGCAGCTCTTGGCTCCGATCGCACCCGATTGATGAAGATCGAGGAGCGGGTATTTGTGCCGATCGAGCCCCCCCCCTGTTAGATTGAAATCAGAAATAAAACTGAGTGATAAACATAAAGTATCCCTGAGGAGTCTCTGGTTTAGAATTTGTCTTGCCCAAGACTCCTCCTGTCCGTATAGTGTGTTGGAATGGATGTTGCCGTGATCGTAATGCCGTCAGAAACTTCGCTTACCGAGTCAAAACCGTTGATTTTGGACAGTTTGCCAGACTTGTCGCCCTCCGATGGCGGGTGTCCCCGTCGAGCTAGATTGCAAATTGACCTGATGTTACTGGCGATCGAAGCCTTATATCTCGGAGGTGCTGAAGAAATGCTGGCAGTGTCAAAGGAACTGGAATTGGAATCAATTATCAAAAATCGGGTTACTCTTTGGCTGCTGCGCAATACTAACCCGCTGCGCCGTTATACCCAGCGCCGATCGCTCACTGTTTTGGAGGCAAAAGCACTGGTGGCAATTGCCTGCAATTTGGCGCGCAAATTAACCGTGACAATTCGGCAGTTGCTGCTAGATTCCCAGCAGTTGCGCTCCAGAAATATCCCTCTCAACCAGAACTTGCCACTGGCCGAATATTTAGAACGTTTTCGAGCTCACTTTCGATCGCGCATGAACCCCAAGCGATCGCTAGTTGCAGCTTACGATTCCGACGCTAAGCTCGACGAATTAGCTTTGAACTTATTGAGCAAACTGCTATTTTGTACAGGTACTGTCGGAATGCAGCGATTTTGGGTGAGTCTGTTTGATGGAGAAGTTGAGTAATGACTATTAGGCGTCAGTACAGTTTACCAAATTGCACCCTGGTTCTAGAAGGGTTAAGCGACGGCTCGGCTGCCAGCCAATTAGATATACGCCCGGTACTTTCAATACTAATGAGCGCTGAATGCTATTTGACGAGTCTCGCGGAACCCCTAACCGGAGGACGAGACTTTTTTGAAAGCTTGTTGAAGGCCGTCAGCAGTTACGCTCAAGAATTTATGAGCGGGGTACATTATCCCGATCGCCACGGTCATGATTTGGCTATGGTGCAGTTGCACAAAATTGACGCTAATTTGCACCGGCTGACCGTTCTATCCGCCGTTGCAGATAACGGAACCCAAATCGATGAAAAAATACCACTGGCGGCAGAAGTTAATTTGACAACCGTACAGCTATTCGATTTAGTGGAGGCGATCGATCAGTTTTTTGCCGACACGCAGACGTTACCGGAATTATCGCTGCAATTGACTCCTGTTTCCAAGCGTTATGTCAAGTCCGCCGAACCTGTGGCCAAGCGGGCTTTGCCTGCTGCGGTAGGGGTGTCAAGTTTGGCTTTGGCTGCGATGGCATTTTTCTTGGTGCCAGTGCCGGAAGTCCAGCGTCCCCAAGATCCGGTTCCTCGTCCCAATGCAGCGGGCCAGAATCTCGGCACGCCGACACCGGACGGAGGATCGGGTTCGCCGAATCCAACTCCCACGCCCGATCCCACTCCCGATCCCACTCCCACGCCTGCATCTGACGGTTTGTTACCAGGAGATCGCACCCCAAAAGCTGAATCTGGTTTGCTGAATGCTACTCCCACACCGATTCCTGATGCTTCGCCATCAGTTAGTCCCTCTCCCGTGCCTGAAGGTTTGCAGAGTCCTGAGGCGACAGTCGCACCAATTACCGATCCAGCGGAAATTGACTTGTTGAAGGGAAAACTTGCGGAGAAAATTGATGAAGTTTTGAAGGATAAGCCGGCGATTGAGAGTGAATCGGTTTATCGGGTGAGTGTGGGTAAAGATGGGGCGATTGTCGGTTATAAGCCTGAGAATTCGGCGACAGTCGATCGAGTTGGAGATGCGCTTTTGTCTGATTTGCTTTTCAAGCCTATTGACACCAGACCACCTGCTGAACCACTTGCTGATTTCCGAGTAGTTTTTGTACCGGGTGGCAGCGTTCAAGTCAGTCCGTGGTGATGGATAAATTTCGGAATTCATATTACTCACAGTCTTAAAGTCCCCCTTCTTTCCCAGGGCGGTTTCATTCTCGAAAAAATGAGGGTTTTGTAGGGGCGGTGCCAAGAGTGCCCGCCCTCCCGTGCCAAGAGTGCCCGCCCTCCCGTGCCTACCCCCCCACCGACCATTTATCGTCATTTCAGGGATTGGGGCTGCTACGGGGGCCTTTCGACCTCAAAGTCTCAGATGCTGCTATTTGACCCCAAACTCGAATATGCTACGCTCGTTATTCAACTTTGAGGTCGAACCCTACAAGAGAATGAAACAGCCCTGCCTTCTTTCCCCATTTCTCAAATTGCTGTAGGTGCGATCGGCTCAATATCTGGGTCAAATCCTCCGACTTGATTTGTCCGAATTACCCACAAAAATGCTCCCTGTTTTAATAATATTTTGGCGATTTCATTTTGGGTTCGTCGCGGCAGCATTGTACGGTAACTGATGGCAGCTTTGAGAGGGTGAGTTATACTAGCGAAGGGAGTTGGTTTGAGGTTGCAATCAATCCCGGCTAATTTAGCATTTTTCCGCCAATCTGGACGGACGATGCCGAGGGGAATTAATCCTTTTTCTAAACTCTGTCCCAAGGCTACTAATTCGTCAAATCTTTGAGTTTGTACGTCGGTGGGATTTGCTTTCAGCCAGTCTTGAATCTGATGATTTGATTCAACTTCTGAGGTGATTTTTTTAATTGTAGCGTAAATTGCTTGGCTAGAATCTTGGACGCAAGAAGTGGCAGGGGTGACTAAACTTGCCCCGGTGCCATCTCCGCTGCGATAGCGTGCCATCATAATATCTAGTTGCTGATTTAATTCGCTCAAAGGCGACAATTTGATGCCGTCAAAATCGTAATCGCAGCACACGGAATCGAGTTTACAAATTATATCGCAAACCGGGCGATCGCCCAACCAGCCGCGCTGCAAATCTCCCATGTAACTTTGCCATTTGATCGAACCGGCGACAATTCCGTCGGGATTGTGAGCGTAAACTTGTTTGTATTCTATGTCAAAACGCTGTTCGCCAGTAAATCGATCGCGCACAACTTTTGCGACTCCGAAAGTAAAGTTTCCGGTGACTATTCCGAAAACTTTTTTTTCGCCTTTTTTCCCGCCAATACCTCCGAAACAGTGAATCACGATGCCGATGTCTCCTTCTTGCCAAGGGGAAGTGCGATTGTTTTCTATGCTTTGATTTGGTGACAGTAATACTATTTTTGCTTGCCCTTTTTGAGCGATCGTATTTTGCCAATTATGGCTGCGTAAATAATTGAGAGATTTATTCAGTCCAAAATGCGTTTCGTCTGGGATTAATCGGGTAATTTTACGGGGTTCGATCGCCCGTACAATAAAAATATTATCTTCGTCTTGTTCACCATAAATGTACCATCCGTCTGGATTTAATGGCGATTGTTCGATCGAATTATTTGTAGACCTCGCTACCCCATTTCGATCGGGCTGTACTTGCGGAATCCGAATGATTTCGGCCGGGCCGTCAAATTGTTGAGATGTTTTGTTAAAATGCCGGACAATAAATTTGTCGCTGTCCGGTTTTTGCCGCTGTAAAATTGAGACTAAGGCGCACAAACGACCTGTAATTTGTACTGGTTCTCGATCGATAATTAATTCCTGTCGATCGATGCTGCTATAGTTAATGACAATCACCGGTCGCCGCAGCATCACAGTAACGCTGTCTTCGAGTCGAGTTCCCGCTAGAGTTTCT
This sequence comes from Richelia sp. CSU_2_1, assembly GCA_012034575.1. Classification (GTDB taxonomy): domain Bacteria; phylum Cyanobacteriota; class Cyanobacteriia; order Cyanobacteriales; family Microcoleaceae; genus Microcoleus. The sequence goes on along the minus strand of JAAUPF010000264.1, from coordinate 3,044 downwards.
AAAGGACCGACATTTCGCAGCCCATTCAATCTATCTGGATGAATGTTTCCGGATTTTTGGCTACTTCGAGTCTGTTTTGTGAAGTTAATATCTTGAGTAACAGCGTGGACAAAAAACTGCACTTCGCGATTGGTACTCCATTTTAAATCCGCAATTTTGCCAATTAAATTTTGATATTTTTTAGGTGTATTTATAACTTCCAAAAATACCGAGCCGTAAGGTTGTCTCAGCTCGTCAGAGGGCAAGATTAAACGTCCGTGCCAAAGAGCGATCGGCTTATAAAGCTGAGCAAGTGCAACTGCATCTTCACAGATGACGATCGGCTGCCCAATCAATTTTGAATCATCGGTTTCATCCCCAAAAAGAGAAGCAGTTAAATTGCCATCACTTTCTACGAACAGCGGTTCTAAGATAGTGCTTTGAGAGCGAGAAATAGAATCAGTTGAAGAGCCGTCATTTTTAGCGATCGACCCGATCGCTCTTGGGTGTTTTTGCTCTACTTTCGTCTGCCACCAATTAATAAAAATCCGAATAAAAATAAAAGCAGTCAAGGAAAAAATAACAACCAGCACAATCAGCCCCAAACCCAAAATCAACTGGTCAAAAGATTGACCGGAGAGGAGAATAATTGTTTGCCGGAACGAAGAAGATGCCACCATAAGCTATACATATAAATTACCCGTTACGGAAGATGGGTAATTGGGAATTGGGAATGGGTAATGGGTAACTGGTAACTGTCAACTATTAAAATTCATATCTAAAAACGAGTTTGAGATTCAATCCAATCAGTGCTGGATCGACTGCCGAAAACCATGGGTTTATCCTCGCTGACAGCTACCGTTTGACCGGCCGTATCGACAGCACAAAGAGGCCAAGAACGATCGCCCAAATTGCCTGCGCGGAAAAGAACGTGTCCCGGACAAACCTGACTCCAACCCAACAATACAGCATGAGTGTAAAGACTGCGAGCGGGAGCAACAGTATAAGTGTAATTATCATTTCTGTCCCAGATAACACCGTAGTCGGACATATCAGAAGAGTTAAAAAGTCCTTCAAATTCGCGGGCGAGAACGCGGGAACCCGTTTGATTCCAAGAAACAGGGACTATAATTGCGATCGTCCCGGACATATCAGCTTCATCGCTAGCATAAAACCCGCTTTCCGCTAGCGGCGAAGCCGCCGCCACTGTTTGCAGTTCCCCCGTTTTCAGATTTTCTACAAACATGACGCTGCTAACCCGACAGTGGGAGAATTGCGGTTGCACTTTCAACTCAATTCGACTGTAAGCCGCGTATTCGCCACTAGTAGAAATTAGGGAAGGACTGCGGTAGTAGCGGAGGCCGGTGCCGAAAGCCGAGCTCACTTTCGCGTGAGTCGCATTAATCCATTCCCAAGGAACGGGATAAGGGCTATTTAAAGGGTCATTCATTGGTTGTTTTCCAAAAGTTGCTTGTTTAGATTTTAAGTTGAAGAACAAATCTAAAATCTAAAATCTAAAATCGAATGATACTATCGAAAGTGATATGGTGAGTGTACCGAGAGGGAGGAACCATGATGGCATCTTTTAACCAAAAACCTTCAATCCCCCCGATTCGCGTCCCCAAGTCGCGGGAAAAAGGCTGGTTTTTACTGTCGTTGATTTTTCGGCTGTTGCTGCTGGGCGTAGGTAGCGGTTTTGCCTGGGTTTTGGGGATGGCAATCGCCCAAATTTACCCCTCTAGAGCCACAGAAATGCCGATCGCCGAAAGATTGCTGCGCGTAGCTCAAAATTTGACCCGCACTGCAAAACGCGCGCCAGCAACGCCAATTCCGGCGCTACCGACGCCAACCGCTACACCGAGTCCCCAGTTGCAACTCAATCCCGCCGTGAAACAGAAGTTGCAGACAGATTTGAGACAATTACAGGGTGAGTTGAACGCCCTAATTGGCCGCACGGCGGCTTTGGAAAGTCAGTTGGGTAACAGTCGCCCGACGGAAACTGTGGAAAAGCGGTTGCAGTTGATGTCGCAACAATTGGCGTCGCCGGAAACAGCCACAACTCCTACTCCGGCTTTGCCCGCAATTGGTGGCACTCCGACTCCACAGCCTGTAACTGGGGCGCCACAAAACGATCGCAATCCCGTGTTTGCAGGGGATGCGCTGATGGTGACTTTGCCTAGCGATGTTTTGTTTGATACTGGCAGCATTTCCCTGCGTGCGGGAACGAATGCAATTTTAGACAATTTAGTAGCAGATTTGCGCAATTACGAAGGCTCGACTGTGCGGGTTTCTGGCCACACTGACGACGGCGGGGAAGTGGCGGAAAATCGCAATTTGTCTTTCGCGCGGGCTCAGGCTGTGGAGCGTTATTTGTCTAATGCGCTTGGAGAGAAGTATCATTGGGTGGCGATCGGCTATGGAGAAAGTCGCCCTTCGGTAGATAATAGTACCGATGCCAATCGGCAGCGCAACCGCCGTATTGAAGTTGCAGTTAGTCAATAATCAGTTGACAGTTGACCTGTGACAGTTGTAGGGTACGTTCCCACCGCTCATCCCAAAAAAATCGACAATCTCATAGCGACGCACCTTACCTGTAGGGTGCGTCGCCACCTATCATCCCAAAAAAAATCGACAATCTCATAGCGACGCACCTTACCTGTTGACAGTTGACCTGTGAAAATGGGATACAAGCCCCTTCTTCAGTGGCCGGCTTTTCTTGATTTTTAATATACTCCTTCAATACCTCCTCATGTGCGCCACCGACAGAAACCGCAAAATAACTAGGACTCCACAAAGCTTCTTGATGAGGTTTTTTGTATGCAGCTTGTCCGTAGCGACGGCTGGACACGCCTTTCAAAGCATTCACCACCTGAGAGATAGATAGTTTAGGCGGATACTCAATCAGCGCATGAACGTGATTGCCTTCACCATTAAACTGCAACACTTGAAAGTTCATTTTTCCCGCAACCTCTCGAAACGATTTTTCAATCAAACCAAGACTTTCGCCCGTAAATACAGACCGACGATATTTTATCACGCAGACCAAATGTATTTTAAGTTCCGTA
>JAAUPF010000263.1 GCA_012034575.1 Richelia sp. CSU_2_1 | reverse complement strand
AGCCCCCCTTACCAAGGGGGGAGCAAGAGTCTTCAAGTCCCCCTTCTTAAGGGGGGATTTAGGGGGATCGAGATCTGGTGGAGTAGTTTTCAAACACGCCCTAACCTCTGTGGCGGTTGCTATATTTCGCAGGGAATTGCGGTTGATTGTAAAGTTTTATAAATTCTTGGGATTTTTGCATAAAACTTGGGCGATTTGCCTGAGATAAAGCTAGGGGAGGCCAGCAGGATTAAATTTGGAGCGCCAGCTCTAACTGCCCTTCTGCGGCTTCTCGTGTGTTAATTGTTACATTTATTTTTGGGTTGGGTGTCTGAAAATATGCCAATAATTCGATCGAGGGTGTTGAATTAAATACCGAATTTGCGCTTTCCGGGGAATCAATCGCTGCTATTTCTCAAAATAAGCTGCCGTCAACTTTACTAGATGTTAATTCTCCTGCAGGAATTGGCGGGATGGCAGGCAGTGAAAGTGAAGAAATCCTGGCAATTAGCCTCAAAGTTACTTCAGAAGAGTCAGTTACGCACAAGTTTTTGGAAATTCCGAACGCTGTTGATGTTGGAGTTGAAATTGATTTCCTGAAAAAAGAACCTGAGGCAAATCCTCAAGGCGGGATTGATTTACTGACAGGTGTTAAAGTAGTTGATTTTGAGTCGATCGAACATATTGCGATCGTCCCGACAAAAGAGAATGTAGGAGAAGATCCTCTGATTAATCCTGCTGTTAGCGACACATCGCTATCAATTTCTAGCACTTTTGACCAAAAAGATAGCGACAAGTTAGCGCCGGTGGAAAAGTCGATCGCACCTGAAATCAAGATTGAATCTGCGGTTGATTCTAAGTCGATCGTACTTGAAACCAAGTCTGAATCTGAGGTTGTGGAAAAGTCGATCGTACCTGAAACTAAACCTGAATCTGAGGTTGTGGAAAAGTCGATCGCACCTGAAATCAAGTCTGAATCTGAGGTTGTTGAAAAGTCGATCGTACCTGAAACTAAGCTGAAATCAACTGTTGGTGAAAAACAGGTTTTAGATGATTTTACCGCAGAGAGCGCAGAGAACGCAGAGAGAGGAGAAAGAGAGATAATAATTCATCAAAAAGTTGTTGGCAGCACGGAGATTCTGGAGGCAGAATTCGAGGTTGATTTAGAGGTAATATCTGTTGAAAATCCGGCACCGAGGTTGTGGAATCTTACGTTTGATACTGGTGTTTTCCAAGTTAAAAGCTCTGATGGTTCAGTCAAGTTTGACTATCTTTTTGACGGCGGCGACTATCAAGGAGAATTGGGGATTTTCAGCATTAAAGGCATGAAAGAGTTCTCCACTCAAGAGGATTTTATCAAAGAAGCTGCACGCCGCGCTGCTAGCAATTCTGCTGAAGGTTATACCGTCATTAACGATTTAAATGAAGGTGCGAGATTTAGCGGGAAAGTTAATTATGAGGATAATTACAACAAGGGTAATTATCAAGGAATTAAAACCTTTGTGATGCAAGAAGGTGACGAATTTGCCGTGATGTTGGTTCCCAATGGAACAGTGCAGCAGGTATGGCAAAATCCGAGTGTTGGTGGTGATTTGCGGCCTTTATTTTCCTTGGGAACTGCGAATCCGAACGATGAGTTTTCTCTCTTGCAAATAGCTGATGTTACTGGCGATGGCAGTACCTTTGCAATGGAAGATTTGCGGGCGGATGTTTGGACCGATCGCGATTACAACGATATCACATTTAAAGTCAGTGGCGCTGTTGGGAAAGCACCTTCTTTGGCAGGGGCGATCGACTCCAGCCGCGATTGGACAAAAACTGATTTTGGCAAGGATTTGATTGATTATGCCAAGTCGGAAGTTGATTTCAAAGGTGATAACAATACTATTGCGAAAAGTTTGTCCGATCGAGTAAATTACAGCGTCCAAAGAGCGGAGATTCTCGACAATTACGAACCGGAAGAATTGGCAGAAACTAAACAGTGGGTAGTTGGTGTGACTGCTGGCAAATCACCGGAAGATTTTGCCAATTTATTTGAAGCAAAAAACCTCGGTGCGACGGGACACATTCCCAATACTTATATCTGGGAATTGCCTACAAACGTGACGCCGGAACAAGTCAAAACTCGATTGGACAATCTGAATGGAGTTGAATTTGCTTATCCGTTAGTTCCCATTGAACTTAAGCCGCAATTTACGCCCAACGATCCGCTATTTAACCAGCAGTGGAACTTGCAAAATACCGGACAAACTGGCGGCACTCCGGGCGCGGATGCTAATGTTACTCAAGCTTGGGATTCTGCGAAGGGGAAAGGAGTTGTTATCGGGATTGTTGATGATGGTTTGCAACACACGCACCCGGATTTGCAATCTAATTATCGGGCTGATTTGAGTCGCGATTTTAACGAGGTAAGTAACGGAGTTTACGACAAAGATCCGATGCCCAATTCTAACAATCCCCACGGGACAGCAATGGCAGGAATTGCGGCGGCTGCGGGCAATAATAACTTAGGAATTAGCGGTGTTGCGCCGGAGGCATCTGTAGCGGGTTTGCGATTGATTGCTGGGAAGGTGAATGACACAGTTATTGCTGATGCTTTGTCTTATCTCAACAATGACATCGATATTTACAACAACAGTTGGAAGGCAAATCAAGCATTTTTGGCTTTGCCGATGGCAGAGTATCAATTAGAAAAAGGAGCAACAAAAGGGCGAGATGGATTTGGCAGTAACTTTGTATTTGGGGCGGGTAACGACCAACAAACTGGTAGCAATGTTAACTATAACAATTTTGCCAATTCCCGCCACGTTATTGCTGTAGCTGCGATCGATCATAACGGCGAACAAACATCCTACAGCGAAGAAGGCGCGCCAATCTTAGTATCAGCTTACTCAAAAGGGCGTTTTGAGAATTTGCCTTGAATGATAACAAAGCTAAACTATCAATTCCCGACAGCGGACAAGCTATCTCTAACCTCACATTTAGCAACGTACAAGGAGTCATCACTGATTTATCTGTCCGCTTGGATATCCAACACAATCGCACCAGCGATTTAGATGTGTTTCTTACCAGTCCATCGGGTACAAAAGTAGAATTATTTACCGATGTTGGCGGCAGCGGGCGCAATTTCACCAATACTTTGTTGTATGACAGCGCGCCAAAATCGATTGTTGAGGGAATTGCACCTTTTAGCAACAGCTACGGTTTCCGCCCGGAAGTACCGCTATCGAGTTTTGCTGGGGAAAATCCGAATGGTGTTTGGAAGTTAGAAATTAATGACGATGAAATCGGACAAATTGGGACGCTGAATAATTGGGGAATAAATTTCAGTACCAACGGCGTTGTTACTACGGATTTGATGGGTGCAGACGGTCAAAGTTCGGGGAATTACACTTACAATGCTGGCGGTACTTCTTCGGCTGCGCCTTTAGTTTCTGGGGAAATTGCTTTGATGTTGGAAGCAAATCCGACGCTGACGAGGCGCGATATCCAGCACATTTTAGTCAACACGGCAAAACAAAATGATACCTTCAATATTGACTGGCAGAAAAATGGTGCAGGCTACAATATCAACGATAAATATGGATTTGGGGCAATTGATGTAGCTGCGGCTGTTGAGAAAGCTAAAACATGGATGCCTGTGGGTGCGGAAATAGCAATTCGTTCTCCAGAAATGTTGGTAAATGAGGCGATTCCTGATGCTAGCGAAACGGGAATCGATCGCACCATTAGCTTTGATAAAGATATCACGGTGGAATGGGCGGAGGTGATGTTTGATGCAACTCATACTTTCCGGGGAGATTTGAATGTATCGCTGATTTCTCCGGCGGGTACGGAGTCAGTTTTGACCCGGCAAAATGATGATTTCGGGGATAATTTCAGCAAGTGGGTGTTTACTTCGGCGCGCAATTGGGGAGAATCTGCGGTAGGTGATTGGAAGTTGAAAGTTTCGGATGGGGTGACAGAAGAAATAGGTACTTGGAATGCTTGGCAATTGAGTCTTTTTGGGACTAAACCTACGGTTTCTCTGGTTGCGACTGACCCCGATGCTACCGAAGGGGAAGATCCGGGAGAGTTTACGATTTCTCGGAGTGGTAATACTAAGTTGCCGCTGACTGTGAATTACTTGATGAAAGCAGCCAATAATTGGTCGTCGCCTGAAGCAATTAATGGTACTGATTACAACTCTTTAACTGGTAGCGTGACGATTCCAGCAGGTCAATCTTCTGTCAAAATTCCAATTCAAACTATTGAAGATGCGGAGGTTGAATGGACGGAAGAAATCGGAATGCACTTAAAGCCAGACGATGCCTACCAGATAGGAGTTGCTAATAGCGATATGGTAAAACTTTGGGATAATGAGACACCTGAAATCCGACTTTATGCAGAATGGTATTCTGGAAAAATTGACGATTATCAAAAGAAAAACTACGTTTCTGAATCTGGGAATAGCGCTTTTGTCAGGTTCCTGCGCCTTGGCAGTCTAGCGACGGATTTGACGGTGAACTACTCTTTAAGTGGAACTGCTACTTCCGGTACGGATTACGAAGCAATGTCTGGAAGTATCGTTATTTCCAAAGGCGATAACGATGTCGATCTTAGCTTTAAGGGCGCGATCGACGATAATTTAGTGGAAGGAGAAGAAACAGTAATACTTTCAGTAACACCCGATGCTAATTACAAGATAAATGATGGTTCGCGCAGCATCACAACAACAATTTGGGATAATGATGATAAACCAACTGTGTCGATCGTAGCTACAGATAATACAGCTTCTGAATACGGCGATCCCGGTCAATTTACCATTACTCGCACTGGGAGTACAGCTAATCCGCTAACAGTAGATTACTGGGTAGAGCCTGTGTGGGAACCGCGTGCTAAAAATGGTATAGATTACCAGTTCTTGGCTGACAAAATTGTAATTCCTGCTGGTGCTTCGTCAGTCACAATTAATGTAGTTCCTATTGACGACAGCGAATCGGAATCACAAGAGTTAGTGCGTTTATTGTTCAAGCAAAGTTCACAATATGCGATAGCCAAAGATGAAGGTGCTGAGGTTACGATTATTGACAATGACAATCCTACAGTCGAGTGGAAGCGACAATCGGAGATATCAAGCGCAGGTTACGATTCCTCTAGCGGTATTGCAGTCGATCGCGCTGGCAATATCTACACTGCCGGCCGCACTTCCGGCAATTTAGCTGGCAGCAATCTGGGAATTTATGATGCTTGGATTTCCAAATATAACAGCGCGGGCGAGTTAATTTGGCAGCGACAAACAGGAACAACGGGTTACGATGCTGCCAGCAGTCTTGCTGTTGATAATGATGGCAATGCTTACGCGATCGGCTGGACTGATGGCAATGGCGGAAACAGCAGCGATCGCATTGCTTGGATTTCCAAATTCGATAGTAACGGCAATGAAATCTGGAAAAAACAGTTAGGAACATCCGATTACGATGTTTCTAAAGGTGCAATTTCGATCGGCAGCGATGGCAGCCTCTATATTGTCGGTCGCACCAACAACAATTTACCCGGAATCAGTCAAGGTAGTACGGATGCTTGGGTAGCAAAATACGACAGCAACGGCAATCGAATTTGGGTAAAACAAATTGGAACTGCTGCTTGGGATGAAGCGAAAAGCGTTGCGTCTGACAGTGATGGCAATATCTACATTGCTGGTTCGACTAAGGGCAATTTGGGAGGAACAAATGCTGGCGATGCTGATGCGTGGTTAGCCAAATATGACAGCATTGGCAACCAAGTGTGGAAACAACAAATCGGGACGATCGCAGAAGATGAAGCTTTCGGTGTTGCAGTCACTAACAACGGTTATGTATACCTATCGGGACACACCCAGAATAAATTGGGAGACAATTTTAGCGGGAATATACATGAATGGACTGGCGAGTTCGATATTATGCGGGAGGCATTGTATACAAATGATAAATCGAAATTAGGTGGTATTTATTACGGAAGTGCTGATGCTTGGGTTGCCCAATTTGACGCCGTAACTGGTGTATTGAAATGGAAGCGGCAGTTAGGAACATCCGCCTACGACTCCGCAACAGGAGTTGCCACTGATATTCATAGCAATGCCTACATTACCGGGCGCACGCGCGGCCAAGTGGCAGACACCTACAGCGGCGGCGACGATGCTTGGGTTGCCAAGTATAACGTCAACGGTGCATTGCAGTGGGTGCGGCAATTGGGAACAGTTGGCGACGATGTTTCTAACGGTATTGCTGTTAGCGGTGCGGGGGTTTATATCGGCGGCGTTACCTCCGGGAATGTCGATGGTAATAATTTGGGAGGTGATGATGCTTGGATAGCTAAATTGTCTTAGTCGGACAGTTTAATATTTCGATAACCCGATAGTCCGACAGGGGTTTAAACCCCTGTCTCATAGCGAAAGTCCTCTGAAGAGGACTAATACCATATCTGGGTTTGCGGCTGCCTTTATTATCAGTCCGCGCCGACGGACTTTGTTTGACAAGACGCGGTTGAAACCGCCGAAGTTATTTTTGCAAGTGACTTTTACTCATTACGGGAGATAACAACAATGGCTGACGAACAAACAAGTTTCAATTGGCAAATTCAGCGAACAACCTATCTAGGTTTGTACGGTCAAGAAATTCAGACAGTTCGAGGCGGTTCCATTTCCATAACCTCGGACAGCCTGCAAGAGATATCTCTGGATTTCTTGTGGGGAGTAAGAACCAAGCGCGGTTCGGGAATGAGACCGATCGACCCTCCAGATATTGACATTCCGGCGGGATTGTTTCAGCAACCTCCAAGTCAGTTAAATTGGTGGCAAGTTCGCTCTCAATCTGGTGGCTCAAATCCGCCTCCACTTGAGTTGATACCTACTGATGGAAATACTGTTTCTAGTAGCGATGTTTTCTATCTAGCTTTGGGGGGGAATGTCGATCCGAATGTTGTGTTCCTAGATAACATAGGTAGAAGGTTTACTAGCAGCAATCCGAGTCTCGATGATGCTGTATTTAATGCGATTGTCAAAAAACCTTATACAGTTTCTCAGGTGGAGACAAAACCGGCTATAGGCGTTCCTCCAAATTTCGGACCGGGGGATGGCGATTTACCTCAGCCTGTGCCTGAACCGAGTTTGCTTTTTAGCAGTTTGGTTTTTGGTGCTGTCAGCATTTGGATGCGGAAACAGCGGGGTAAATTGAAAGCAGTACGCAAATAAATTGCCGCAAATTTCATAGGCCTGTAGGGGCGGGTTCACCAACAATATTTGATACCAACCAACAATATTGATAAACCCGCCCCATCCCACCAATAACCTACATGAACCTTAATTGCGATCGAATCCGACTTAAATACCCCCTTTATTCTTTAGTCCGCGAAGGCGGACTTCGTTTGTCTAGAAGCGATTTCAATCGCCGAATCATAAAAAGGATGACTGACCAGGATTTGATATGAATCCCCTCTATTCAGCTAAAATGTGATACAATTTTTTTGTTTTTCATACATTCATCTGCAATGAACAAATCGCCCTTGCGCGTCCAACTTTTGGCCGCTGTCGCTTTTTCTGTTTTAACGGCTTCCCCAATATTAGCTGCAATCTCTTCCAATACCAGTTCAACCACTAATTCTATTGTTAAGCCTGAGACATCTGTGCAATTAGCGTGGGGAAGAAGTACCCGACCATTTTCGCCAATTAGACCGATCTAGCATCCAGATATTGACATTCCGGCGGGCTTGTTTCAGCAGCATCCTAGTCAGTCATTAACCTGCACTGATATTTTGCACAATTCACCATAATCCGGCAGGGAATTAATTCCCTGCCTCACAGCGAAAGTCCTCTGAAGAGGACTGTCTCAATAGCATTGTCCACGCGATCGGGGGCACGGAAAACCACATTCATTTAATAGTTTCTATTCCTCCAACACAATCGATCGCTGAATTTGTGAAAAATATTAAAGGTAGCAGCAGCCACTATCTCAATCAAACTTTACGAAATCCTGATAAATTTGGCTGGCAGGAAGGATATGGAGTATTTTCTTTAGGACAAAGACAGCTAGAACAAGCAGTCCCTTATGTTCTCAATCAAAAGGAACATCATTTGCAAAACACCGTAAATTCGCATTTAGAACAAATTACTCATGAGGACGATCGGCCGCCCGGTGGCATCCGAGTTCACCCAATGGTTTATAGAAAAACATTAGTAGTGACTTAAATACTAACTCGCTTGCCTCGCAGTCCGGCAGGGAATTAATTCCCTGCCTCATAGCAAAAGTCCTCTGAAGAGGACTGTAAGATGTGTTGGAAAATGCTATTTTTTGTCAATTAATTGCAATTTAAATACTAATCCACAGTCCTCTTT
>JAAUPF010000262.1 GCA_012034575.1 Richelia sp. CSU_2_1 | reverse complement strand
TCATCCCCGTTATAAACTGTATGGTGCGTCGCTCGTTTAATATTGGTTTAAGCGTGAAAATCATTCGTGGCGACGCACCCTACGAGACTGCTGATTATAAAGGGGGTAAGTAACCCGGATTTAGTATCACAGCAATCTACAGCCTTCAGATAGAGTTCGATCGCGCTAATTTTTACTAACATCGACAACGACTGACGCGCGAGAAAACTTCATGAGAGCAGAAATATCCACAGTCTGGGACAAGATTCAAAGCATGATTAATGACTTCATTATCCTGCTGCCAAATATGGTACTGGCGTTAATTGTCTTTGCCATCTTTTTCTTTGTGGGCAGGGCAATTAAAAGAGTGGTCAGGCGGCTTACCCGCAACCACCGCCAAGCCCGGAATTTAGGATTGGTGTTGGGAAGGTTAGCGCAGGGTATTACTGTTCTGATTGGTTTGTTTGTTGCCTTGTCGATCCTAATTCCCACATTTAAAGCAGGCGATTTGGTGCAATTGCTGGGAATTAGCGGGGTAGCAATTGGTTTTGCCTTTCGCGATATCTTGCAAAACTTTTTAGCTGGCATCCTGATTCTTTTGACTGAACCGTTCCAAATCGACGACCAAATTGTGTTTAAAAACTTTGAGGGAACGGTAGAAAATATTCAGACTCGCGCTACTACAATCAGAACTTATGACGGTCGCCGAATTGTAATTCCCAATGCCGAATTGTTCACGAATTCTGTTACTGTGAATACCGCTTTTGAAAACCGCCGCCTGGAATACGACATCGGCATTGGCTACGGCGACAATCTCGATCGAGCCAAGCAATTAATGCTAGAAGCAATGCAGGGTGTGGATGACGTTTTGAAAAACCCCGCCCCTGACGTATTGGTGATGGAACTTGCCGAAAGTAGCATCAATATTCGCGTTCGTTGGTGGATTGCGCCGCCGCGCCGCCTTGACGGTTTGCGATCGCGCGACAAGGTAATTTCAGCAATTAAGAAAAAGGTATACGACGAAAACGGCATCGATTTTCCTTATCCTACCCGACAAATTTTGTTTCACGACCAAACCGAAGAAACCGATGGCGATCGCTCCCGCCAACGGGAAGGATGGCCTGCTGGTAATGGCGAAGTTCCCAAACCTCGCAGTATCAGCGGTTCTTTGCGAAAATTAGTCTCCATGCGGGCGCAAAGAAATGGTTTGGAAGGAGACAATGTTGCTGGAAATGAAAAATATTAAACTAAGCAAACTTTGGGATTTGCTGCACTCCAGCTATGGGGTTGGTGCGATCGCAGGCGAGTCCGATCGATCGCGATTAACTAAAGCCTCGATCGTCAGTTTTTCCTCGATCGCCTTCCATCAGGAAGAGATTTTCTTCTGGCATTAGGCAGACGACAATATTTGGTTAGTTGGATTAAATGGAGAGGAAAATAAGGTTTTGAAATGTGGAATGCAGACAATATAACTTTTGTCAAACTGCATTTGCAAGACTTTAAATTCCCAGATAAAAATCAAGGAGGTTTCTCCCAATGGCGATATGCGTCAACTAATTATCCAAGTACCGCAGGGTTGCGGGCAAACAGTTCTCGATATCGCTAAGTCTCACAATGCCGCTAACGCCGCACAATTCGAGGCACGAGGTAGCGACGAGCAAATCGACTCTAGCACTAATCGGTCTTTTAACTTGGCAGTTTTCTAATTCTCCCAATTTACAACGTTCCAGCCGCGCCCAACAAGCAAATGCAGAAGTTCAAAAGGCGATCGATCGAGTTGGTTTAGCTCAATTAGTTGAGTCGAACGTGCGCTTTACTCGACCCAATATTGAAGGACAAAACACTTTACTGGTTGCGGTTTACGTCCTGCGCAAACCGGGAGTTAACCAATCGGATGAAGAAATTAGCAGCCGCATTAAGAGTGCAGTTACAGAGCGGTTAAAAGAGCAAGGGTTTAACGTAACACCGTTGATTGATGTAACTGTACTGGAGCCTAGTAGATGACCGACCCAAACCTTGCCGAAAAACAAGCCCTAGAACAAGAGCGCAGCGAGATTCTGCAACAGCTAGAAGAGTGGCTGGAAACTCCCATGCTGGTGCTGGCATTTGCGTGGCTCGCCCTATTTATTATTGAATTAATTTGGGGATTAAACCCGCTACTCGAAGTAGCGAGCAACACGATTTGGATTATCTTTATTGCAGATTTTATAGTTAAATTTGCCTTGGCTCCCCGCAAAATTTCCTATATTAAAAACAATTGGATAACGGCTGTTTCTTTGCTGTTGCCTGCTTTGCGTACTTTTCGGATTGTACGAATTGTGCGAGCATTCAAAACAGCAAGAGCCGTGCGAAGTTTGCAGTTGTTGCGAGTCATGACTCGTACTAATAGAGGGATGCGGGCATTAGCTGCGAGTGTGAGGCGCCGGGGATTTGGTTATGTTGTAGGACTGACGATAATTATTACCTTGGTAGGAACTTTATATACAGCTTTTTTCAAGTATGTGAGGTACACAAAAAGGTAAGGACACGGCAGTGCCGTGTCCCTACGGGGTTGTTGAATGTACCTCATAAATCTGCAATCTGCTGTAAATTAACAAGCAAGATGACACAAAATTGCGATCGAATTGGCAAGAATATTTGGTAAGTTCATGATACCTACCTTGATTGGTAATATCTTAGGCGGAGTTACTTTGGTCGCTGCATTAAACCACGCCCAAGTTGCTAGAGATGAAATCTAAAACAGTTCAGGACTCAGGCAATCACTATGGAATATATGGAATTTGACGGTGGTATTGGTTGTGGAGACGATCTTGACCGAGCCAAGCAGTTAATTTTAGAAGCAATGCACGCAGTTAATTCGCAATCGATCGTAAATTATCCCAAAGGATGATGAATCGTAATACTGTTAGCGGTAACATCTCTCTTAAGATAGAAGTAAAGTAAAGTAATGATGAGTACAAACTGGCGCGGCTATCGAGTGGCAGCTTGGGTAGGGCAGGCGTTATTAACCATAGCAGTAATAGCTGCGGTCAGTCAGGGAAATTGGCAAAATGCCTTGGCGCTAGTTTTATTTTTAGCAGCATCCCTGGCGTTTGTCGTGATGGACGATCGCTTGCCAACGCTGTTTGATTTCCTGTTTGTGCTCGCTGCCTTACTCAATGCCGGAGGTTGGGTTTGGGGACTTTTTTACCAACCCGGACCTTATGATGAAATCGTTCATGCTTTCACGACTTTTGCCGTTACTTTAGCGTTGAGTTTTTTAGCATACAATTCAATGCTGACTATTTTTCGCGATCGTAAAATGCTGTACTTGCTAACAATAACCAGTTTTGGGATTGCGATTGGTGCTTTGTGGGAAATTGCCGAATGGACGGCTGGTATAGTTCTCTCAACAGAAGTCATTGAGAGCCTAGATGATACGATTGTTGATTTGATTATGGATAGCTTGGGAGCTGCAATAGCTGCTCTAACTAGCTTGTGGACGTTGCAAGAATGGACGCGCTCCAGTGCGGCAGTTGGGAATCAAGCATCGATCGCAAATAGTCCGATCGATCGCACTTAACTGAAAGCATCATAGCGGTTCTCACCACCGATCGGGCACACCAAATTCTGTGAATGTCAGTGTTTTCGAGTGTTTGTATGTACTTCACCAACCTGAGAAAGCCCCTATCATAAGTTTCTCCTCGATCGCCTTCCATTAGGAGGATATTTTCTTATGACATCTGACAGAGGGCAAGATTGAGCGAATCCGATTAGATGGAGATGAAAGCAAGATTTTGAAATGTTGAGCAGAGATAATAAACATTTTGCATAATTCGATGTTTAAAACTTTGGCTAAATTTACAAGATTCGATGGGAGGTATCTATGTACAAAAGCAATCTCTTGAAAAACAAGCTAGGGTTCTTACCAATCATTTCTGGAACTCTATTAATCGGTTTGCCGATCGTGCCTCTTGAGGTATTTGCAGCTAGCGATCGGGCGCTCAACCCCTGCCCCCGCATCTTCTATGAAGAACCTCACAACAGTAATGTTGCGGTTCCTCAAGGATGTCCGCCCAACGCAGCAAATCAAAGATTGAACCAACAAGAATTAAGCCCGAATATCGTTACTCCGGCGGGGGGAACTACTGGCTTACAAGCACCTGTGCCAGACACCAGGCAGAGTCCTATTGCCACGGTAACACCAACGGCAGGTCAGGTCAGCGTGAAATTAAAAAACAACACAAATTCCCGCATTTCCTATCAAGCGATCGGGCATACCGAACCGCGATCGCTAGCAGGTGGAGAAGAAGTTTTGCTGCAAAATTTACCCGCGCCTGTCACTGTCACGCTAGTACGTGAAGATCGAGGACTTCTCAAAGTCATACCCGTGTCTAGTTCTGAAACAGAAATGCTGGCAGTCTCATTGGATGAAACGACTAACTTGAATGACAAGCAAGGGGTTTTGAGAATTCAAACAGACGGTCGAGTCTTTTTAAATTAGGCAGTTGAAAGTTGGTAGGGGCGGTGTCCCCGTGCCCGCCCAGAGTTGAGAGTTGAAAATGCTCAAACAACTAACATAAAAATTCAGGAGGTTTTTCAATGCTTAAGAATCCTTTAAACACTTCTACTCAAAAGTTGTGGAATGCGAAGTCCGGAGCGATCGCACTTGTTGCAGTAGCAGCTACCTTGCTGCCGGCTTGCAACACCCCGCAACAGCAAGCAACAGTACCTGCACCTGCACCACCGGGTTCTGTTAACACAACAACCGAGGAAGTGGTTGACAATACAGCGCAATTAATCGGTCAAACTGTGACCGTCAGAAGCGAACCCGTTAAAAAATTGGGACCGTCAACTTTTACAGTTAGCGATGACAAGTTTTTTGGCAAGGAATCAATTTTGGTTGTCAATGCTACCGGCAAGCCTTTTGTGCTGCCGGAATCGGGTCAAGAAATTCAAGTAACGGGAACAGTTCGCAACTTTGTACTTGCAGATATTGAGCGCGAGTACAAGTTAGGATTGCAGCCAAATTTGTACGCCGAGTACGAAAGCAAACCCGCGATCGTAGCACAGTCAATGGCGCTAGCCCCCACACCGGGCGAACTCACTTCAAACCCCAAAAAATACTACGGCCAAACATTGGCGGTAACGGGTGAAGTTGAAAACCTCAGAACTCCGAATTCCTTCACCTTGGATGAAGACAAATTACTTGGTGGAGAAGACTTGTTAGTGATACACGCCGTTCCCACACCAAGCGTGCGACAAGGCGAGAAAGTTGCCGTCACCGGCGTCTTGCGTCCGTTTGTTGTCGCCGAGTTGGAACGGGATTACGAACTCAAATGGGATTTGACCTTGCAGCGGCAGTTAGAAGCCGAGTACAGCAACAAACCGGTGCTAGTTGCTACGGGGGTTTATCCCTCAGCTATTCCAGAATAACTGACATCTTGCAACATTTTCATAAACCGGGTTTCTGGCAAAAACTTCGCACGCAAGCCGACATTTTTCGTCAGAAACCCGGTTGATACTTGCTAGTTGAGAATGCTGCAACATCTCAGAATAATAAACTATCGAGCAGCAGGCGCGATCGCCTGTACGAATCAAACAAAAAGACAAAGAAGCGTTTTTTCTTTTGCGTGTTTTCGATTTCCTTTGTTTCGATCGCTAATTTAGCAAGAAGGTGTATATGATGGATCGATCGGAATCTTTATCGCAACCGCTATCTCAACCCAAATTTGCGACAACCCTGCGCTTTTTCAGTCGGTTTAGCTTTTGGATACAGTTAGTATTTGGTATGGTTTCCGGCATCGCCTTATTATTTGCGATGTTCGGCCGCAACCTCAGCGAACTAACTAACAATTCAGGAATTGGGTTTGGCATATTTTTGGCGATTGTTGGCATTTTATTGCTGGCTTTTAGAATGTTTTGGGACTTTCGCTATCGGCTTTTAGGCAGGCGCTTGCAAGCAGGCAATCCCGATTTACATCCCAGCAAGGAAGCCATTACTCAAACCTTACGGATTGGATTGTATTCTAGTTTAGTAGGGCTACTAATCGCGTTTGTTGCCTCTGAAGAAACTATAGGTGTGGTACTGGCAAAAACCCTAGCCCAACCCCAGGCAATGGCGGCTTATACGCCGGAAAGTGTGATTCGTTCCTTAGATATTTTGGTGACGCTGGCAAACGTCAATACGATCGGCGCTCATTTTTTTGGGGCCGTTACTTCTCTCGGTTTGCTGAATTGGGTAGAGGATTAGTTAGCAACAGGGGCGATCGGAGTTTACAAAGAAAGCACGCCCGAAGAGTGGAATCGGGAAATAGCAATTAGCAAAAGTCAGCGCCTTGCGAATTTGGCTGCCGCCGAATATGGAGAAGATGCTGAGTTGATGCGATCGCTCACTTTGGCCGTAGAAAGTCTGTGCAAACAAATCTCGCTGTTACAGTTAAGCGTTGGTGAATAGAGAGGCTTTTGCTGTGAGTTTAGGAAAGAGGAAAGTTACTGCAATGAACAAAGACCTTTGGTATAAAAACGCAATTATCTACTCCCTCGATGTTGAAACCTTTATGGACTCAGACGGCGATGGCGTAGGCGACTTTCAGGGACTTACCAACCGCCTAAACTATTTATCTGGATTGGGAATTACTTGTTTGTGGTTGTTGCCGTTTTATCCTTCTCCCAATCGCGACAACGGTTACGATGTGATGGATTACTACAACATTGACCCGCGACTGGGAACTCTGGGAGATTTTGTCGAGTTCATGCACCAAGCAGGAGAAAGAGGCATTCGCGTACTGATCGATCTGGTAGTAAATCATACGTCCGATCGGCATCCTTGGTTTCTGGCAGCCAAAAGTGACAAAAACTCCAAGTATCGCAATTATTACGTGTGGTCGGAGAATCCACCCAAAACCGATCCAAAGCAGCTAATCTTTCCCGATGTCGAAGACAGTATTTGGGAATACGACGCACAAGCAGAAGCTTATTATTTGCATCACTTCTATAAAGAACAGCCAGATTTAAATATTGCAAATCCGGCGGTACGAGAAGAAATCTGCAAAATTATGGGTTTCTGGCTGGAACTGGGCGTGTCTGGATTTCGCATTGATGCTGCACCTTTTTTGATTAATGGCATTGGTATCGAAGGTGCAGATCCCGAACAAATGCACGCTTTCCTGACAGAAATGGAAGAGTTTTTGTCATCGCGTCACAGCAATGCGGTGTTGCTGGCCGAAGCAAATGTTGCTCCCGATCGAATTTCAATTTACTTTAACAATGGCGACAGAATGCACGTGCTGTTCAACTTTTTGCTGAACCAGCATATGTTTTTAGCATTGGCGCGTCAAGAGTCCGCCGCACTGCGCGATGGACTAAAAATATTGCCAGATATTCCCCCTGTTTGTCAGTGGCTGAATTTTGTCCGCCACCACGATGAATTGACGTTAGATTGCATTAGTTCAGCGGAAAGAGATGAAATTTTTGCCGCTTTTGCCCCTGAAGAAACAATGCAAATTTTCGGGCGCGGAATTCGCCGTCGCTTGCCGCCGATGGTGGGAGGCGATCGCCGCCGGATCGAATTGGTGTACAGCTTGCTATTCTCTTTGCCCGGTACGCCGATGCTGCGCTACGGCGAAGAAATTGGCATGGGCGATGACCTTTCCCTGGAAGGTAGAGGCAGCGTCCGCACGGTGATGCAATGGTCGGATGCGCCGAATGGCGGCTTCTCGACGGCTGCAAATGACGCGCTTGCCAGACCCGCGATCGCCGATGGAGAATACAGTTACAAAAAAGTCAATGTCGCCGCCGCGCAGCGCGATCGCGATTCGTTAATTAACTGGATCGATCGGGCAATTCGCATCCGCAAGCAATGTCCTGAGTTGGGTAGGGGTAATTGGCACATTCTCGAAACAGATTCTCCCTCGGTTTTTGCCCACTGCTGCGATTGGGAAGGACGGACAGTTATCGCAATTCACAATCTAGCCGACAAGCCTTGTACCGCTACGCTCAAATCTCCCAAATACACCCATCTTTTTGATTTATTTGGCGATCGACTGTATGAATGTCTCGATGCAAATTCGCTTTCTATTCCTTTAGAAGCTTACGGCTATCGTTGGTTTCGAGTCAATGTTTTGTAGTCAGGACTTTAGTCCTCTAAATCTTCGGACTTTAGTCCTCATTACAAACTAATTTGCTCTCGATCGATCGGACATAATATTACACATCAAAAACGTAATTCTGTCATGGCGAGCGCAAGCGAAGCAATCGGCTCATCTATTTTCGATCGCTTCCGACTAATACCAGATCCGGGTTACTTACCCCTTTTATAATCTCGTAACTGTAGTAAATGTAGGGTGCGTCGCTACGAACAACTCTCGTTACTATTGGGAGATCTCATAGCGACGCACCATACCAATCTCGTAAATGTAGT
>JAAUPF010000261.1 GCA_012034575.1 Richelia sp. CSU_2_1 | reverse complement strand
AGTTTGGATTCAAGAACCAGACGGTGATGAGTGGGAAGTTTATACAGTTTTGGAGGATTCAGCAACCTTCGGCTGTGACAGTAAAACAGAAACTGTATCGCCTTGTGCGTAGCAAACTAATTACTCTAGCTTGAGCTTTTGATTTCAATCTAGAAAGCTTCTCTCCAACTAGGAGAGAAGCTTTGTGCAACTGAAAGTTATCCTCAATCCAGATTTAGGATTAATCAAAAAATAGATATAGTTAAGGGGAACTTCAGTAAAAAGTTAAGTCTCTCTTCTTTCAAACTCCTTAACTTTTCTGTATCGACGCTGATTTTGACCAAATTTATAAAGGGATTATCAACGCTACTCAATCCCTAATGGTACAGAATTATGCTTCAAGAAATCACTGCAACCGCAATTCCTTCTCCCCGTTTGGCGATCGATCCTTCCCGCCAATTTACCGCATGGCTCGCCGAACAAAATCTCAGCCTGACTTTCACCACTTATCAAGCGGGAAAACTGTTTTTCTTAGGCTTAAACCCAAACGGAGAACTATCCGTTTTCGAGCGCACGTTTCCCCGCTGTATGGGATTGTGCGCTGCGGGTTCTACGTTGTATATGAGTTCGCTGTATCAACTGTGGCGGTTTGAAAATGTTCTGGAACCGGGACAAATCGCAAACGGTTACGATGCGCTGTATGTTCCTCAAGTCGGTTACGTGACGGGGGATTTGGACATTCATGATGTGGCGATTGGAGATCCCTTTCAGCCAGGGCGGGCACGGGGGCACCGCCCCTACAGGTTGGGGGAGAATTCAGATCGAGTTTCCCTTGTTAAGGGGGATTTAGGGGGATCTGAATCTAACAGAAATCAACCGATTTTTGTCAATACTTTGTTCAGTTGTTTGGCAACCGTCAGCGAAACCCATAGTTTTGTTCCTTTGTGGCAACCGCCGTTTATTTCCAAGCTAGCTGCTGAAGACAGATGTCACCTCAATGGATTGGCGATGCGAGACGGACAGCCGAAGTATGTCACCGCCGTCAGTCAATCGGATATTGCCGATGGTTGGCGGGAGAATCGGCAAGATGGCGGTTGCGTTATCGATGTTAGCAGCAACGAAGCGATCGCCACTGGGTTATCGATGCCTCATTCCCCTCGCTGGTATCGCGACAAACTGTGGTTGCTCAACTCAGGCACGGGGGAATTTGGCTATGTGGATGCTCAACGGGGCAAATTCGAGCCAGTTGCCTTTTGTCCGGGTTATTTGCGGGGACTGGCGTTGAGTGGCGATTTTGCCATCGTCGGATTGTCGCAAGCTAGAGGAAACAAGACTTTTTCCGGTTTGCCCCTCGACGAGAAATTAGCGCAAAAGAATACCGAACCCCGGTGCGGATTGATGGTGATCGACTTGCGATCGGGGGATAGCGTCCACTGGCTGCGGATGGAAGGCGTGGTGGAGGAGTTGTACGACGTGGCGGTGTTGCCGGGTGTGCGCCGTCCGATGGCAGTTGGCTTCCGCACTGATGAAATTCGCCGGGTTATTCGATTTTAGATTTTAGCTTGACGGGTGTAACTCATCACCAATTACCTATTACCCATTACCCATTACCTAAAATGACACCTTTATCTTTCAACCTGTCAGATCTGGATGGCAACAACGGCTTTGTCCTCAATGGAATTAATCCGGGCGATCGATCGGGAATCTCCGTCAGCAGTGCGGGAGACATCAACGGCGACGGCATCGACGACCTGATTATCGGGGCAGATCGAGCAGATCCCAACGGCGATCGTTCCGGTCAGGGTTATGTGGTATTCGGACGACAGGGCGGATTTAGCCCCAACTTCAACCTCTCCCAACTCGACGGTAGCAATGGCTTTGCCCTGAATGGCATTAATTTAGGTGACTCTTCGGGATACTCGGTTAGTGGTGCGGGCGATGTGAACGGCGATGGCATCGACGACTTAATTATCGGAGCGTTAAATGCCGCTCCCAATGGTCGAAGGGATGCAGGACAGAGTTACGTGGTGTTCGGACGACAAAACGGATTTAGCGCTAGTTTGAATCTCTCCGAACTTAACGGCAGTAACGGTTTTGTCCTCAATGGGATTACTGCGGGCGATTTTGCAGGAATCGAGGTGAGCGAGGCGGGAGATGTTAACGGAGATGGGATTGACGATGTAATTATCGGGGCAATTTTGGCCTCTCCCAACGGCATCAATGATGCGGGACAGAGTTACGTCGTGTTTGGACGACAGGGCGGATTTAGTGCCAGTTTGAATCTCTCGCAACTCAACGGCAGTAATGGTTTTGCGATTAACGGCATTCGCGCTGGCGATTTATCCGGCAACTCCGTCAGTCGGGCGGGAGATATCAACGGCGATGGCATTGACGACCTGATTGTGGCGGCATACGGTGCTACTGCCAACAGTCGAACGGGTGCGGGTCAGAGTTATGTGGTATTCGGTCGTCAAGGCGGATTTAGCGCCAGTTTGAATTTCTCTCAACTTAATGGCAGTAATGGTTTTGCCCTGAATGGGATTAATGCTGGGGACTATTCGGGATACTCGGTTAGTGGCGCGGGAGATGTCAACGGTGATGGTTTCGACGATCTGATTATTGGTACTTACAATCCCAATGATGGTGCGGGTCAGAGTTATGTGGTATTTGGTCGGCAGGGGGGATTTACTGCGAGTTTCAACCTGGCGGAACTCAATGGCAGCAACGGCTTTGCCATCAACGGCATTAATTCAGATGACCAATCGGGAGGCTCGGTTAGCGGTGCGGGAGATGTTAACGGCGATCGCATTGACGACCTAATTATCGGGGCAAAAAGAGCCGATCCCAATGGCAGCGATTCCGGTCAAAGTTATGTTGTATTTGGACGGCAGGGGGAATTTAGCGCCAGTTTGAATCTCTCCGAACTCGACGGCAGCAATGGTTTTGCTCTCAATGGTGTTAGTGCCAATGACGCATCGGGAGGTTCGGTTAGCGGTGCGGGAGATATCAATGGCGATGGCATCGACGATTTGATTATCGGGGCAGCGGGAGCCGATGCGAATGGCAATTTTGATGCAGGTCAGAGTTATGTGGTGTTCGGTCGGCAGGGGGGTTTTATTCCTCTGGTGGATACCTTGGTGGATGAAAATGATGGGGATTTGAGTCCGGGGGATGTGTCGTTGCGGGAGGCGATCGCGCTTGCCGGAAATGGAGCAACGATCGCCTTTTCTTCTACTCTTTCCGGCGGCGCGATTAACCTCACTTTAGGGGAATTGGCGATCGATCGAAATATTACCATTGAAGGTTTGGGGGAAAATAATCTAACCATCAGCGGCAGCAATGAATCGAGAATTTTCCGCATCGGTGGCAATACAGAAGTTAACATTAATGGGTTGACAATTGCCGATGGATTTGCTTTAGAAGATGGCGGCGCGATCGACAATCGCGGTATCCTCAATCTCAACAACAGTACGATTCGCGATAGTGTTGCTTCTGACGATGGTGGCGGTATTCACAACTTGGGAACATTGCGCCTCAATAACAGCACGATCGAGAACAATATTGCCGAAGATGATGGCGGTGGTATTGGCAATTTTAACGGAACCGTAGAAGCAACCAACAGCATTTTTAGCAATAATGCTGCAAGCAGTGACGGCGGCGGGATTTTTAACTTCAACGGAACTTTGGAAATTACCAGCAGTACCCTCACGGAAAATGCCGTAGATACGGGAAATGGTGGCGGAATTCGCAGTTTTCGCGGCACAACTTCGGTTAACAATACAATTGTTGCTGGCAACATTGATGCGGGAGGAGAACGTCCCGATGTGGATGGAATTTTTACCAGCAATGGCTTTAATTTAATTGGTATTGGTGATGGGAGTACGGGATTTAGCAATGGCGATATTGTCGGGACGAGAAATAACCCGATCGATCCGCAATTGAGCGATTTAGAAAATCATCATGCACCGCAAATTGGCAGCCCGGTTATCGACGCAGGCGATCCGAATATTACAGGGAGCGATCGCATTGGAAATTCTCGTCCTCAAGGTGTGGGAGTCGATATCGGTGCGGTAGAATTTCAATTTAGCGATCGCCTCACAGTGGATACAGCGATTGATGAATTTGATGGCGATTTAACTCCTGGCGATGTTTCTTTACGCGAGGCAATTTTTGCGACAAGTTCGGGTGGAACGATCGACTTTGCTGCGAGTTTGAGTGGTAGCGCGATCGGGCTAACCTTGGGAACGTTAACGCTGAATAAAAATCTAACAATTCAAGGATTGGGTGCAGACAATCTCACACTCGATGGCAATAATAACTTTCGGATTTTCTCGATCGAACAAAATGCGAATGTTGACATACGAGGCTTAAGCCTTGCTAATGCTAGCAATAGCGCTATTTTAAATTTTGGAACCCTCAACCTCAGCGAGAGTATCG
Source organism: Richelia sp. CSU_2_1 (assembly GCA_012034575.1). Taxonomy (GTDB): domain Bacteria; phylum Cyanobacteriota; class Cyanobacteriia; order Cyanobacteriales; family Microcoleaceae; genus Microcoleus. The sequence goes on along the minus strand of JAAUPF010000261.1, from coordinate 4,084 downwards.
TTCGCGACAGTCGAGGACGCTTCGCTGGTGGTATTAACAATCAAGGAAGTTTAACGGTTGTCAACAGCATCATTCGCAACAACCAAGATGAAGAACGAGAAGGCGGTAGCGGCATCGGAAATTTTGGAACGGCAACGTTACAGGGTAGCACCGTTAGTAACAACTTAAACGGTGGAATTTTCAACGCTTCTTCTGGCAATCTAACGATCGACAACAGTACCATCAGCGATCATATCAGTCACAGTGGTATCCGCAATTTGGGAAACCTGACTGTTACGGATAGTACCATCAGCAATAATAACAATGTTGGCGACGGCGGCGGTATTAACAACTTTGGAACTTTGAATCTGAATAACAGTACAATCAGTGGCAATTTAGCAGGGTTTGGCGGCGGCATTTTTAACGATTCTAGCTCAACTTTTACCATTGCCAATAGTACGATCGCCAATAACACAGCACGGAATTCAGGGGGTGGTATTTTCAGCCAGGGTTTGATTAGCGAAACTCCTGTTGTTACTCCTCAAATTGGCAATAGTATTATTGCGGGGAATATTAGTGCGGTAACTCCCGATGTCGATGGTCGTGTTACCAGCAATGGGTTTAATTTAATTGGCAATGGTAACGGTAGTAGCAGTTTTATTAATGGCGTGAATGGGGATATTGTGGGAACGCCAGAAAACCCGATCGATCCGCGATTGAGTCCATTACAAATTAACGGCGGTTCGACTTTAACGCACCTGCCTCTTTTCGGCAGTTTGGCGATCGATAATAGCAACCCCAATGCTACCGAAATCGACCAACGCGGAGTCGATCGACCTCAAGGTTTAGGGGTAGATATTGGCGCAGTTGAAGCCGAATTTACCTTCGTCGATGCACTCACTGTAGACACGCTAACCGATGAAATTGATGGCATTTTAACGCCGGGTAATGTCTCTCTGCGCGAGGCTGTTTTCTTTACTAATTCCGACGGTATTATTGATTTTGCTCCCAGTTTGACGGGAGGGACAATTCGCTTAACTCTTGGTGAATTAGAGATTGAAAAAAATCTGACAATTCGAGGATTGGGAGCCAATAATCTGACGATTAGCGGCAACAATGCTTCCCGCATTTTCAACGTTGATGACGGCAATAGTAATAATGCGATCGCCTTTTCGATCGCGGGACTTACCCTTACCGAAGGTGCAACAACAGACAACGGCGGCGCAATTTCCAACAGCGAAAATCTGACCGTTTTCGACAGCACAATTACTTTGAACTCGGCAAACTCTGGCGGCGGCATCTTTAATACTGAAAATACTCAAATCTTCAACAGCACGATCGATAGTAACAGTGCCGACAGTCAAGGTGGCGGAATTTTGAATCAGGGGAATTTGCAGATCGATCGAACGACAATCCTTGGTAATTTAGCCTTAGTTGACGGCGGCGGAATTAACAACGATGGCGGCACATTAACCGTCACCAACAGCACGATTAATACTAATTTCGCTCAAGTCGCCAGCGGCGGAATTGACAACGATCGCGGCACAGCTACCATCATTAACAGTACCATCAGCGATAACTTTTCTGAAAGCTATGGCGGCATTGCCACTAACCTGGGAAATACCACCATTTTCAACAGTACAATTACTGCGAATATCAGTAACAGCGGCGGCAACGGTTTATTTAATGGAACTGGCAGCAATACCGTTATTACCAATAGCATCGTCGCCGGAAACTGGAATAATAGCGATGTATTTGCACTCAATCCCTTCACCTCCGGCGGCAACAACCTAATTGGTAATGGTGAAGGCGCGGCAGGCTTTACCGATGGTGTCAATGGCGATATTGTAGGAACAGTAGCAAGTCCGATCGATCCGCAACTGGGAACCCTGCAAGACAACGGCGGCGCAACCTTTACCCACGCCTTACTGAATGGAAGTCCCGCCATCAACGCCGGAAATAACGCCACTCTCCCCGCCGACACCCAGGATTTCGACGGCGATGGCAACACCAGCGAACCGCTTCCTATCGACCAACGCGGTGTCACTCGGATTCAAAATGGTTTTGTAGATATTGGCGCATTTGAATCGGACATCGAAACCCGTCCCCTCGTCAGCTTGCAACTCACCGATGCCTTTGCCGACGAGAGTGGCGATGTCGCCATCTATACCCTCACCCGCAACCAAACCGACGGCGAACTCACGGTAAATCTCAGCCTTGACGAGTTCGATACTGCAACTCACGGCGAAGACTACACCTTGGAAGTCAACGGCATTGCCATCACCCCCAGCAATCGCAACCTCAGCCTCACTTTTGCCGAGGGAGAATCGGAGTTAAACTTGCGCCTGGTTCCCATTGATGACATCTTGGCAGAAATCCCCGAAACCTTTACCCTCACCCTCGACGAAAGCATCGAGTATCTCAGCGGTGGAAACAGTGGGGGAACCGCCACCATTGCCTTCAGCGATTTAACGGTCGTCAACAATACCAACGATAGCGGTACAGGTTCTCTGCGACAAGCCATCTTCTACGCCAACGCCACCTCCGGCGCAGATACAATTACCTTCGAGGGAGACATCTTTGCAGATAATACCCCAGATACCATTACCCTCACCAGTGGCGAACTGCAAATTACCGATAGCCTGACAATTCAAGGCTTGGGTGAAAATCGCCTCACCATCAGCGGTAATAATGCCTCCCGCGTCTTGAATATAGATAACAACAATGCCAGTCAAATTAATGTTGCGATCGACGGATTGACGATCGCAGATGGCAATACAACGGGCAACGGCGGCGGCATTCTCAATCGAGAAAATCTGACGATTTCTAACAGCAACATCCGCAATAATACGGCGGCAAATGGCGGTGGCATTTCCACGGTTAGCGGCACTCTCGACATTACTGATAGTTCGATCGACTCCAACACTTCCCGTGGAGTTGGTGGCGGCATTCAACAACAGGGAAATGCGATCGTCAATATCACCAATAGTACCGTTAATAACAATACTTCTAACAGCAATGGTGCGGGAATTGATGCCAATCCCAGTCCGGGAGGTTTCGCTGTTACTGTTACGAATAGTACCCTGTCTGGTAACACCAGCAACAACGGTAGCGGTGGCGGTATTTCATTAGGTAGCAGCGCCTTAGTGAATGTCAGCGATAGTCAGGTAGTGAACAACCGGGCAACTGCTGGTTTTGGGGGTGGCATTGCCAACCGTTTTGGCGGTCAGTTGAATTTAGAACGGGCATTTGTAGCAACAAATACTGCCGCCAATAATCCCGATATTAGCGGTACGGCAAACAGTCGAGGTTTCAATATTATTGGTAACGGCACGGGTTTGACGGGGATTACCAACGGAGTTAACAATGATATTGTTGGTGCAGTTTCATTGGGCGATCGCGTGTATTTCCTCACACCAACTGCCACATCTTGGCAAAATGCACGGGCGATCGCGCAATCCTTTGGTGGCAATTTAGTGACGGTTAACAATGCAGCAGAAAACAGCTTTTTAACCAGTCAGTTCGGCAGTCAACGTCCTTGGATCGGGTTGAATGATGAGGCAATTGAAGGGCAATTTCAATGGGTAAATGGGGAACCCGTTATCTTCACCAACTGGGCTTCAGGAGAACCAAATAACTTTGGATCTGCGGGAGAAGATTTTGCTGAATTGTCTTCCAACGGTCGCTGGAATGACTTATCCGCAACATCGCAACGGCGAGGAATTGTAGAAATCGATCTCAATTTGCTGGGAACGTCGAGTTCCACTAACGAAAGCAACAATCTAAGAATTGCGATTCCCGCACAAAGCTTCGCTGTTTCTCCCGCATCCACCAGAACACCTGTAGAAACTCCAGAATCTATAACGGAAATCGATGAAATTGTGCCTTCCGAATCTGTTGCGACACCTGTAGAAGATTCCGAGTCAATAACGGAAATCGATGAAATTGTGATTCCAGAATCTGCTGTGACGCCTGTAGAAACGTAACCGTTCAGGGGGTGCGCCTGCGGCGCACCACCCGGCAAGCTTTGGTGGTAAAGATTTGAGAGTATTGGCGTAAGCTGCAAAAACCAGCACTCAATTATGGTAATGTGAGAATTATGGAA
>JAAUPF010000043.1 GCA_012034575.1 Richelia sp. CSU_2_1 | reverse complement strand
CCTTCCTTCCTTCCTTCCTTCCTTCCTTCCTTCTTCCTTCTTCCTTCTTCTTCTCTTCTTCCTTCTTCCTTCTTCCTTCTTCCTTCTTAAACGTCACCGATTTCGAGGCGAATGCAGATTACAGACGACCTCAACAGATTATTAGATATCGTGCCAGATGACATCCGGCGACCCATAGAGCAGCACCCGCAGCGCGACAATCTCATCGAGATCGTCATGGATTTGGGACGCCATCCAGAAGCTCGTTTTCCATCATCGGCCGAGCCGCTTTCTCAAATACCGATTTCCAAGGCCGACCTCAACTATTGCATTGAGAGGGTCGGCCATTTCGGCGGCGACAACCGAGCCGGTATCGAGCAAACATTACACCGTATTAGCGCTCTGCGCAACCGCAGCGGCGAAATTATCGGTCTGACTTTAAGGGTAGGCCGCGCCGTGTTCGGGACGATCGGCATTATCCGCGATTTAGTCGAAACCGGGCGCAGCATTCTGATGCTCGGTCGCCCCGGCGTCGGCAAAACTACCGCCCTGCGCGAAATCGCCCGCGTGCTCGCCGATGACTTGCAAAAACGAGTGGTAATTATCGATACCTCCAACGAAATTGCCGGAGATGGAGATATCCCCCACCCCGCGATCGGGCGAGCTCGCAGAATGCAGGTTTCCCGTCCCGAACTCCAGCACCAAGTCATGATCGAAGCAGTGGAAAACCATATGCCCGAAGTGATCGTGATTGACGAAATCGGTACGGAACTCGAAGCTTTGGCGGCCCGGACGATCGCCGAACGCGGAGTGCAGTTGGTGGGTACGGCCCACGGAAACCGACTCGAAAACTTGATGAAAAACCCGACTCTGGCAGATTTGATCGGGGGCATCCAAGCGGTGACGCTGGGAGACGACGAGGCCCGACGGCGGGGTTCTCAAAAGACGGTTTTGGAACGCAAAGCCCCGCCTACTTTTGAAATTGCGGTGGAAATGCTGGAACGCCAACGCTGGGTAATTCACGAAGATGTGGCAGATGCGATCGACACTTTGCTGCGGGGACGCCAGCCCGGCCAGCAAATCAGAAGCGTCGGCGATACCGGAGAAGTGATAATTGCTCGCGAGTCGCCCGTCCCGCCAGCCCGCTTTCCGGGGATGGCCAGTTCGGGAACAGCATCGGTGTCGGCCCTCCGGCCCGTTACGCCGCTTTCCGGCTGGCGGAGTGCGGGCAAAATGGTGCCGCTGCCGCCTCAAACCCAAACTGCCGAACTCGCAGCCAACGGTTCACCTGTTTCGGAAACTCGGTATTTCGAGGAGTTGCTCGAAGAGTCGCTGTCTGTGACTCCTGTCGCTACCCCCGGCCGTTTTTCCCAGCAGATCGGACCTAATGGCGAAGATTTGCCACTGCACGTTTATCCTTACGGTATCGCCCGCCACCAACTCGAACAGGTGATTTCCACGCTGAATTTGCCGGTGGTGCTGACTAAGGATATTGACAGTGCTGACGTGGTTTTGGCTTTGCGATCTAACGTGCGCAATCAGTCGAAATTGCGGCACTTGGCTAAAACTCGCCAAGTTCCCTTGCACACGATTAAAGCCAGCACTCTGCCCCACGTGGCGAGGGCTTTACGGCGGTTGTTGGATATGGAAGACCCCGGTACGCCCGAAGTGGCGGACCTGACTTTGTTTGCCCGCAGCGGTTCTTCTGACGAGATCGAAGCTTTGGAAGAGGCCCGCTTGGCTGTCGAACAAATTGTGATTCCTAAGGGACAGCCGGTGGAACTTTTGCCCCGTTCTCCCCACGTCCGCAAAATGCAGCACGAACTGGTGGAACACTATCATCTAAAATCCGACAGTTTTGGGGAAGAACCCAACCGCCGCTTGCGGATCTATCCGGCGTAACCTCCCCACCGATCGAAAGCCGATTTTCTCAAGGCTATTATGCAGCAGGCAGAAGGTAGAAGGCATTCAGGAAATTTTTGCTCCTGGTTTGTGCTTTCTACTTTTTGCTGGCGATCCTAAAAACTCAATAAAACCGCCGAATCATAAAAGAAATTACTCTTTTCTCACGCTATCCGGCACGCCCACCGCTGAAATACCCGATATCGCCCTTAAATTTTGACACCGAATCAACTCGTTAAAATCCAAACTCCGCTGTTCTATCTGCGCCACAGATTCGATCGCACCTAACAAACTTTTCGCCGCTTCCGCCTCATTATAGCCGCGCCTGCCCGCCACTCGAATCGCAGCTTCATCGGCATCTAATTCTATTTGGGAACTGCGGTTATCGCGCCAAATTCGCGTCATCGCCAGTCCCGTCAAGCCGCCCGCGATCGCAGTGCCGATCGCATCTCCCTGCAACAATTCTACTACTGTTCCCACAATTCCCGCCAGTGCAGCGCCTTGATAAATATCCGGTTTAAACCACTTAAAATTGCCCAAAAAACTCACATATCTCAATAGCAATAAATCCCGCTGCGACTTAGACAAAAGTTTCCATAAATCAAAATTAATATAAATCGGGCGATCGCGATTCCAAGGCAAAGGAAATTCGCAATTAATTATTGTCGATTGTTGGGGCTTATTAATAATTTTACAAGTCATGCGACCGGAGGCGGGCATTAGATCTAACAGGCGGCGAATTTCTGGATCGGGATTCATAATCGAAGGAAGAAGGAAGAAGGAAGAAGGAAGAAGGAAGAAGGAAGAGGGAAGAGGGGAACCGCAGATAACAGCAGATATTTTCTAGATCGGAAAGCGAATGCTGGCAATTCAAGTTTCTTCGCTACAGCTAACAGCGTATAGTTGTCGATTAAATAAACATAAAATTATCAACTGTCCGCTGTCAACTGTCAACTATCGACTGTAGACGATCGACTGTTTAAGGGCTTTTCTTGGATTCGGGAGAGGGTGATTTTGTATCTTTTGGATTTGCTTTTTCCGCCTTGGGCGAAGGGCTCGGACTGGCAATTGCTGGGGCAACTGAGGGCGGCGGACTTGCTGCTGGGGATGCTGTCGGTGATGGCGATGCGGGGGCGGTTATTGGGGCTGCTGGGGCTGTTTTAGTGCCTAAAATACTGGCATCTCCAGTGTCAAATAATCCGGCGATGCAAGCAATCATCATGGTGGCTAAGGTACCGACAAATAATGCTTTCCAACCGAGTTCGGAAATGTCTTTGCGCCGAGAAGGAATTAAAGCAATTGTACCTCCGACAAATATGCCGACTGAGGCTAAGTGGGCGAAGCCGGAAAGGGCGTAACTGACAATTAAAACCGTGCGATCGCTCACCAATCCTTTGCCTGCAGCTTCTGCTAAACTTTGGTAGGGCGGAATTGCTGTTTCTAACAGTCGCCGTCCGATAATTACTGATGCTGTCCAAGAATCATCAAAGGAAACTCCCGTCAATAGCGTTAGGGGATAAAATAAGAATCCCATAATGTTAGCTAAAGTAACAACTTTGAAGAAGTCACCAATGGGAGATGGCAAAATTGCCAGCCAGCCGAAGAATTGATTGATTAATGAAACTAAACCCAAGATTAAAATCAAAACAGCCGCGATCGCCACTGCCATTTTTACACCGTCTAAAGCGCCGACAATTGCTGCATCTAAAGGGCTGACACGCTCGATAGGTTCTCCGCCAACTGTTTCTTGTTTGCGCATATCGCCGTCATTTTCGGCAATTTCTTCGCCCACAAATTCGCGACCTTGAGGCTTCGGTTCTTCCTTGGGAATGCCGCCCATTGTCAGCGGTACTCCCGTCTCCGGTACTAAGATTTTGGAGATGACGAAGCAAGCGGGAATTGCAATGATTGAGGCGGAAACTAAATGCCCTAAAATATTGGGAAAAACTGGTTTGAGGAAGCTGACGTAAATTGCGAGAGTGGAAGAAGCGGCCGTTCCAAAACAACAGGATAAAATTGCACAAAGTTCCGATCGAGTCATTTTGGGCAAATAAGGTTTAACCACAATTGCCGCTTCAATTCCTACGAAAATATTAGCCGCCCCGCTGAGTGCTTCCGCGCCGCTCAAGCGCATTGTCAGGTAAAATATTTTGGCAAAAACTTCGGTGATTATTTGAATGACGCCGATATTGTAAAGCAGTGCCATTAATCCCGAGAAAAAGATAACTGTCGGCAATGCTCTAAAGGCAAAAATATATCCTAAATTAACTGGCGGGTCTTGACCGGGTATCGGTACAATGTTTCTGCCGAAGACAAATCTCGCCCCAGTGTCAGCGGCAGTAAATACGCCGTCCAGCAAGCTAGTAAACCACTCCAAGGCGGTGCGAGTTGGGGGAAACAAAAAGACTAAAAATCCCAAAACTAATTGCAGTCCGATGCCCCAAATGATAACGCGCCAAGGTATGTATTTAAATTGGCGGTTTTCTGAAAAAATCCAGGCGATCGCGCACAAGCCAAAAATGCCGAGAAATGAGATAAAGTTGTAGATAGACATGAGCCTAGTCCTTGAAATATTTGAGAAGAAATATCTGAGAAGGCAGATCGACGCTTTACATAATGCCCAGTTTAACTGTCTTAAGTTGGTAGCGAGAAGTTCAGTCCTCTCTTGGATTTTTCGTCATTAAGGACTAACGTCTTGACTGAAAACTGGTGATTGATGACTAAAGCCCTCACTACAAACTGGTTTGATACTGGTTTGATACAAACTGGTTCGATCGCGCGCCGTTAATGGGACGCGATAATATCAAATCAGTTATAATCTCAATTTGAAACTAAATGTCAAAAAAATTAACTTCCCGACGGTAAAACAGACAAGAGATATTATAATTAATTGCAAATTCAAGATTTGCTTGCGGTCAGCCCAAGGGTTGGCAGCAGTCTTGTGCCAGCAGTCTTGAGAGCCTCGAACAGCTAAGTACCAGCATTTTAAAGAGAAACTCGAAAACATGGAAGCTTTTGCTCCACATCCTCCCGAATGGACTGCCGCAGCGGTTCATGCTACTGCATTTTGCTGTCCCAAGTGCGGTGCTAGCTGCACGGAAGCTCGCGAAGTCTGGATTAATCGCCGATCGCCAGTATACACCGAGTTTAACCGTCGCAAGTGGCAGGAATTTTACCGCTGTCAGTGCGGTGGCGCGTGGTGGGCTTGGAGTAGCGACAGGCCCCCATCCGAACTTGCACACAGCAATGAGAGTAGCGATGAGAGTTCAAATGAGGGCCCGATTGATGATGATTTTTAGCAGGATTTCAGGAGTTAAACATAGCGTGCCAAAAAGTTTGCTAAACTTATTCATAGTTAACTGCAAAGAGGATATTCGATCGTGTTTGCCGTCCGCATAGCGCTCAAATTGAATAATTGGGAAGCAACTTTGATGGCAAAACAGTCTCTATCCACCTAAATCCCTGTTAGTAAGTTGGGTTGAGGTGCAAGCGAACCCTACGCTTTACTGGGTCCAACATTGCAAAATTCAACAAAGCGAAACCCAACATGAGTAGGTTGGGCTAGGGTTCGTTCCTAGTCCCAACCTACCTATTTTTGAACTTCGCGCTACAAACATTTAATAAAGTACGTCGAGGATGCCTTTGAGAACTGCATCTATGACTTTTTCGATCGAACTCAATTCATTTTCGCCGATCGCGTCGTTGGAAAGCAGTGCTTGAAGTTGGTGTCTGTCCGCGCGGCTGAGTTCGCCAGCTTGAAAAATGCTGTTAACAATTTGTTCGGTAGGAAATGGTAAAGTTTGAGTTTGCATTGTTTGAGTTTGCATTGTCAGTCTCTAAAAAATAAATATCTTGTTCTTAACTTTGTTAGAGGTACTGGCTGTTGAGTGAATTTGTGCCGCTCCCTCAAAAAGTGTTCGTATTGTATAACCTAGCGGGCCCTTTTGTCAAGGGACAGAGCACACTCAAATGCAGATTTTGCATTGCTTTGAGTAGATTCGGGCAACGGGTGCTGTTGAATGGCGTTGACCGACTCGGGCGACAGGTACGGAGGGTCAGACCCACACTTACCTCAGGCGCGATCGACCTTTTGCCTCCGAACCGACAGTTTAGCGGAACATTGCAGCTTAAAATAAATCAAAAATACCGTAGGTTAGAATTGGGAATTGGTAATTGGTAATTGGTAATTGGTAATTCTGAAGGAAGAGGGAAGAAGCAAGAAAGGGAATCGGGGTGCGATCCTTGAAACTGACATCGGACATCGGACAACAGACTGCTGACAACTAACTACTGACTAATGACTAATTTTCGCTGTTTTCTTATGTTGACTTCTGCTTTAGTGCTGCTGCCTCTAGCGGCGCGATCGCAGCCTGTAATTCCCGCTAACGATGGCACCAATACGGTTGTCGATTTCGAGCAAAATCGCTTTAACATTACTGGCGGACAGTTGTCTGGTGACGGCTCAAATCTGTTTCACAGTTTAAGTCAATTTAATCTTAACGAAGGTCAAATTGCTAATTTCTTAACTAATCCTAATATTCAAAATATTTTAACCAGAATTTCCGGTGGCGATGTTTCTGTCATTAACGGACTCATTTCCGTGAGTGGCGGTAACTCGAATTTATTTTTAATGAATCCGGCGGGAATAGTCTTCGGTCAAAATGCCAGATTGAACGTGCCGGGGTCTTTTTTTGCCACAACTGCTACGGGTATCGGTTTCGGCGATCGCACGTTTAATGCAGCGGGAATTAACGATTATCAAACTTTGGTCGGCAATCCTAATAGCTTTAATTTTAACAATTCACAAATAGGGGCAATTGTCAATGCCGGAAAATTAGAAGTTGGCAGCGGTCAAAGTTTAACTTTACTGGGCGGTACAGTTATCAATTCCGGGCAATTATCCGCACCGTCAGGTCAAATTACCGTGGCGGCAGTACCCGGTCAAAATACAATTCGCATCAGTCAAACTGGCAACTTATTGAGTTTGGAAATATCGCCAATTATCGGAGGCGAAAACAGCTCGATCGCCCCCGTAGATTTGCCTCAGTTGCTGACAGGACCGGGAGTAGCAGCCGCCACAGGTTTAACCGCCAATGCACAAGGTCAAGTAATCCTCACCAACGGGCAAACAGTAACAGCAAATCCCGGAAGTGCCATCGCCGGCGGCGCGATCGATGCCAGCGCGATCGCTCGCGGTAACGGCGGTACAGTGGTAATTTCGGGAGAAAATACCAGTGTTTTCGGCAGCATCGCAGCCCGCGGCGGTACAGCAGGCGGCGACGGCGGCAGTGTAGAAATTGCGGGCAAAAATTCTTTAACTTTTCAAGCAGAAGTCGATACGCGGGCAGTTAATGGCGCGATCGGTAGTTTACTACTGGCGACGCCAAATACTGCGATCGGCACTGCAGAACTCGAAGCGGCACAGGATCGACCGCTTACATTTATATCTGAATCGCAGTTAGAACAGATGGCGGCCGGCAGCAACATAGTTGTCGATACCGCCAGCGATATCACCATCCAAAATTTGCCCGACAACCTTCTTTCCCTGCAAGCAAGAACCGGCGATAGCGTTACATTTCGATCGGGCGGAGTGTTTTTTGTCAACGATCCCAACGACTTAATTCAAACTCAAGGCGGCAGCATCAACATCAACGCCAGCAGCATCTCCCTCGGCAGGGTAAATGCCGGCGGCGGCAATATCGCCCTCACCGCTAACGGCATTGACTTGCGCGGCGGCAGCAATTCCATTACCAGTACCGGCGGGACAATTAGCTTGCAGCCCCCCGACAGCAGGCAAATTCGGATCGGCGGGGGCGGCGACAATTTAGGAATTTTGGACTTGACGGCTGCCGATATCAGCGCCCTAGCCCCCAGTTTCCGATCGATCGCGATCGGGCGTACCGACAGCAGCAACCCGATCGCGATCGTCGCACCCACCACCTTCAACAGCCCCCTGACGCTGCGGGGAAGTTCGATCGCGGTTGAAAACCCCCTCAGGGCAACCGACAGCGCTGCGATCGCTTTCAACGCGCCGGAAACTGCGATCGGCGCTAACATCGCTACCTCCGGCGGCGATCTCACTTTTACCGGCAGCGTTTCCCTGACGGCGGATGCAGTTTTGAGCACTCAAGCTAGGGGCAACATTCTGTTCCAGCAGGCGCTTGAGGGATCTCGCGCCCTCAGGTTGGATGCCCAGCGAGTGCTGTTCGGCGCTACAGTCGGTCAATCCTCACCCTTAGCGAGTTTGACTGTCAACGGCCGCAGTACGGAAATATCGGGGGCAATCTCCACCACCGGCAACATCACTTTCAACAGTTCCGTCACCCTCGATCGCAGCAGCATTATTACCTCCCGCGCCGACAGCATCACTTTTGCCAATTCCCTCGACAGTTTGGTGGGAACGGCAAATAATTTGACCTTGCAGGCTGGGGGCAGCATTACTTTTGGCGGGCCTGTCGGTCAAACTCACAGGCTGGGTCAGCTTGCGACTGATAGCGCTAGCGTGACGGCAGCAGCGACAGTGGCAGCCGATCGCTTGACTGCAAAAGCCCGAGATAATGCGATTTTCCGGGGCAATACATCGGTAAGTTCGGGGGCCCGCATTGAGGCGGGAAACTTGCTGTTAGAAGGCAATTTAACCTCAACAGGCGGCGATTTAGAGTTGCAGGGGACGCGCGAGGTGCAGGCCGGCAGCATTACCTCGCGGGGTGGGAGCGTTCGAGTGCAGGGGGATGCGGTGGCGGCAGGCGCGATCGATACCTCACAACTCGCGGGAACGGCAGGCGCGATCGCCATTGTTAGCGGTGTCGGAGGTGTAAATGCCGGCAATTTGAACGCTTCAGGCGCGATCGGCGGTAATATCATCCTCAATTCTAGTGCGGGCATTAGTGCTGGCGATCTCAATTCCAGCGCTACTGTGGGTAATGGCGGCAATGTGTTTTCCAGCGCGATCGGGAACGTTCAGTTAGGTTTTATTAACGCTCAAGGCGGCAGCAGGGGCGCGGGCGGCAATGTCAGCATTTCCACCACGGATTTGGTGCGATCGAACGGCGTTTTTACAGATATATCGGGCAATATTTCCAGCATTTCTACAGTCGGAAGTGCGGGGGCGGGAGCAATTTCTATCCGGCATTCTGGCGGGAGCGATCGACCTTTTGTTATTGGCGGGGCGATCGAAAATGGCACGCGGGGAACAATTAATGCCGGCGGGGGAAATGCAATTTTTCCTGCTATTGCTTTCCCCGAAACTTACACTCAAGGCAGTTTTCCCAATCAGATTTCGCTAATTACCCCAAGCGCGCCCCAGCCTCCCGCACCGCCACCAACTCCCGCACCAACTCCCGCACCAATACCCGCACCAACTCCCGTCCCAGTTACACCGTTAATCGATCCTGCCCGGGCGCTGTCAATTGCTACCGATTTACAAGTAGATGTGCCTCCGAATGGGGGCAGAAATTCTCAAATTAAAAACGATTTACAGCCTCCAGCCCGCAGGTTCGATTCTAGTTCGGCAGCGGTTTTGGCCTTCGAGCAAACCTTCACTCGCGAATACGAAAAATATCTGGAGTTGCCTCCGAGAAGGGCGATTACAAATATGTCGGTTATTTACGAAGCTCTCCGCAGAAATGAGGCACTTACTGGGGTAAAAACAGGCATTATTTACATGAATTGGGTGAGCCGGAGCGATGCGGCTGCCGGCCAAACTAATTCAAAAGTGCTGGTAGCCAATGGGGGAAATAACTTAATTCTTCCCACTCCTATTGCTTACGGAAAAAAGGGAGAGCAGCCAGAGGAAAAAAATTCTTCCCGGTTGGCAGGCGAGGCTGTTTTGCAGCAGTCAAAAGAAGTTGCCGACATTCCTAAAGGAGAAGGTTTAGAATTGATTGTTGTTACTGCTAATGCCGAGCCGGTGCGCGTTTTAGTGCCAGCAGCAACGCGGTGGCAAGTGCTGCAATTGGCTGACGCGCTGCAAAGCGAAATTACTAACCCGAGACGGCGAAGCAGTATTAGTTATTTGGATGCCGCTCAAAAACTTTATCGGTGGTTAATTGCGCCGATCGCAGCAGAATTGACAGCTTCAAAGACAGATAATTTGATTGTAATTCCGGCGGCGGGTTTGCGGAGCGTACCCTTTGCGGCCCTGCACGACGGCCAACAATTTTTAATCGAAAAATACAGCACTAGCGTGATTCCGAGTCTGAGTTTGACTGATATTCGCTACGACAATATTTCTGATGATGAAGTTTTGGCGATGGGAATATCGGTGTTTGAAGATAAGCCGCCGCTGCCTGCTGTACCGGTGGAATTGCAAACTATTGCGCCGCCCGATCGGGGAAAATCTTTTTTGAATCAAGAGTTTACTTTAGCAAATTTGCAGGCTCAGCGATCGAGGCGACCTTTTGGAGTAATTCATTTAGCAACTCACAGCGAATTTCAGCCGGGGGAACCAAGCAATTCTTACATTCAGTTGTGGGATACTAAGTTGCAAATTGATGAAATGCAGCAGTTGCGGTGGAATGAACCGCCAGTCAATCTATTAGTTTTAAGTGCCTGCAGTACCGCTTTGGGCGACGAACAAGCGGAGTTGGGATTTGCGGGTTTGGCGGTGGCTGCCGGTGCTAAATCGGCTTTGGCTAGTTTGTGGGAAGTCAGTGATGAGGGGACTTTGGGGCTGATGGCGGAGTTTTACCGCCAATTGCGAATTCCCCAGCGCGAGGGTAAGGTGACGATTAAAGCGGAGGCTTTGCGACAGGCGCAATTGCAAATGCTGCGGGGGCGAGTGCGAATTCAAGATGGAATGCTGCGAGTTGAAGGGCGCAACGATGTTGTAACTTTGCCCGATGAACTTGCGGTTAGGGGCGATCGAATTCTTTCCCATCCTTATTATTGGGCGGCTTTTACGACGATCGGCAATCCTTGGTAGTTGACAGTTGATAGTTGATAGTTGACAGTTGATAGTTGATAGTTGACAGTTGTTCGGGAGTAGGGGCGAAGCGAAGCCCAGGGGATGCCCCCGTGCTCGCCCTGAGTTTTGAGTTGTGAATTAAGAGATGTCTTTAACTCAAAACTCAAAATTCAAAACTCAAAACTATTTAAAATTCCCAATTCCCTAAATGTACCTCGTCGATCGCGAGAAAGGTTATACTTATTGACTCAGGTTATTTCTCAATGTTTGTTCCTGCCGCTTGACTGCCGCTAACAATTCTGCATTTTGCAAGATGACGCCGACTTGATTGTTGAAAATTTGCATATACTTTTGATCGCTTTGATCGAAACTTGCCTGAAAACACTCCGGCACATTTTTGCTAGATGATTCTGTCGATTTAGCCTCCGCATTCGAGTTGATTTTATTAATTAATTGCGTGACAGCAATTAACTCGCCGTCGGGATTCCAAACAGGCATACACAGCAAGCTACAAGTACGATATCCTGTTCTTGCATCGGTTTTTTTAGCAGTTTCGGAATCTGGATAATCGTAAAGGTCAAAGGGTATATTTAAAGGAACTCCCATTTGAGCCACTTTGCCTACATAACCTTGTCCGACAGGCACTCGAATTTCGAGGAAATCACCGTCGGGTAACAGAATCTTTGTCCACAATTCATTCGCGTCTCTGTCGATTACCCAAAAACTGCTGCGATCGGCATTCATCAGTTCTTTTGCTGATTCCATCACTCGTTTGAGAATTGCATCGATTTCTAAACTGCTTTGGCTGACGGAACGGGTAGCTGCCATCAGGGCGGCTGCCACTCTTTGACCTCGGGCTGTTTTGTGATAGGAACGGAAACTTTCTAAAATTAGTTGAATCAAGTTCGCATCTTCAGCAAACCGCTGTTCGTCTTCTGCTGTAAATCCTTGCAAGTCAATTTTTTCTGACAAGCGTGCCGTGCGATCGTAAAACTTTTTAAATTTGTTAATTAATTGAATTACTGCTACTAAATTTCCCTGTTCGTTCAACAGCGGCAGCGTTAACATAGTGTAAGTTCGATAGCCAGTTTTTTTGTCTAATTCTTTTGCCGTCACCGAACGCGGGTCGTCGTAGAAATCAAAGGGAATGTTGATACTTTTTTGGGTAGTGGCAACTTCGCCGACAATTCCTTTATTGGCGGGAACTCTAAGTTCTAAAGACCGATCGCCCTCAACTTCGGCTTCTGCAATAATCGACCAAAACTCGTTTTTCTCTTCATCTAACAGAAAAATAGTCGTGCGATCGGCATTTAAAGATTTACCCATTTTCAAGGTAATCGATCGCAACGTAGCGTCGAGAATATCGTCAAAACCCTGCCCGTCCATCACCTGATTTAGCATTGCCAGAGTCTGGCTGACCACATTTTGCGGCTGGTCTTCTGCTTGCCGTTTCACTGCTGCAAATTGCCTAGCATTGTGCAATGCTACTCCAACTTGGGAGTTGAAAATTTGCATATATTTTTGACTGTTGGCATCGAAGCTATCTTGAAAGCACTCCGGTGCTTCCGGCCAAGTTTCGGGGTCGTATTCTGGGAAATCTCCGGGTCTTTTTTTGTTAATTAATTGAGTCACTCCCAGCAATTCGTCGTCGGGACTCCAAACTGGCATACACAACAAACTGCAAGTGCGGTATCCTGTTTTCTGGTCTGTTTGTTTGGAGGTTGTTGAGTCGGGATGTTCGTACAAATCGAAGGGAATATTAACAGGTTTACCGCTGGCCGCAACTTGGCCGGCAAAACCTTTTCCGACTTCAATGCGGATTTCACGAGTATTCCCATCTTCAAAAAGAATTTTTGTCCACAGTTGCCCTGTTTCGCTGTCTAACAGCCAGAGGGTACTGCGATCGGCATTCATCAATCTTTTCGCAGCTTCCATGACTCTAGTGATGATTTCTTCGGAGTCTAAGCTACTTTGAGAAACCGAGCGCGTTGCTTCGGTTAAAGCTTCGGAAGCTTGCAATCTTTGAGTTAGTTTGTAACAAGATTGGCACCTTTCGAGTAGCCTCTGAATTGCTGGGGTGTATTCCAAAATTAAATTGCAATCTGTTTCTGTAAAGCCGTCTCCATCAATTTTTCCGTAAAAAATGCTGCCGGATCGTGCTGTTTTTTCAGCTTGTTAACTAATTGGACAAAGGCAAATATATCTCCTTTTTCATTCAACATGGGCGAGGTGAGATCGCTGTAAATTTTGTAACCGGTTTTGCGATCCTGTTCTTGTGCTGCATCAGAATACCAACTTTCGGATAAGTTATTGGGAATGCTGACAGCTTTTTTGTAGATTGTGACTCTGCCTGCTGTTTGATTGTTCGCCATTATTTGAATTTTTGTCGAACTGCTATTTGAGGTTCTAGCTATAATCGACCACAGTTCGTTTTTATCTTTATCTATAAAAAATATTGTGATGCGATCGACACTCATCAATTCCCCTAATTTAATCGCAATCGAACCCAAAATTTCATACAGCAAATCGTCAAAGTCTTTGCCTTCTATATTGCTCAGCAAAGAGAGAACTTTTTGCTCTTGATAAGCTACTAATTGTTTAAAATCAGGTTGCAGGGTTGCTAAAGCTTTTTTCGTCCAATTGCGATTGAATACAGAGGCATAAATTTTGTTGTAAACGCTTAAATTTCCCCCCCACTTGACAACTAAGCCAGACAGTCGCAGTTCCATTTGTTCGAGGCTTTCATCAGCAGGAATTCCAGCTGGGCTGTCCGAGTCGCGAGCAATTAATATCTGCTGGTAAATTTTCAATAAAGTCTCGGTACGCTGTCCGCTTCTGAGGATGCGATCGCGAATTGTTTTCAAATGCGGCGGTTCGTCTTTAACTTCCCAATTATCGATAATTTGCGTCTGAACTACGTTCTCAACCCAGCTTGCAATCTGAGCTTTTTCCTGAGGAATCCAGGCTGGGGAATCCTCGGCTTGTTGGTAAATATAATTGCAAATTTTTTGAGTTAAAAACGGCTGTCCTCTCGTCCAATTCAAAACAGCTTCTACAACTGATTCGGGATGGTTGACTTTCCCCGCTAAGCCTTGCACTAAAGGTTGAGCTTCGTGAAGTTGAAAGCCGTACAATTCGACAGCGCGGCCGAGATTAAAAGGAGTGCAGTGTTTATCTTGAATTAAGTCTGAAGGAGTCGCAACTCCCAGCAAAGCGAAAGTCAGGCGATCGTATTCGTGGCAAGCGCGGATAAATGCAAAAAAGTCATCTGCGCGAAAATTTAAGCTCAGAATGCTGTCAATTTCATCGACAAAAATTACAATTTTTTGCTGAATATTTTCCAGTAATATTTGTTCGATAAACTCGCTCAAACGCTGTACGGGCGGTAAAAATTCCCGCTCGCGCACCCACGATCGCAAATTAATATCGAGGTGAAAACTGGTCACTAAACGCCTCATTACCCCCGCGTACCACTGATCGGGAGTAATATCTTGAGAGCCAATTTTGGTAAGATCGATCGCCGCACAAGCAATTCCTTCTGCTTGCAATTTGTGCATGGTGCGCACCCGCAAGCTAGTTTTACCCATTTGTCGAGAATTGAGTACGTAACAAAACTCGCCAGCCGTTAATCCTTGATAGAGTTCAAAATCAGCTTGACGCACCACATAAGTGGAAACATCTAGGGGAAGATGTCCGCCAACTTTGTAAGTGTAGGTTGAGTTGTTTTCTCGATACATAACCTGTTTTCCATGAGTAGAATACACAGCGGATGATTCATTATTACTGAACTGATTCAGCAAGGTTTTGTTCAAAAAATACTGTATCTGGGCTTTAAATCCCGGTAAAAAATGATTTTTTTCTAGGGGACGCTAAATCCTACTTTAACACCCCCCCCAGAAGCAAGGGGTGCAAGTCTGTCTTGCTCTCCCCCCTTATTCCCCTCTCCCACTCTTGAGAAATAAGGGTTTAAAAACCCGGATTTGGTATTAGTTTGTAAGTTCGATCGTTATTCTTCAACTTGTCCGGCTTGACTTAAAAGACGCTGCAAGGCGTCAAAAGCCCTGCGAGCTAAATTGAGGTCAACCGTAACTTTTTCCTGCTGAAAAATAACGCGATCGCGAATTTCCAATGCCGCCACCAAAACTTCATAATCCCCATCATTTATCAAGCCATGAGCGAAGAATGTTTGAGCCAAAGTTTGCGGCTCTTGAATTTCAAAATTAATTGAGTGGTGTTCGGCTACCATTCGCATTACTGCTTCGCTAGTAGATCCGATCGAACAAGTAGCAATCTCGAAGTGACCTTTTTCCATCATCTCTGATGCTTTTTTGATGTAAAACCGAATATCTTCTAAATCTTTACAAGAATAGTCATACACAATCGTGTTTGCCTCTTCTTCTAGCTCTTTTTGAGTTTTTGAGTCTGCAGAACGCGGTTTCAATGCTGCGATGACACCTTCTTCAGTCGTCAAAATTATCAAGTCTATCTGCCGATTTTGAATAAATTTTTGCCAGTCATAATCTCTCGGCTGTACTAATACTTGATAACCTTGCTGGCGATATTTATCAGCAATTTCTGCGATTTTTGTTGTTTCTAATTTTTCTATTTTTTCTATTGTTGCTATCATCGGTCTAACTCCATTGGGTGAGTGGGTTGGTCAATTTTAACATAAATAAATTCTTCGCCCGCACTCAAAGCTTCAGCGATCGAAGGAGAAATCGCGGTTAGATCGGCAAATTCCTTAAATTTGCGCCGTTTTACTGTGAGATCGGTAACTTGCCTGTCATCAATGTAAACTATAGAGTTCATGGAATCTACAATCGGTTTAACGATGTTATCTAAATCCGATGTTTGAGTAATGCAATAATGAGTAATGATGACCTGAACCCCCTCGCTAGTAGCTTTCATTCCGATCGGTAAAGCTTCGACAGCCGTTTCGCGCACTTTGGATTTCCATTCTTGAAGTTTGGCTCGGTTATTTATTTGCAGGGAAACTGGCTTACCTGTGATGATAAATGCAAAAGGAATCAAGATTTTTTACTCCGCTTAACTTAGTGATAATATTTTAATCGATCGCCCGTCCCAAACTCTTCCAGTTTCCCAAACCAATGCAATTCTCGATCGAATCTCAAACTTTAGTGCATTAGTATTTTTCAATCCTCCATCTTAAAATCTCAAACTTTAGTCGATCGATATTTTCAATCCTCCAATCTAAAATCTAAAATCTAAAATCTAAAATCTAAAATCACCTCAGTCCTATTTCTTGTAAAAGTGCATTAGCCCAAACAGCATCGTCTTCCTTCAATTGCGGCACGGGTGACTGAGTGTAGTCGATCGACAAATCGAATCCCGCTCGATCGTAAACACCACAAAACAAAGCTTGCAAATCCACCTGAAATTCTGTATCTCCAGGCTGCAAGGGCAAGAAAAATGGTGGAATTTCTTCTCGTACTGTAAAAGCATACAATTGAGCTTTTGGACGGCGATTTGCCCTGCTAATTAAAATGCGATAATCTGTGTTAGTTCCGCCCTTTACAGGCATCGGTTTTCCGGCTCTCAGCAAGTCAATTTCCACTAAATGAGAGGCGCTTCTCAATACTTCCTGTCGCTTGTTTTCATATTCCTCTCTGCCTTTGCCAGTGCGTTTGTTTTTGGGGGATAGAATTTCTATTACAGTTATCACCCGATTTGTGCCTACCTCTCGAAGTTCTAAATAGCCTTCCCTAGCTTCTTCTAATATCGGCACTGTAACTGTTATCGGCTCGGAATGCGGCAGTGTTGCAGTCACGGCAGATTGGCTACTGGTGGAAGGTCGATCGAATACAGTCACGTCAGGAATTGCCATGAAGTCGCTATCTTCTGCCTCGCTCAAATAAATCCGCTTTTCAATTGCCGCTCGGTATTTAGGGCGCAGTGTTGGCCCGATGGCATCGGCGATCGCAGTAATTAAGCGGTGGTGAACTTCCGGCCAAAATTCAGCATTTTCTAAGTAAGGATCTACCCCTGGAAATGGAGACGGCATTTTGTTACCTCCAACAATAATTTTCGCTTAATCTTAAATATATTTTAACCGATCGCTAAAATACTGGCGGTACAATTCAAAGCGCGCAGTTACTTCATTTCCCCGCAACTGAACCAGCCCCAAACTGTGCAATTTAAACGCGAGCAACGATTCTAATTCTACAGGTTCATTAGCTGCCAGCACCATGCTAAAAGCCGCGCCCAACTCGGGATGTTCTTGCAAATGCCATAAATGACGGCGCAAATGATCGCCGTAAATTCCCGCTTCAGTTGGAGCAAGTTCTAATAGTTCATCCAAGCTTCGATCTAAATCTTGCGGTTCTGGCACGCTATCTGAAATTCCTCGTGCAGCAAAGCTATCCCTAAGGGAATCTTTATCAGCAATTTGGCGGGCAATGTGATATAACGCTACTCGCACTAAATACGGATGCCCGCCGACAATCTTCATCAATTTTTCTACCAATCTTTCTACTGCATTCATTTTCCAATTTAAGCCGTGCCGCCGAGCTAAATCTGCCACTTGTTCGGCGCTAAACTCTGACAGTTCGATCGGCAATCCCACATTAAAAGGAGATTGATTCACATTCAGCGGGATGTAAACTTCTGTTGAATGTACTACCACCAAACGCAGTTTTGCCCACAGTTCGCTGTCGCTATCTCCATATCCCGCTTCTTCATACCAAGCTCTCAACAAGCCAAAGAAATCATCGGCAATTTTAGGATGCTGAAACACTCGATCGACCTCATCCAATCCCAACACCAACGGTGCATCGTTTTCTGGTAGCAAAAAATCTTCAAAATAAGCCGTACAATTATCTTTGCTACCGTAAGTATCCGTCCAATAATCATCAATTTGGTGCGGCAAACGCAGCTTGCGCGCAATCTTCGTGCAGAACCATCTCAGAAGTTCGTCGAGATTGGCAAATGACGCCGCATCTGCGTGTTGAAAACTCAGGGGAACTGTGCGGTAGCCTTTTTCTTTTGCTTGGTAAAGAATCCGCGCCATTAATGAAGTTTTCCCCATCTGTCTCGGTGCTTTAATTCTAATTAAAGTTCCCGGTTGCAAAATTTCTTTGTAACACTGAGTTTCCCAGGGAACCCGATCGACATAAAAAGCTGAATCCAATCTAACTTGTCCCTGCGGTAATTCGGGTTCTGCGGCTGGCGATGGCGGATTTGAAAGCGGCAAAGTCCGGGAAATAGTAACAGTACGAACGGCAGATTTTGGCAAATAATTCTCGGGCGATCGCAGCTTTAAATTCACTGTAAATCCTACAGATATATCTTCTTCTGCATCGGTTTGCGCTGCACCTCCAGGCTGTTCTTTAATTTGACCTGCCTCAGACACTTTTTCTGATAGCATTTCGTTAATTTCTTGCAGCAGCACAGCCGTATCATCGGGCGATTTCCACTCCCGCTGCCGAGTATCGCTGATGTAGTTACGCAAGTCGTGGTTGAGCGGTATGCTGGTAGGATAATTCACTCTAAGCGGCAGCACGATGGGATGAGAATTTTGACGCCGATCGCGCAATTCTTTAAGCCTGCGCAATTCTTCAATAACTATTTCGCTAACAGCAGTTTGTCCCGACAACAGCAGCAAAAAATACTCGCAGTTTTCTAATTGAAAGTCAACCCGAGCCAGCCAGTCTTTTGCTGATTCTCGATCGGAATAAACTGCCCCAATATTCGCCGCAAATACTTGGTGTCCCGCCGCCTTGATTCCCTCAGCCAATTCCAGCGCCAAACTCAGATCTGGTTCTTGGCTGTAATAACTGATAAAAACTCGTCTTCCCCGATCGGGAACGATCGCGGCTTCATTCTGGAAATGCCGTTCTAGAAGCTCTGTTTCTCGCAATTGGTGGCGCGAGATCGCGCGCTCGATCGCTCCCCGCACCTTCTTTTTTGTAACCTTTTCCCCCAATACATTTGACAGCTTTTGCCACAGCTTGTACCCCACATCCTTTTCTACATATTCCGGGTTTAATGGGTATATTTGCTCGTAGGTTTGCCCTTGCCAAGTTCCGATAAAAACCCGCCTTTCCAAATCGTTGAGGTGTTTGCCGGTTTTGGTATAAACTGAATTGTCTATAAATTCTAAAGCTTCTTGAAAATTCATCGAGCTGCTAAGATGTTTCTATTTTAGATTTGCGATTTGCGTTTTTAGATTTTAGATTTGCGCTTTTAGATTTGCGCTTTTAGATTTGCACTTTTAGATTGACGAATTAGTAATTACTGAGGTATTTGCAGTATTTACATTATAGCATCTCCTGTCGATCGCCCTGGAGATAAAGCCTCCCGCCACCGCATATCATCTGAAGCCAGAAATAATACTGCTTGAAAAAATAATGCAACAGCAGTTTGGGTTCGGGGAAGGAACGTTTCGTTTCGCTGCCCCCAACACTTCCTTTGTACCAAGACTTTTGAGAAATAGTATAACTTAGAGGCTCGATCTGCCAGCCAGAAGTAGGGACGAGCGTCAATTCCAGTTTTTTTCCTGAGGTTTTATGAGTTTTTATGAGGTATTGTCGCACCTGCCAAACCAACGGGAAATTGCGAAAATGCCACAAATGCCAAACTTATGAGTTTTTCTGGTTGCGATCGGCACGAGCGATCGGTGATAATAACCAACAAGCTTCCAAGCTAGAGTGCAACAGACTAAAAAATTAGCAGCACGCCAATTAGCAGCAAGAGACTTAAATTTAATTGCCAAACAACTCTTTGCCGCAAAAACTATTGAAAACTAAATAAAAATATATAATTGTTACCAATTCTCCATCCAGGTCTATGCAAATGTTTAACCCATCAACCATCGCCATCAATTCCTTAGCTGAAAGCTTAAAAACCGGGTACCGCAATACTTTCGGCAACCTCAAACCCGACAGCGCCCGACTGATCGAACAAGCTGTCAGCCTAGCTTTAGAAAACATTGCCCGCAGCGACGCATTGTATCACAATGTCGAACATACAGTGCTCGTCACTTTGGTAGGACAAGAAATCCTGTGCGGTAAATACATCCGCGAAGGCAACATCTCCCGCGAAAATTGGCTGGAGGCGATCGTTTCTTGGCTGTGCCACGACATCGGCTACGTCAAAGGCATCTGTTCCCTAGACCAACACAGTCAAAGATTGTATGCCACCGGCACCGACAGCAATACAATTTATCTAGACTCGGGTAAAACTGATGCTAGCTTAACCAGCTATCACATAGACAGGGGAAAAATGTTCGTGAAAGAACATTTTTCCGGTTACGATTCGATCGATGCCGAGGCAATTGCGCGAAACATTGAATTGACTCGTTTTCCCGTACCTAACGACCCAGAACACTCTTGTACTGTCAGCTACCCCGGCTTGGTACGAGCGGCAGATTTAATCGGTCAACTTAGCGACCCCCGTTACTTGCAAAAAATGCCGGCGCTATTTTATGAATTTGAAGAAATAGGTACTAATAAAAATCTCGGCTACCGCCATCCGGGTGACTTGCGGGCCGGCTATCCAAAGTTTTTTTGGAATGTTGTCTATCAGTACATCCAAGAGGGATTGCAGCATTTGGAAATGACAGCAACGGGTCAGGAAATTATTGCCAATCTCTACGGAAATGTGTCAACTGTAGAGCAAGAAATAGCTGAAAGCGCTACCAATTCGGATCAAAAAAACACCTCAAAGTTACTGAATGATGTTCCGGAGTTTCACTTTGAAAATTGCGCTCTGTTTCGGGGATGGCGCGACATATCTATAAACAGCAATCAAAAAAAAAGTATAAAAAGCTTTCGGGTAATTAGTAATTGATAGTTGACAGTAAATAGTTGACATTAGTGCGAGCGTCCCCGCTGGCGAACCGCGTCATTTAGTGCGAGCGTCCCCGCTGGCGAACTTTGTTACAGCAGATTCTACTTCTATCGTTGATACCCCAGGACACGGCAGTGCCGTGTCCCTACATCCGGCGGTCATTGTAGGGACACGGCACTGCCCATAGGTGTCAACTTAAGACTAAAACCCTTGATAAATATCGTTTTTACCCAAGTCTAGATCCCCCTCGCATCCGCGCCACTTGCTTCATTTGGGGGGACCCCAAGATCGCAGTGGCTTCCCTCCCGGGGGACTTTGAGTGCTTCCGGTCCCCCCCTTCTTAAGGGGGGCTGGGGGGGATCTAAATCTAACGGTTAAACAGCAGTCTGTGACTACCTTTGACCTTAAGTTGACACCAATGGGCACTGCCGTGTCCCTACTTTCCCTGGAATACGCTGCCCGCCGCCTCCTGTCTCTGCCGTATTGGGAATCAGGAAAAATTCTTCACCTCTGGGTTAAGATTTTTCACTTAGCTGTAAATACTTCCCAATTTCTTGATGGCATACGTGCCAAAAATACAGCGCTATATTCAGCAGCGCTAGTAATTTAGTGCCATCTTCTAACATCGCGTGCAGTCCTTGACTTCTTACCTCCAATAAATCCTCCAATCGGGAAACAGCAAATAAAATAAATCCTGCTATTAAGGGCAGATAAGCAGTAGTTCTGATGAACCGCCAAAACTTAAATCCGTAAACGATCGCAGCGGTTCCATAACACAAATAAATTAATTTAGCAGAGATTCCCAACCTCACAAGAATTAAAGTCACGCGAAACTTATCGTCAAAGAAAAATATTCCCAACAATAAAGCACTAAACAATAAAAATGCGCTCGATCGAGCCGGCCGATCCTTTTGGCGTAGCACTCCGAATGTAAACGCACAAATTGCGATCGGGATGCACCATAAAACTTCAGAAACTCCTGTGAGTATACCTTCGTAAGGAAACCAAAAATTAAACGGGTCGCTAAACAAGCGCTCAACTCCATCTCCCTTCTTTGTGAGTTTGGCATAGATGCCCAACCCGCCCAACATCACAACCATCAAAATGTTAAAAACTGCCAGAAAAGGTACGGTCAAAAAGTGTTTTTTAAGAGTTGTTAAAAATGTTTGCATATGATTAAGCAATCGCTCGAATTTAGGAAAGTATTCGATACAAATTAGTATTGCACATTCACCGGCAGCCAAACTACAAATGTCGTGCCGCGATCGGTTGGATGTAAATAAGGCTGCACCGGCGGCAGCCATTCAGAGTTAATCGGCGAAAATACTTCGATTTTTCCTTGCATTTGGCCGACTAAATCTCTGCGATCGCCAAACCTAATCCAGTACCGGGAATCTCTGTCTGGGCTTTTTCTCCCCGGTAGTGGCGTTCAAATAAATGCTCTAAATCCTGCGGGGGAATGCCTGTACCGGTATCGCTGACAGCAATTGCTATTTGTGGCCATTTGCCATCCGTCGGGGGGCTGCTGTCTGGTGAAATATGGCGTACTTGAATGTAAATTTGCCCGCCGGCCGGGGTGTATTTTAAAGCATTGTCAATTAAGTTGCTCAAAACTTCTCGCACAGCTCGATCGTCCGCACAGATAGGTGGCAAATCTGCCGGAATATTTGCCAGTAACTTCAGATTTCTGTCGCTGGCAATGGCCTGGGCTGAAACCAACAGCGGTTTTAAAACTTCTGCAACGGCACAATTGCCGTCAAAATCGGCTGCAGGTGACAGCGACAGTACAGAAGGACGAATTGATTCAGTGTTGGGAATTGCAATTTTTGAATCCCCAGACGGCACCCTCAGATTTGCTTCGCCGGCGTCCACAGTTCGATCGAACTGCAACAGCAACTCTTGCAATCTATCGCTTTCTCGGACAATACTCAAAGCCGCATCCCGGTTTTTGTCTTCCGCCAACAGCCGTCTCGCTAACAGTTTGCCAAAAGTTCGCAAAGCCGTTAGCGGACTTTTGAACTGGTGCAGCAAGTTTTGCATCGTGTCGTAAACCTGAGTTTGGATCTGCCGCTGCTGTCCCAATTCCTGCTGCATCCACTGCGATCGCTGGTCTAAAATGCAAGCCAGGGCCAGACTCCGGGCAATTTGTTGCATCTGAGCCTCCTCTCGATCGTTCCAAGCCCTGTCTTGCCGCCCGGACACTAGCAGCCCCATAACCGCCCCTTCGTGAATTAGAGGCGCAATAATCTGCTTCCGCTGCTGCCACACATCTTCAGGGCCTTGGCAGCGATTGGTATTGCTGCCAACACCCGGCAGGGGCTCCGGGGAGATCGCCCCTGCTGTTGGCGCTTCCAGCACCTGAGCCTGCGGCAGCCGTCGCTGCGGCGCTGTTTCAACTGCTGAGCTTGCAGGCGGTCGCAGCCTGTGACCCCGATCTTCTTCCCGTTCCCCAGATGCTTCCGGGTAAATTGCGATCGGAATCAACTTCGCCTCGGTGCCTTCTACCAATTCCTCTGTCAGGTATACAGCGCTGAACGTCGCTCCCAAACTGACTGCGATCGCCACCTGCGATCGGCAAAGCTTCACAAATTCTGAACTCGCAGGCATTAACATGGGTGCCGCATTAAGATATTTAACAAAAATTATAAGTAAATTACACTACCTTCACTGCCGATTACCGAAAAATTGAGCATAGCTTTAAAGCCCGTCCCAGCTCTCAAAGCTTGGTTTCGCTGCACCTTCGGGCTAACCAACCGCAACCGCAGCACTTTTTTCGCTCTTTGGCAAGATTAAGATTGTTTCAATATATTAAAAAAAGTTGAAGTTTAGAGCTAAAACAGATATACTTCTCTCGGATTTGGTAGCTATAATTACACCTGTCTGCTCAAAGAGGAGGTAAAGAAATTGGCCAGGAGACGCAAGCGCAAAAGTCGCCGCCGACAAGAAGGACGGAGAATTTTAGAGTGTGTTCCTCAATATAGCATCGAGAGCGGCGAAGATAAACCGGTGACAGCGGCCCGCAAATTCATCCACGCCGAGGGCATTGCTCCCCCCGCTTTGTTGTTGGTCAAACGTAACGAGCATACCACCGATCGGTATTTCTGGGCTGAAAAAGGTTTGTTCGGAGCTCAATACGTAGAAGAGAACCATTTCTTGTTTCCCAGTTTAAAGATGATGCTGGAATCGACCCCAGAAAAAATTCCTGCGGTTTCAGGCAGCCGCGCTTAGAGCAAAACGCTCGAACCAAAACACTGAACTCAAAACACTGAACTCAAAACACTGAACTCAAAACACTGAACTCAACATAATGAGATCAACATAATGAGATCAACATAATGAGTTCAACATACTGAGTTCAACATACTGAGTTCAACATACTGAGTTCAAAACATACTGAGCTCAAAACATTGTGAGCTCAAAACACTTAGATCAAAACATTGTTAGCTCAAAACATTGACAGCAATGTTTTTCTAGTGTGTTTGCCATGTTTTTCGAGAAATTACCTGTTCAATACGAAAGATCCGCCCTCAACGATTTTTGGGGAGCCGTAGCTGATATCGTTAGCTGATATCGTTAGCTGGTATTGTTTCCGGTGGCAGTGTCCCGAGTGCGAGCTTCTTTGCCGCTGAGATGTGGAGCGACAAAATTACGAGCTTCCTCGCTCTCAAATAGGATAGCGAGCGAAAAAGATAATTCCCATGCCACCGGATTTGATATTAGCCCGCAGGCTTCAAATCTAAAGCCTTTTGCATCGCCGCGAGTTCGTCGCGGTGAGCTCTGACAATAACTAAGCTCCCGGTTTGGTTTCCCGACTCGCCGGCGGATTCGAGTTTGAGAGAAACTTGCTCGGAACGTCCGGCTTTTTTCCAATAAAATATTCCCGCCAGCGGTGACAGCAGCACCAAGCCGAGGAAAATTTCGCCGTGCTGGGCAACAAGCATTGCCAAAACCAGTCCCAAGCACAAAGTGCCACCAGCACTCAGCAGGGTTAAAAAAATAGCTAAAAACCAACTCGGTCGCACAAAGCCTTCAAAAGTGACTTGGTGGTTGGGAGCATCGACGGCTGCTACTCGGTAGGCTCGATCGGAAAAATACTGTTGCAGGTCAGTTAACAGTGACTCTTCGGCTTTCTGGGAAGACAGCTTAACTTGTTCGGTGCGGTCTTTGACTGAGGCTTTAATGAAGAAAAACAAGCCCACAGCCAACAGCAGTGTCAGCACAAATGTTGATGGAAGAACAGCAGTATTCATCAGTTAAAAGTTGTGTCAATTTAAATTCTCTCCTCCTACTTTACATAAGTTTACAGGGGAAAGTGACAAGGACTTACGCAGCTTCTTGTCGGACAAAATTCGCAGAAAGCATTGCAGCAAAACGTTCATCTCCCCATCACCAAATTTCGATATCTTCCCATAGCCCCCAATCTGAGAGTGAAAATGCGTAAGTCCTACCAATGTGTTTTCTCTACTCTTCACGCACCACAGCAAAGCGCGGGCAACAGGGCAAAACGCTTTGCAATTAGCTCAGCCATCTCAAGGGTGCAAGCATTCGATTCCAAGTGCCTTAACCCATGTGACCGGTTTCTAAATCGCGGTGCCGCCGCCCAGACAGACCATTTCCCTGACCGGTGTATTCGTGCCACAGGCGAGCGAGGTCTTGGGCTTGATGTCGCCATTCCGGAAGAATTTGATACATCCGCCGGGGGCGTCCGCGTCCTTCTACTTTTTTCCAGTAACCCGTGATTACCGATTCATCTTCGAGGAATTTGAGCGCGCTGTAGAGAACCGTGTCAGACAGCCGGTAGATGGGAAATTCCCTCTCTAATTGTCCGATTAGTTCAGTTCCGTAAGAATCCCCGCGCAGCAAGACGGAGAGAATGTAGCACACTGCTAGTTCCTTGTTTAGATAAACAGGAGGTGGGTCTTGAAAGAATTGATAGATATGTTCAAACTTCATCTGTCTTTTCCGCTGGAGGCTCTCGTGATACCGTCAGGTTAACGGGAGAGGAAAGCGGGGCGGGGTGCCGCTTCCTAACGATTAAGTGGTTCATGGGGAAACAGAGGTGCAGTATTTCCCCATTTTTTTTTCGATCGCCGGAAATGCCGGTACTGCACTTCGGTAATGTTAGCCTGCGCCTCGATCGAGGGTCACTGACTTGACTGGTTTACTAACTTCCTCTTCCAATCTATCGCGGCTACTATTGGCAAGTGTGCGATCGCGATGGAGTTTAGGATGGGGATCTCTATGCGGGTAGCGGGTTGGGTGCTGAGATCGCGAACAGGGCCTTCGGGTATGCAGCCGCATCTTAACTCGATCCAGATGTTTTATTTGTTTCCATTGTTTCCCTTCTCTCTGCTTTGTTTCTGCCGCGCACCGCTTAGACTGGGCTCAGACCTAACATGGCCTGCAGCGTAAAAGTTATAAAGATGAATGCGGCTATGACGAAAGTAACCAGGGCGATCGCAGTAGCGGGCCGATCGAGCAGGGGTTTGAGTTGGTCGAACAGGAAAAAGAATATCCCCAGAGTAACTGTAATCAAAAATCTGGGAAAACGGGAAACGTTGTTAATAAATTCTTGCATTGGCTTGGCTGGGTAAAGTTTGACCGCTTATTTTTTACTCATAACATTTGCGCGCCGGTTCGACAAGTTGGGCGCAGAATCGATCGGTCTTGGGGCGTTCGATCGCGCTTTTGGACCTTTGATTTCGGCGGTGCGGGCAATCTACTTCTGGCGGTAGATTTTTATATAGCGCTGTCGTGCTGTCTGTTAGTGGTGGCACTTCGATAGTTATGAGTGTTAAGTTTTGAGTTTTGAGTTACGGATATTCTCTAATTCACAACTCAAAACTCAAAATTAAAAACCCCTCTAAAACTGTAGACCAATATAAGATAGATTACAGACCAATATTTATCCCAGATCGGCAATCTCAAACCTATCTATGGTGCTTGTTTTTCTCTAAATTTCCGGAGTTGGTTCGGGTTTTTTGAGGGTACAATTTTATTGTAATTTAAGGACGATCGGTTGTATGGCTGCTTTTTTTACTACTTACGGGTTTCTGATTGTTTCCATGTTGCTGGGTGCAATGTTGGGGCTGTCGCTATATTTGCCTTTGATGACCGGACAATTGTCCTTAGCAAGTCCCGGTTTTTATGCTTTGGGCGGATATATTGCGGCGATTTTATCTACTAAGGTGTTTCAAGGGACAGGCAGTTTGTTTCCGGTGCCGCTGTTGTTATTGGAAATGTTAATTGCAGGAATTGTTTGCGGATTGCTGGGCGTTTTAGTGGGGGTTTTGGCGCTGCGTTTGAGGGGGATTTATTTGGCGATCGCCACTATTGCGTTTGTTGAAATCCTGCGGGTTTTATCCCTCAATTTGGACATTACTGGCGGTGCAGTCGGTATTTTTGCTATCCCTCAACCGTTTGCGACGCCGATCGAATATTTGTGGGTTGCCGTCCCTTTACTGGTGTTAAGTATGGCGGTGCTTTACCGTTTGGAACGGATTCGTGTGGGGCGGGCTTTTGCTGCAATTCGGGCTGATGAGTTGGCTGCGGATGCGATCGGCATTAACCCAACTTTTTATAAGGTTCTCGCATTCACGTTAGGTGCTATTTTAGCAGGCGCTGTCGGTGCGATTAGCGCGCACTTTATTAATACTTGGAATGCGCGTCAAGGTACTTTTGATGCTAGTATTATTTACTTGACTTCTGTATTAATTGGTGGTAGCCGAACTTTTTTAGGAGCAGTTGTGGGTGGGATGGTTTTTACTGCTTTGCCAGAGGTTTTGCGGGGGATGGCTACTATTCAGGGATTGCCGGTTTGGTTGGCACAATTTTTGAGAGAGGGGCGGTTAATTATTTTTGGATTGTTGATAGTTTTGGGGACAATCTTCTTTCCGCAAGGGTTGGTGACGCCGGAATTGTTTAAGCGGTGGAAGAAGGGCGATGGCCGTTCTGTTGAAAATTAGATTGTTGGTAAAGAAAGGTGCGATCGCTTAACCCAAAAGAGCGATCGCCTCAGAAGAAACATTTGGGCATTCAGCTTGCAGTCGGGTACAGTTCAGTGTTAGATCGGCGATCTATCGACCCAACAAGATATTAGTAAGGCGCGCAGCGCGCACCCTACAAATGTACTGTGTGAGTAAGTTCTGTACTGGTTAATGTACGCGGCAAACAAGGGCGATTGCCTGTTGATTTTCTAGCACTAAACCGTACTCCAAACCTTCAACAACTGCCTGACAAGAAGCATCTAAAATATTCCCCGACACCCCGACAGTTGTCCAGCGGTTTTGACCGTTACTAAACTCAGCTAACACCCGAGTTTTAGCAGAAGTTCCCGCACCGCCGTCCAGAATTCGCACTTTGTAATCTGTTAGGTAAAAATGGGCGATCGACGGATAAAAATTCACCAAAGCTTTACGCAAAGCCGCATCTAAAGCTGAAACCGGGCCGTTTCCTTCCGCCGCTTCCAAAATATTTGTCCCGTTTACCGACAATTTCACTGTTGCTAAAGCCGTACAATCTTCGCCAACTTTATCGCAGTGTACTTGAAATCCTGTAATTTCAAACCACGGCTGCCGCTGTTCCAAGGCCGATCGCATTAACAATTCAAAACTCGCCTCAGCACCTTCAAATTGATAGCCTTGACTTTCCAAAGTTTTCAATTTTTCCAGAATTTGGCGGCAAGCAGGATTCGCGCGATCGAGCTCGATTCCAAAAGTTCTAGCCTTCGCTAAAACATTACTTAAACCCGCTTGATCGGAAATTACAATGCGGCGGCAGTTACCAACTTTTTCCGGTTGCAAATGTTCGTAAGTTAACGGGTTTTTCTCCACAGCCGATACGTGAATTCCGCCCTTGTGAGCGAAGGCAGAAAGACCGACAAAAGGCGCGCGATCGTCCGGAGCTAAATTCACAATTTCGCCGATCGTCCGGCTGGCTTGAGTTAATCTCGCTAATTGCTCGTCTTGAATGCAATCGTAACCCAATTTTAACTGAAAATTCGGAATCAAAGAACATAAATTAGCATTGCCGCAGCGTTCGCCGTAGCCGTTAATCGTTCCTTGCACCATTTTTACCCCAGCTTCCACCGCCGCCAAAGCATTAGCAACTGCAACTCCCGAATCATCGTGAGTGTGAATTCCCAATTGCAACGGAGTTTCGCGATTGCTTCCCAAACTATCAAAAACATCGCGCACGACTCGATCGATTTCGCGGGGCAAAGTGCCGCCATTAGTATCGCAAAGTACCAACCATTCCGCACCAGCATCCAATGCAGATTTCAAAGTTGCGATCGCATAATCTCGATTGTGTTTGTAGCCATCAAACCAATGTTCGGCATCGTAAATCACGCGCCTTCCCTGACTCCGCAAAAATTCGATCGTATCTCGAATCATTGCCAAATTTTCATCCAGAGTCGTCTTCAAACCTTCAATAACGTGCAAATCCCACGACTTACCAAACAGCGTCACCCAGCGAGTACCAGCAGACAAAATAGCCTGCAACATTTCATCTTTTGCCGCCACTTTTCCCGGCCTTCTCGTCGAGCAAAAAGCCACAACTTCTGCCTGAGTTAAAGGCTGTTCTTTCAGCCGCCAAAAAACTGCACATCTTTGGGATTCGCCCCCGGCCAGCCCCCCTCAATAAAGGGAATTCCTAAACTATCTAACTGGCGGGCAATGCGCAGTTTATCTTCAAGAGATAAAGACAGTCCCTCGCACTGAGCGCCGTCTCGCAGGGTGGTATCGTAAATCCAGAGCTGATTTGTCATGGAGAGTTAAGAATGATAAATTTTCAGATAGGGAAGAGTTCGGACAAGGTTTTGGGTGCGCGCAATCCGGTACTTTGCATCGGATCTTTCAATACAAGCCTTTCAATACAATTTTGCTTGACCCTTGTCCTTGTTTTGTACTTGTTTTGTATTATAGGATCTACCATATTAAATGAATTTGTTGGAAATAAATGCGACAATCTATAGGAAAATTAACATAGAGCTAATGGGAATAAATTGCTGTGGTTAAAATACAAGCACAAGGAAAAACTGTTGAGTGCGATCGAGGAGCAAATTTGCGTCAGGTTTTGCTGAAAAACGGCATCGATATCTACAACGGCAATGCTAAAATCATCAACTGCCGCGGCATCGGCACTTGTGGCACCTGTTCCGTCGAAATCGAGGGCGAAGTCTCCGAGGCCCAGTGGCGCGAAAAAGCCAGACTTTCGGTGCCTCCCCATTCTCCAGCATCTCGCCGTCGTTTGTCCTGCCAAACTTGCGTTTTAGGCGATATTAAGCTGACAAAATATGACGGTTTTTGGGGTCAAGGTTCTCAAATTGTCTGGACGCCCGAAGCATAGATCCGGCAGGGTTTAAACCCCTGGCTCAAAGTGAAAGTCCTCTAAAGAGGACTAAAGAGGTTGACAGTTTTTGCAAGCGAAAATTAATGATTTTGACCGATTTTGGAAATGGAAATCGATCGTTTTACAGTCCTCTTTAGAGGACTTTAGCTATTAGACAGGGGTTTAAACCCCTGGCGGGCGATCGGGATAATTTAATACCTATAGACCTCGCCTAAGTTCCCAGTTTATTCTCGAAAAATCTCCATGAATTTATCTCAAGATATCCTGATTGTTGGCGGTGGAATTATCGGTCTTTCCCTAGCAGTTGAACTCAAATTGCGAGGAGCATCTGTCACCGTTATCAGTGAAAATTTCCAACAAGCAGCCGCCCGCGCCGCTGCCGGAATGCTAGCTCCTCAGGCCGAACAAATTCCCCCCAGTCCGATGCTAGATTTTTGTTTAGAAAGTCGCGCTTTGTATCCGGCATGGATTGAAAAGTTAGAAGCTATTACTGGATTGCCAACGGGATATTGGCCGTCAGGAATTATCGCACCTGTTTGTGAAGGTGAAGCTTACGAAAAACCCGAATCGTCGGGCCTCAATTCTCAATGGTTGGACAAAGATGCTATTCGCCAACACCAGATTGGATTGGGAGAAAAAGTAATTGGCGGTTGGTGGTATCCCGAGGACGGTCAAGTTGACAATCGCGCTTTATTTCAGGCACTTCAATCTGCAATAAAAGAATTGCAAATTGAGATAGTTCGAGAGAGGGCGATCGAACTTATTCGGCAAGGTAATAAAATTTTTGGCGTAGAAACAGAGGCGGAAAAAATACAAGCCGATCGCTATGTTTTAGCAACAGGTGCATGGTCGGAAAAATTATTAGATATACCCATTTGTCCGAGAAAAGGGCAAATGCTGTCAGTATCAGTGCCGAAAAATTACCCAGTTACTCAGCCGCTGCAAACAGTTTTGTTTGGGAAAGGAATCTATATCGTGCCGCGCCAAGATGGCAGAATTATTATTGGTGCAACCAGCGAAAATGTCGGCTTTCAAGAGGGAAATACACCAGCAGGAATGCAAAGTTTGCTAGCAGGAGCGATTAAATTATATCCAGAATTGCAGAATTATCCCGTTCAGGAGTTTTGGTGGGGATTTAGACCTGCTACTCCTGATGAATTGCCAATTTTGGGCGCTAGCGCTTGGGAGAATTTGACCTTAGCAACCGGGCATTATCGGAACGGTATTTTATTAGCTCCTGTAACGGCAAAATTATTAGGTGATTTGATTTTAACAGGAAAATCAGATCCATTATTGGCCGCTTTCAATTATTCAAGGTTTCCATCTGCTGGGCTGACGCAGCTACAGTCCCAGCTAAATTAGTTTGCATCCTTTCTTTGTGGTTTGTTCAATTCCTGACATTTAGCTAAAGCCAAATTGTAAGCAGTTTGGTAATCGCTACCCCCTAACATCAAATCGCCGTAATATTCGTAAGGTTGATTTCCGTAAATTGGCAGCGGATCGTCTTCTGGATAATCTTCTTTTGACTCTTCTAGAATTGCTTTAAGTTTCTTCAGACTCAATCGCTGTGCGGGGAAGTAATGAATATCTCCAGCAGTTTTACCCAGGTGGGGAAAGGTTGGGTCAACAATTCGATCGCCCAGTTCAATCCAGCTATACTCAATTGGTTTGTACGGCGATCCGGCTAGGGCTAAAAAGCCTTGGACGTAGATTGCACCTTCTGTTGCTAATGCCGCTTTACAGGCGTTCTCAAAGCAATTTTTAGAGTTGCTTTTGATGCGAGACGCAATTTCAAGAGAAAGCGCCTCATCTAACAGTTCGGTCATAATTCCTTCCAGTCGCTGATACAACTAAATTGTAGCAAGTTAGATCGCGTTCGATTGACTAACTACTATAATATTAGTTTGTAGTGAGAACTTTAGTTTTCGATCGCCTGCGAACTCAAAAATAAGTTAGCATTGAGATTATGGAATATTTTCAGGATTTTGAGCGACTTGTGCGATCGCATGAATATGAGCTAGCTCATAGAATGATGGGGGAAAATTTGCCAGACTGAGAGTAAGGTTAAATAGGAGGTCAAAGCCATGACCGAATCTACTATCAATTTTAAGACGGCACCGGGACATCAAGTCTTAGCTGCTGCTGGGAAAAAGATGCTGCGCCCCGGAGGAAAAATTGCTACGGAAACATTGTTTGAATGGGCGAATTTTCAAGCAGGCGAGACGGTGTTAGAGTTAGCTGCAAGTTTTGGATACAGTTCGATCGCCCTGGCTCAACGTTTTGGTGTAAAAGTAATAGGAGTTGAGAAAAATCCCGACAGCGTTGCCCGCGCCCGTGCTAATATTGCAGCGGCGGGCTTAACAGGTCAAGTAAAAATTGTAGAAGGAGATATTTTTCACTTAGATCGGATTTCCCAACAGTTTTCCCAACCTTTTGATTTTGTTTTAGCAGAAGCTATCTTGACCATGCAATCGCCCTCTGGCAAAGCTAAAATTGTATCGGGAATTTGCGATCGACTCAAACCCGGCGGCAAGTTTCTCTCTCACGAATTGTTAGCTAGAAATCGAGAAGCAGAAATTCACCAAGCTTTATCCGAAGTGATTCGAGTTAATTCAACACCTTTGTCTGAGTCTGATTGGATTGCTGTTTGTCAAAACGGCGGTTTGCAAGTAGAAAAGTGTCAAACCGGGCCGATGGGACTCCTCAACTTGCAGCGAATGCTTGAAGATGAAGGGTTTGTGAGTACCGTGAGGATTTTGTGGAATGTTTTAAGTAAACCGCAAATGCGCGATCGAGTGTTAGCCATGCGTCGGGTTTTCCAAAAGTTCGATCGAGATTTAGGTTACATCGTTTTTTGCGCTCAAAAACCATTTTAATCGAGACCAAAATATCGAGGCAAAAATTATGACAGCTACACTTTTACCGCTGCAATCTTCAGCAATCCAACTTCAAGAAACAATCGAATATCCCGCCGCCGGAGTGCTGAACAAAGTCTTAGTTAAAGACAGTAATTGCCAGTACAGCCTATTTTGTCTGGCCGCCGAAACCGAAATTTCCGAACACACTTCGGCGCGGAATGCCACAGTTAATGTCATCGAAGGCAAGGGCATTTTAACTTTGGAAGGCAAGGATATTGTCTTGGAACCCGGAGTATTTGTTTTCATGCCCGCGCGCGCCCCCCACGCTTTGAAAGCCGAGTCAAATTTGGCATTTATCCTAACACTTTCTGAAGGTAATTAATCCCGACAATATTTCTGTAGGGGCAGGTTCACCAAGAATATTTGCCAAGAATCGATCGTCTCAAAACCCGCCCTCACCCAATGACAAATTGCAATCTACCTCTTTCAAATAAGGCAATTAATCCCGATTGCTGTAGGGGCGGGTTCACCAACAATATCCGCCAAGAATCGAGCGTCTCAAAAACCCGCCCTCACCCCATGACAAATTGCCGTCTACCTCTTTCAAAATACAAGGGTTAGAGTATTCGGTTTCCTCAGATATGTATGGTGTGCACCATGCACTTTACCGCTTCCTGCTTTAATATCAATTCCCGTTCGTTAAGCATGACACTGGGGCTGGGCGGGTTTATTTCGGGACTTTTGAGTGCTAAGTTTTGAGTTGTGAATTAAACACTTTCATGAAAACTTACGCAAAAATTAGCTTGAAAAATCACCTGTAGCTGTAAGGTGCGCAATGCGCACCCTACACATATAATGTGAACTTTTAATCTATTTCTTCTCCGGAGGCGATCGCCCCCAACCTTTCCCAATCTAGCACTATAATTTTACCGCCCCGACTGTAAGCTAAAACAGGCTTAAGTTTCTTAAACAACCGCACGCATTCCTCATAGGTAATGCCGATGCTTCGAGCAATTTGATAGTACGAAAACCGCTTTGTCAAAGCTACGCGATTCTCCACAACCTGCGTACTTTGTTCGCTACAAAAATAATGAATAAATCTCGCCAAACGGACGATCGCCCTTTCCGATACCAAACCGTGCACGGTTTGGTGAAGTAACTGCAACCGCTGGTTAAAAACAGTCAAAATTCGCAAAGCAATTTCGGGATTTTCCCCAATTGCTGCGAGCAAAACTTCCCGATCTGTGGTAAGAACTTGAGAGTCAGTTTCTGCCGTTACTGTTGCCGGGGCAATACCATTTCCCAGTAAAGCAGGGGCGGCAAAAATATCTCCCGCCGACAAAGTACGGAGAATAGTTTCTTTGCCCGCCGCTCCAATTTTTGTTACTCGCAGAGAACCGATCGCCAGAGTGTATAATTTTTCCGGGATGCGATCGCCCTCATACATCACAACTTCTCCCTGTCGGTAAGTGCGAATTGCTGTATGTTCTTGCAATCGCTCTAATTCAGTGCTGTTTAAGCTGGCAAAGATCCAAATTTCAGCAAGTTGCGCGACATTTGCTTTCATGCAGTTAATTTTACTCGATCGAAGTTCATTAATAGTACAATAGCGGTGAATCCAGAATACATCCAACAAAGCAAAGCCATCTACGAAAATGCAGAACCCGAATATCGACGGTATTATTTTGATGAGGTAGCCGGTGGCTTTGTACTCATCCATCAAGACCACAATCTTAATTATTCCGAAAGTTTTGTGTCGGAAGTTTTGGCTAAAATGGGAAAGAGAGTTACACTATTGAGCGAAAAAGCAGCAGAGGGGGTGAGAACGCCCGATGCTGAGATTGACGGAGAGATTTGCGAATTTAAGGAGTTAACAGAATCTACGAGAAACATTAGGTATCGAGTTCAAGAAGGAATCAGCAGGGCAAAAAATCAAGGTGTATCAGCAGTTATTTTTCACATTAACCGAGAAAATTATGAGGCATGGAAAATTAATGCTGGTATCAAACAAGGTCTGTTTTGGGATACCCAAAACCAGATTAAAAAAATAATTTTTGTCGGCAACAGCAAACAAATTCAAATCATTACAAGGGAAGACTGGCAAAATGGAAGACCATTTCAGCGAATTTAAAGAAATCGTAGAGTGCGGGTTGAAAAATAATATGCCGCGAGACGCTAAACTAATTACTGTAGGGCAAATTTTATATGCTGTTACCCGCGACGATCTAACCATCAAAGAAGGTTGGCAGCTTGAAGCAATGATGGGCGGCAGAAAGCAGTGGGAAGAAGCCTTAGAGTACAGCATTTTTGGCTATCCAGTAGATACAGAAATGCCATCTGTCGATCGACCTTTAGTTATCGCCGGCAAAACATTTCATTCGCGCTTGATGACTGGAACCGGAAAATACCGCAGCATTGAAGAAATGCAGCAAAGTATCAACGCTAGCAGGTGCGAAATTGTTACTGTAGCCGTGCGCCGAGTGCAAACAAAAGCTCCCGGACATGAAGGATTGGCAGAAGCTCTCGACTGGACTAAAATTTGGATGCTGCCGAATACTGCCGGCTGTCAAACTGCGGAAGAAGCAATTAGAGTTGCTCGTTTGGGAAGAGAAATGGCTAAACTTTTAGGGCAAGAAGACAATAATTTTGTCAAACTAGAAGTGATTCCCGATCCTAAATATTTACTGCCAGATCCGATCGGCACTTTAGAAGCAGCAGAAAAATTAGTTAAAGAAGGATTCGCTGTTTTGCCCTACATCAACGCCGATCCATTGCTAGCAAAACGCTTGGAAGAAGCCGGCTGTGCTACGGTGATGCCTTTAGGTTCCCCCATCGGTTCCGGGCAGGGGATCAAAAATGCTGCTAACATTCAAATCATTATCGACAACGCTAAAATTCCCGTGGTAGTCGATGCGGGGATCGGCACTCCCAGCGAAGCAGCCCAAGCAATGGAAATGGGCGCTGACGCACTGCTAATCAATTCCGCGATCGCGAATGCCCAGAATTCCCCAGCAATGGCGAAAGCAATGGGAATGGCAGCAGAATCCGGCCGTTTAGCGTACTTAGCAGGCAGGATGCCGATTAAAGATTACGCGATCGCCTCTTCCCCACAAACAGGTACGATCGTCTCCTAAACAGTTGACAGTTGACAGTTGAGGGCTCGGTAACAATACTCAATTTTTTGGTAAAGTTGTAAAAATCAGAAACATTGAGGATTTTTTGCTAATGCCTTATACCGACGACGACGGACGTTTGAACAACTTTGCCAGAGAGCCGAAGATGTACCAAGCTGAACCTCCCAACAAGGACCAACAGCGGAACTACATCTTTTTAGGCATTGCCGGGGCGGTGTTAGTTATCTTTTTGGTGGTTGTGGCTTCTGCTGTGTAAACACAGGTTGAAATACAAACTTTAAATAACCCTTAACAAACCATGTTTTCCTGCGTCAAGAAACATGGTTTTGTATTTATTGATAATTGGGAATTGGGAATTGGGAATTGGGAATTGGGAATTGGATCGAATTCGGTCGATCGCAAAAAGTTATGACTCGGCTGCTTCACTCCCGAAACAATGAAAATAACGGGCCGATAGAGGGCGATCGCCTTGATTAGGAGATAGCCGAAGCAGGCACAATTTCGCGGAGTGGCTTCAGGAATTCTTGCTTTTCTTCTGGGGTAATGTAGCCGCCATCGATCGCCAGTTGCATCAGTTGTTCTACAAATTCTTTTAACTCTGCAATAACTTGAGTTTTATTCAGTTGAAAGTGTTGATTTCGGGATTTTAGGGTAAACTGGTTTGGAGATAAATATCCAAATTCTTTAAAATTACAGCTAATTCGATCGTTGGCTAATGGCTGTAATTCCAAAATGATGCAAACACTTTCAACAAATTCTATTTGGATGGGTTTGTCTTGGGATAGATCGCTCAGTTTTTGGGGGAGTTCATCTTCTAGGAGCATACAGATATCGGGGTCTAAAAAGACTTTAAGTTTTTCTTCACCGATTTCTATTGATACGGGGCGATCGCACTCAAAGCAAAACAGCTTCAGACCTAATTCAAAATGCGAAAGTTCTCCTAATGAGTCATCTGGCGGATCGACATATTTTTCGCCATTAGGCTCTTCTAAATAGATTCTAAAATTGCTATAGTTATTCATCTTCATCGCTCCTATCTAATGAGGTTAGCGTAGCATTATATCGCACTTTTTACGGAAGGGCGATCGCTCATCCCTACTTATAAAGGGGCGATCGAATCAGATATAGCAGCCCAAGAAGCCGAGGCAGAACGATTAAAGAAATCCTCAAATACGGTAGATTATAAAAAAGTAATATTTTCAGAAAACAGCGAGGTATAAAGTCAATGGAAAAAACTTACAAAACTTCCGGGCTAAATGCTACTTTCTCATACCCGATTTTGGAAACAGCAGAAATAGAAGCAACTTTCTTAGAGCTGGCAGAACAATGGCGGCGCGAAACAGGTATGATGTCCTTAGTTACTAAAATGTCAATGCACCCAGCATACCAAAGAATTATCGGTATGGGTCAAGCAGTTGTTCCCCTGATTCTGCGAGAATTAGAGCAAGAACCGGAGCATTGGTTTTGGGCATTGCAAGCAATTACAGGTGCTAATCCTGTTAAATCCGAACAGCGCGGGCGGCTCAAACAAATGGCTGAAGCGTGGATACAGTGGGGCAGAGAAAATGGCTACAGATGGCAAGCTGGAACAGTATAAAGAAAATGAATTTCCTCACCTAGCTGCTTTTTAAGGACAAGATTCTTGAGTTGGTTCGCCACTCTCATCTATTAAAAAATTATTATTATTGAGTACAAGAGTAAAATCTCTATATTCACAGGCTGCTGGGCTGCCATCTTTAAAAGAATAACGCAACCAAGCTCTTATTATCGCTCTAGTCGGCGATTTGTCCATAGGCTTCGTGTCAATAACTTCGATATAATTAAATTTGCTGACAAATGTTTTTTGATTGTCTGTATCTGTTGAACGGTATTTATTTCTGAAATTATCAGTTGTAAATTTTTTCCCGGCTGCCTTATTATCTTTGACTGTAAGTTCATAAAAACTCTTGAGAGTTTGCTCAGGTGTCGAACTCACCGGAGTATTTGTTGAAGGTAAAACTTCAATATTGAGCGCGTAGTCTGACTGATTCTGTGCAGAAACTTCAATAATATAATCTCCATCGCTTGGCAGTTTACCCTGCCATTGGTGTGCGACATTCACAGCATTACCAATTGTTTGACCATTAGGAGAAATAATAGCAATATTAATATTTCCCTGTCTGATTCGCACAGTCATGCGCTGTCCGCTACCGCAGTTTAGTAAGTAGCGTTTTCTTTGATTTGTTACTACATTGCTACTAATTGTTT
Organism: Richelia sp. CSU_2_1; assembly: GCA_012034575.1. GTDB lineage: Bacteria > Cyanobacteriota > Cyanobacteriia > Cyanobacteriales > Microcoleaceae > Microcoleus. Next base: position 4,208 of record JAAUPF010000043.1, on the reverse strand, counting down.
TTTGTGTACTACCTTTATCAAAGTTTACTCGTTCCTCTGAAACCAAGGGTGTAGGTGAATTAGTTTGCGATCGCTCTTCTTCTTTAGGACTTGAGTTAGGTGAGGGATGTTGAACTGAAATCAACACATAACCTGCTGGACAGTTAACATTATGACCTCCATCGTTTTTTTTACTAACAACTTGTGATAGATCGGGGAAAAAAGTTGAAGGTTGAGATTGTTCGCAAAAAAGACTTGAAGTAGTAACGTTAGGTAATTTCATATCTGGTTCACTTGCCAGTACAATACCCACATAACCTTTTAGGTTAGATTGTTTTGGCTGTGCAACAGCCACCACTACTGAATCGTTTAAGAGTTTAGAAATCGTGTATTTATAATTGTTTGTTTCTTCTTTTATTCCCAGTCCTAAATCACTAATTTTACTACCAAAAGAAGTTTTTTCTGCAAAAAAAGTTCGTTGCGCTAGATTCATTGAACCTACATATTGTTTGGCTTCAGATTGTTTTGCTTTGTTGGCTTGATTGAGAAATGAAGGTAAAGCAATAGCACTTAAGATTAACACAATTGCTCCTGTACCTATTAAAGTTTTTATTTTCTTTGGGCTTGGGGGATGTTGTACTGGTGACGAATTGACAGGAGTTACAACTGATTTTATAGGCTGCACCTGTTGCTTTACAGGCTGCACTTGTTGCTGCTTTATTGGATTTTTATTTGTTATCGGTGACACTGTAAGTTTTGGCATACCGGGAGGACTTGCAAACATATCATAACCATTAAGCTGCCGCTTTCTTTCGCACCAATAACACTTACCATAACTTTTGCATAGTGATGCCCCGACTCCACTGAACATTGAGTTAATTCTGAAATAGCCTGTCTCAATGCTGTTTCCCAATCGGCTGCACTAGGTCGAGCATCAGGTTTATTATGACCGTCATTAAAGCATTTACGAAATAATTGCTGAAGTTCAGGATGTATGATATTTAGAGGTATTGAGTTTTTACCAGGACGCAGTTGAGAGCTTGAGCCATACATCCACCATCCCTGCTCAATTAGTTGATCGATATTGAGTCGGTTGCCACTTCCTGACCATTGTCCAGAAAAAGGATGATCGCCAAACAGTAAATTCCAAATGATTACAGCTAGTCCGAAGTGATCTTGAAATTTTGACCTATCTACATTTTGTACGTTTTTACCAAGCATCTCTCTAGGTGTATATTCTTGAGATGCTACGGGGCAGTGATAAATTTTTTGTGTTCGCGTATCGACTATTTGGAATGAATCTGTGTCGATAATAGAAACATACGCATTAGGAGTCACTAACAAATTATCAGGTTTCAGATCGCCCACCACATACTGTTTTGCATGAAGAGCCTGAACGATAGAGGCAATATTGATCGCTGTGGTATGCAGATAATACCAGTTAAGTCCAGGTGCCATTGTTTTGCGAAGAGATGGACTATATATATTGATTAGCGTCTGTCCATTGCTAATAGCTGGCATTAAAAAACCTAAGCTTTTGCCATAGCTATCTTGTAACAGACACTTGGGCCATGCGATTGAAACATGACCTTTCGATAGCGTAGGATCGGCAGGCGGGTTTTGCACCATCACCTGTAATTTATCGATTTTATCTTGGGTGATTGTATGGTAAATTTTGGCTAAAAACCTTGGCTTACTTGTTTGATATATCCTCCCTTCGCCACTGTTACTAATCTCTTTGCCTAAGTCAATCCACTCATTCGTCTCTGAACATTTTAAACGTGTCATAGTAGTTTATTTTTTTGGGATATAAGAAACCAAATATAGGAAATAACAGCTAAACTAAATATAAAGAAAACAATGATACCTAAAGTTCCAGGCAGGAATGTTTTTATTAACCAGAAAAATAATGTCAAACCTACTGCAATAGTTATCACTGTAGCTCTCTCTAAGAACTTCTTACGCACATTATTTTTTTGACTCCTACGGTGTAGATGGTTGGACTGTTTCCGGTATTGTAGATGGTTGTTTTGCTGTTTCAGGTTCTAATCTATTCTGATATACAGTGTTTTGAACATTAGTGAAGTCACTGTATGCACATAATAATAATGTCTTGTCATCATCAGTGTTATTATTGATCTTTTCAGAGTTTAAAAAAATGCTCAATTTCCTTCTCCTTATCAGCTAGGGTATTTGCTGACAGCATTATTTGTTCTTCTAAAGGTTTAAAAAATCCCTCAAAAGGTTTCCAAATTTCAGTTTTTACTAGAGATATATTTTCAATACCATCGGTTGCTGCACAAATAAACTCGTAACAACCTGACAGGAGACAAAATTTCATCACCTTGAAGGCATGGGAAGAAGTAACAGGGGTCGTTTCATTAGGATATTTGCCTTTGTCTGGCATGAAAAGGAGTTCGTAATTTCCACCTTTCATGCGTACCACAATTTGTCCATCACCAACTTGCATCGCTGCCAGCCTGTTTGGAGTTGCGACAAAAGCCAGTAAAGTACAACCTAAATCTTTTACTGAATAACCTTCTTTTTTTGCCTTTTTTTTGAGCGCATCTTGCACTCTTCTTAAGATGCTAAGAAAAGTTTCGCGCAGTTCTTCATCATTTTTTAGTTGATCCTGGCAAGAAATCATACTCTTGAGTTCAGAGATTACTGTATCTACTGCTAATCTAGAACCAATATGCGATTGCCTAGCACTGCCCATACCATCTGACACCGCGCCAATGATAATTTGATTGCCAGAATCAGTTTCATACTTTGCGGCATCTTGACAGGGAATGTCTCGATCTATGTGATAAGTTCCTGCGGAACTACAACTAACAGCTTGCCATTGCATAATTCAGTCTCCTATTAAGCATTTGTTTGCGCCCATCCATCAATAGGAGGCAGCGAAATTTGTTCACCTATTGTGCTTTGTGATACCATCACCATACTGTCAGATAGCCACTTAAAGAATTGCTTAAAATTTAATCCTTTGAGCATGACGGGCGGTTTATCAAGCGTAGCGATTTGTCTGAGTATGTTCATGTCAGCTCCCTCAACTCCAACTGCATAGAAAAGGAAATTGCCCTCGGCATCCTCCTGCCTCACACGCTGTGCCGCAGTTTTCCAATATTCGCCATCACTTGGTCCGCCATCTGTAATTAAAATTATCCGTGGCTTATAACAAGGAATACCATACCTGTTATAAGTTTCTTTTCTACTTTCTAGCTGATTAAGTGCTGATTCAATGCCTTGACCCATTGAGGTAGAACCGGAAGCTATGAGTTTTGGGGGATAAAACTGATTGATTGTGATAAAGTCTTGCACAGTTTTCACATAACTATCAAAGGTTATGATTGTTACTTCTACGCGCAACGATGCTTTTCTGTCTTGCTGCACTGCTTGTTTGAAAGTAGCTAATCCTGCATTTAATTCATCTATTCGCTCACCTGACATGGAGCCAGATGTATCTAGGAGCAGCACAACTGGACAGCGTGGCTCAGGGTTTTCTGCGAATTCAATATCTAATGGCATTTGTGTCTCCTTAAGAACTGGTTAAAAACTTGTAATTAATAGCAAAGCCTAATCGTCATCTAGCTCAACTTCAACTTCGGTATCTCGCAAATCTCGGGGCAGCCATGACTGGCTTAACTTTTGCTGAACGTTTCCAATCGGTACAGTACCACGTACAAAAAGAGATTCCATACCTCTAGCCTGATCTTTCGAGGTTTCTAAATACATAAAATACAAAGCATTAACTTTCTCCATTGTTCTATGTTTATCTTTTTTTTGCTCTAATCTTGTCTTAATGTACTTGTTTCCGTTTCCTGTAAAATGAGCTTTAAGCCTTTTCCACATACTTGTTGTAGACATTCCAATGTACTGAACAACATAGTCACCGATATCTGCATCTTTCATGGCGATCGCATAAATTCCAGGCTGGTTAGGTGCATACTTCTCTACTGGTCTGAGATCTATCTTGCCATTGCTGTCAAAACTGCATTCATACCAATCACTCCATCCCATATACTGTTTCCTCCTTACTGTATTTATTGTCTACAACTACCAGCTACTAGGCAAAAATTTTGCATAGCAAAGCTTGCACCGATCGCACTCACCAAGAGTTCAGTCCACAGAAGCCGCATTGCAGCCTCCTACTTATATATCTGGGAAATTTCAGAAAATTATGCAAAATCCCAGAAATTAGATGCTCTCCGAGAAAACCTCTGGCA
>JAAUPF010000260.1 GCA_012034575.1 Richelia sp. CSU_2_1 | reverse complement strand
AACCTGACAAGCTACGTTTTTGACCCTGGATGAACCCTTTCAAGGTGAGAATCGAATATGCTGCGCTCGTTATTCGATTATCACCTTGAACCCTACAGGTTATTGCGACTGGTGCAAGATCTCAGTTGAAACCGACTGGCAAATCTAAACTCAAGAGGAGATTGTGCAATGGAGGGAATGAATTACAGTGAAGTGGTACAACGGAGTTTGCGGTTGGTTAATGCCATAGGCGATCGCACTTTATCATTGTTTGCCGTTGTCTGAAGCAAGAGATACGATCGCCCAGCAGAAAAGATCTGGGGCGATGGCTATTTTCTGATGCTAAAATTGAAAACAGTAGCTAAAGGGAAAATGTCATGTCAGAACAAGACATCGCTAAGATAATTACGATCGAACCGGGGAAGCGTGGTGGCAAACCCTGTATTCGGGGCATGAGAATTACGGTTTATGACGTGTTGGAATATCTCGCTTCTGGGATGACTTATCAAGAAATTCTAGATGATTTTCCCTATCTCACGCAACAGGATATTTTGGCTTGTTTAAGTTTTGCGGCTAAACGAGAGCAGTTTATGTTAGTTGTTGGGTGATGAAACTACAAAGGTCAAAACCTCACAGGTGCAAAATTCATCGGTGCAGACATTCAAGGCGCAAACTTCACCAATGCCATCCTTAGAGAAGCTGACTTCACCCGTGATCAAGCAGGTTTGCAACGTCGCTGGATAATTTTTCTAGTAACTCACTATTTCTATCGTCAACTGTCAACTGTTTAAATTATTCATGCAAACTGCCAACAAATTCAATCTCAAAAAAATACTTATTTTAATTTGCAGTATCGCCCTGATATTTACAATTACCTTATATATTTATTCTCAAAGCGCGATCGCCCAAGAACCTTACAATCCATCCCCAGACAGCGCCATAGAGTCCAAAGGCTTGGTTGAGGTCAAAATGAATGTAATTGGAGTCGATCCGGTTAAAAACGAATTAGAAACCCGGTTGCGATTTGAGCTCAAAGGCATTTATAAAAAAGGGCCGACTTACCCGGCGCAAGACTTGTTAATGACAGTTAACGGTGCCAACGTGCCGGATTCGGAAATTACCTTTAAAGAAGGCAAACCGATGATTGTCCCTGCATTAAAGTTTAACTTAGTCAAGGGCAAAATCAACAATTATCCGTTTGATACGCACATTGCCAAAGTAGCGATTTCGATCGACCCCTTACCTTCTCTGGGCAAAAAATTTGCTCCATTTGAACTAAATCCAGTGCCGCTGAAATTTACGTTTGATGCCGATGTTCCCGGTTTTGACATCAGTTACAAACCGCAAAAAGAGAATTCGTCTATTTTTATTTATATTGATGTTCGCACGGCTCGATCGCTCCCGGTGAAATTCTTTGCTTTAACGATTATTGTCATCATGTGGGTGCTATCAATTATGGCACTTTTGCTAGCAATTAAAGTGATGCAATCCGGCAAAACGCCAGAAGTGGGAATGTTGAGTTGGACGGCTGTAATGTTGTTTGCTTTTCCCACAATTCGCAATGCCCAGCCGGGAGTGCCGCCGGTGGGAACTGCAAGCGATTTCCTGTCGTTTTTTTGGACGGAAATTATTTTAGTGGTGGCGTTGGTGATTATCGGTAGCTGTTGGTTAAAGCGATATCACCCGCCGGAAGAGTGAGTGTTTGTATGATATAATTTCCGGTAGTATTCGTAATAATTTAACCGCAGAGAACGCAGAGAACGCAGAGAGAGATAAGAGAGAGATGAATAATTATGATGCTAACGAAATTGACATGAGACAATAGCGGAATAGAAAAAAAAGCATAGAAAAAGCAGCGGGAATTTTGTTTTTAAAAAGGGCGATCGGCTGATTTCAAGCAGCAGTAGAATCTAATACTGTATCATGAATTATGTCTGTATGGGGGACTTTTTAATACAAAACTTTCTCTGTTTCTTCCCTCGCAATTTTGAGAAAATATCTGTAAAAATTATTGCGGTTGCGGCTGCGGTTGAATTGGTGGTAACAGACTTTCGGTTCGTTTTTTTGCTTCCATTGCCACCCCGTAATCTGGCTTGTAGCGAATTGCTTTATCGTAGGAATCGATCGCATCTCGATCTCTTTTTACCGCCACAAGTGCATTGCCGCGACTGTACCAAGCTTCATGATTTTCCGGGTTGACAAAAACAGCTTCATTGTAAGAAGCGATCGCATCTTCGTAGCGCTTCAAATTGTATTGAGCGTTACCTCGATTGTACCACGCTCTATCTTCTTTCGGATTCAAATCTAAGGCTCGGCTGTAACATTCGATCGCCTGTTCGTACTTGCGCAATTCATGATAAGACCAACCTAAATTATACCATGCTTGATAGTAATCTGGTTTGATTTTCACAGCTTGTTCGTAAGCTGCTACAGCTTCTTCGTGGCGGCGCATTTTTAATAAAGCAATGCCTTTACTGTACCAGGTTTGATAATTTTTGGGCTGAAAGCGCGCGGCTTTTTCGTAAGCTTCAAATGCTTCTTGATTCTTGTTCAATTCTAATAAAACATTGCCTAGATCGTACCAAACTTCTGCATTGTCGAATTTAATTTCAACGGCTTTTTGATAAGCTTGGACTGCTTGTTCGTACTGCTTCAATTTTTGGTAAGCGCGTCCCCGATTGTACCACGATCGCTCTAAATTCGGCTGAAATTGTATGGCTTTTTCGTAGGAAGCGATCGCCTCTTCGTACCGCTGCAAATTTAACAGTGCATCGCCCCTTCCCTGCCAAGCTAAGGCATATTCCGGCTGAATTTTCAAAGCATTTTCAAAAGAGTCGATCGCCCCTTCAGACTTCTGCAATTTATCCAAAGCATAACCGCGTCCCGTCCAAGCTTCTAAATAATCTGGTTTTAATTCTATGGCTTTGTCATAAGCCGATTGCGATTCTGGATATTTTTGCAATTCGTACAGAGTTTTCGCTTTTTCATGCCAAACTTCTGCATAATCAGGCTTGAGATTTATGGCTCGATCGTAGGCTGCTAGAGCTTCTTCAAAGCGATTTAAATTGTAAAGAGTATTGCCCCGATTATGCAATTCTGTAGCACTGGCAGAATTAAAAGTTTTGACAGCATACAGAGATGCGACAATACTAATGCCTATTAAACCCGCGATCGTTCCTATTTTCTGATATAATTTAATGCGAGATTTCGGTTGCTTTTTTCCAATAGCAGGAACCAATACAGGCACTGTACCGATTCCAGAACTCGTTAAATCTTTAATAGCTTGCAGTGCTTCCCCCGCACTCGCATAACGCTGCCGAAAATCGTACTGCACCATCCGATCTAACACCTTAGCAAATTCAGGACTGACCGATGTTTTGTCATGCCAAATTATTTCTTCTGTATCAGGATCTTTGGGTAATTGATGGGGAACTATACCCGTAAGAAATTGAATCGCGATCGTCCCTGCGGCATAGATATCGCTGCTAATTTTCGGATTGCCGTGAGCTTGTTCGCTGGGCATATAACCGGGAGTACCGATGCTGACGCTCAAGCTATTTTTTACTTGTGGATTGGTGATTTTTGTAGTAACTTCTTTAACTGCACCGAAGTCAATTAACACTAATTTTCCATCTTTTTTGCGGCGGATGATATTGCGGGGATTGACATCGCGGTGAATCACATTTTGCTGGTGGACAAAATCTAAAATTTCCAAAATTTCCTGCAAAATAGCAATAACTTCATCTTCTTTCATGCAGGTAGCAGACAATCCTTGTTGCGGCGGAGATGGAGGGGGCGGGCACGGGGGCACCGCCCCTACAAGAGGGGGTGAAATTTCTTGACTTAAATCGTGACCTTCGATAAACTCTTGAACTAAATAAAACTCTCGATCTTCTTCAAAATAAGCGAACAGTTGGGGAATGCGATCGTGATTTCCCAACTTGTACAAAACCTGCGCTTCGGTATCGAACAAACGCCTAGCAACCTGCAAAGTTTCGGGATCTGTTGCTTGAGGTTTGAGTTGCTTGACGACGCAAAGGTGATTTCCCGGCAACTGCTTATCTTCAGCTAAATAAGTTTGAGCAAATCCGCCGCCTCCCAAGTGACGGATAATACTGTAGCGGCTGCCTAGAGTTGTTCCAAACATGAGATTTACCTGAGTCGAAGGAAGAAGGAAGAAGGAAAGAGGGATTTAGTTATCGAGGTTTTGGACTTAACTAAGTTTAGCTAATTTGCGAGCGATCGGATTGTAATCTTGTTCCCTTCCCCGATTCCTGGGGAGGGGTAGCCCAATCGCCCGTTAAATTACTGAGAATTAGATTGTAACCACGCTGTCAAATCTTCTGGAGTTGAAAAGTCCAATAGTGCTTCTGCTAAACTGTCTAAACGGTCGATCGACAATTCATTAATTCTGCCTGCAGCATCGGGATTGACTTCACCAAAACGGCGACTCAGTAAGCGCATAATTAACTTTATTTCTCCTTGTTTTTGCCCTTCTTCTCGGCCTAAAGCCACTGAACCGCGCTGATCTTGAATAAAAAACTCTTGAGCTTGTAACTTGTTAAATTCATCCAGAGTCAAACCAACTTGATTAGCAATATCAAAAGCTTTCTGAATTTGTGGAACAGCAGCCATTGTTGGAGGTACTTCTTCCAAATTTTCAGTGGCTTTAATAAAGTAAATCCACTTGTCAGATATTGTTTCTAGTTCCTCCAATTTTTTCTGGAATTTTGGCAACTCTACAAATACTAACTCCATCTGATTCTCTGGATAATCAGACAGTCGCTTTCTTTCTTTGAAAACAAAGCGTGAAATCACATCTTGGGAATCGTTAAACATTTTAAAGTCTGCGATCGTCAAAGCAATTACAGGCCGCAATCGCTCGTAAACTTTCCCCATCTCTAATTGCAATGCGTAAGTTTTGGCGGCATTGTACAAAACTCGCCTGCTAAGTGCCTGAACGTTCAAAACTTGCATTTCGATAATTACAAATGTACCATCGTTGAGGCGAGCTTTGACATCTAAGCAGCTTTCTTTAAATCCAGCTATGGGAGGGGCAAGATAAGGGTCAATAATTTCCAAGCTTTCAATTATGGATTCCCCATCATATAGTAAGGCATTCAAGAAGCTAATCAGAATATCGGTACTTTGAGCAGAAGCAAATATCTTTTTGAAGGCAAAATCAATTTTGGGATTGATAAATCTCATGTTATTTTCCTCCAGACACATATATATCTAGGGTGCGCACTGCGCACCTTACTTTAATTTAACTGATAATTCGTAGGGCTTGCACTGCGCACCTTACTCTAATTTAATCATTCCTCAACGCATCAACACCAATAAACTGGGTTTTTAACTCATCTGTCTGCGCAGGCGAAAGATATTTTTAAAAACCCAGCTTCTGACACCTTGTGTATCACTTGTATTAACTTTAAACGGCTTTCAAAATCTCATCATCCACTGAAAAATCTATCTCCTTTTTATCCCGCCCCGAAACTAGATAATCGTTCTGAAAAGCATCTTTCAAGCCGGAAAGTAAATCAAATTCCGGCTGCCAGTCAAGTTCTGCCATAGCTTTATTAACTGAAGCAAAAAAGTGCTGCACTCGCATCGGAAAAGCTTTCTTTTTACCGAAGTCGAATTGCTTCGGATCGTAGTGTACTATCTTAATAGTATCCGGTGACTTACCTGCTGCTTGAATGCAGGCGCGGGCTAAACCGTCAAAAGTCACAAATCGATCGCCAGAAATATTGTAAATTTGCCCGATCGCCCTTTCATTTCCCAACACCGCCGCCATCGCTTTTGCTAAATCGTGACAGTGGCCTAATTGAGTAAAGTGCATTCCATTTCCAGGGATGGGAATCGGTCGATCGCGCGCGATGCGATCGAAAAACCAAGCTTCCAAATCGTTATAATTTTGCGGGCCGTAAATGTAAGTCGGGCGAATCGAAGTCCAAGGCAAACCGGCTGCTGCTAAATAAGTTTCGGTTTCAAATTTGCCTAAATGCCGGCTTTTCGGATCGGTAGCATCACCTTCGATATGCGGCATCAAATCCGACTTCAAATAAACCCCTGCAGAACTCATGTAAACAAAGTGCTTTACCCGTCCCTTGAAGATTTCAGCTAAAGGCTTAGTATCGCTTAATTCGCGACCGTTGTTATCAAAAACAGCGTCGAATTCTTCACCCGACAATTTTTCTTGCAAAAGTTCGGCATTAGTACGATCGCCCTGAATTTGCTGCACCCCCGCCACAGGCACCGGCTTGTTCCCCCGATTGAACAATACCACATCATGCCCTTGTGCTGCTAAAATCTTAGTCAGATACACCCCAATAAACCGAGTGCCGCCCATCATTAAAATCCGCATTGTTTTTTTGCTCCTTGCGATCGTTCTCAGTATTGTACAATAAACCGAGTATGCTAGTTTAATAACAATGCCGAACGTAACTATAATAAAACATAACTAGAATAATTAGTATACTGCATCATGCCAGTGGCGATTTGCAATCTGTCAGTTGACAATCTAAAATTTAAAATCTCAAATTTCAAATAGTTCGATTTTCAAATGAAGGAAAAAGTAAGAGGAAAGAAGGAATAGGGATTTTCAGGGGAGAATTACCAATTACCAATTACCAATTACCAATTACCAACTGTCAACTGTCAACTGTCAACTCTCAACTCCCAACTATCAACTATCAACTCTATGTCTATTCCCCGAATTCACCAAGAAACCATCGAAGAAGTCAAACAAAGAGCGGATATAGTAGATATTATTTCCGGTCGCGTCGTCTTGCGCAAGCGCGGCAAAGAATATGTAGGTTTGTGTCCGTTTCACGACGAAAAATCTCCCAGTTTTACCGTCAGCCCTGCCAAACAAATGTACTACTGTTTCGGCTGCGGTGCGGGCGGTAATGCCATCAAATTTTTGATGGAATTAGACAAGCGATCGTTCGGCGAAGTAGTATTAGATTTAGCTAAAAACTATCAAGTCCCGATTCAAACAGTCGAACCCGAACAGCGCCAAGAATTGCAGCGCCAAATTTCTCTGCGGGAACAACTGTATGAAATTTTAGCACTAACTGCCAACTTTTACGAACACGCTTTGCGCCAACCTCAAGGACAAGCAGCCCTAGCATATCTCAAGGAATCCCGACAGCTTAGCGAAGAAACAATCCAACAATTTCAATTAGGTTACGCCCCTCAAGGTTGGGAAACAGTTTACAGTTATTTAGTAGAACAAAAACACTATCCAGTGCAATTAGTAGAACAAGCCGGATTAATTAAACCGCGCCAATCGGGAGGAAGCGGCTATTACGATCGCCTCCGCGATCGCATTGTAATTCCCATTCGCGACACCCAAGGTAGAGTTATCGGTTTCGGCGGCAGAAGTCTCGGCGACGAACAACCGAAATACCTCAATTCTCCCGAAACGGAACTGTTTGATAAAGGTAAAACTTTATTCGCTTTAGATAAAGCTAAAAATGCCATTAGTAAAGAAGATAAAGCTATTGTTGTCGAGGGATATTTTGACGCGATCGCCCTGCACGCTGCTGGCATTTCTAATGCTGTTGCTTCCCTCGGTACAGCATTAAGTTTAGACCAAGTGCGGCAGTTATTGCGCTATACAGAATCAAAACAAATCATCCTCAACTTCGACGCCGACAAAGCCGGAATGCAAGCAGCAGAAAGGGCGATCGGAGAAATCGAAAAACTCGCCTATCAAGGAGAAGTGCAACTGCGGGTACTCAACATTCCCGAAGGCAAAGATGCCGACGAATTTCTCAAAACTTACACTTCAGAAAAGTATCGCGAATTGCTGGCAAATGCCCCTTTGTGGCTGGACTGGCAGTTGCAACAAATGCTGCTCGATCGAGATTTAAACCGAGCCGACACTTCCCAGCAAATCAATCAAAAAATAGTCAAGCTATTAAACAATATTACTGACGATAATCAACTCACCCATTATTTGCAAAAATCCGCTGAAATTCTCAGTAAAGGAGATTACAAACTGACGAAAATGCTAGCGGAAAACTTGCTCAACCAAGTAGTTAGCGATTGGGCGAAGAGGCTGAGTCAAGACGAATCCTTGACAATGCCGATGTTAATTAGAAACAAGCTGAAGCCCAACAGACAACTCAGAAGACAGGCGGCAAATAGCAAAAAAGACAGTTTAAAAACTGGATTTACTGCTGTAGCCCGCACTCTTTTAGAAGAAGCAGAAGCTCAATTATTGCAAATTTACCTGCACTGTCCCGAACACCGCCGAGATGTTAGAGAAGCCATCGCAGCCAGAGAAGTACAATTTAGCCTTTCCCACCACAGATTTTTGTGGCACCACATTTTAAATGCTGAAATATTGCACAAAATCTCTTTACAAACAGCGCCATCTGAGTTAATATTAAAATTGCAGGATAGCTTTATAGAATATCCCCACCAACTCAATCAAATTTCTCATTTATTCCATTTACATGAAAAAGCAGAAGCCGAGCTGCGTCGAGCACCATTAGTCATTCGATCGGCCGTAGCCTGTATCGAACAAATTCTCAGCATCAAACGCCGCCGTCTCGCCCTGAATATGTGGCAAAAAATCGATGCAGCTAGCAGCCCCCAAGAGGCTCAAGAATACCACAAACAATTTCTCGCCGAACAAGAATGGATCGAGGAATTAGAAAGGCTGCGTCAGGTGAATTTTTCCGATTTAATCTCAGTTATGCAAATTCAGTAATCGGGATTCAGTAAATTTGAGACTAAGACCTTTGAGAAATCTCGGTGTTAGGCCAAGTCTAGATCCCCCTAAATCCCCCTTAAGAAGGGGGACTTTGAGTATTTCCAGTCCCTCCCTCAAGGAGAGACTTTGAGTATTTCCAATCTCTCCC
>JAAUPF010000042.1 GCA_012034575.1 Richelia sp. CSU_2_1 | reverse complement strand
AAAAAGGGGGACTTTGAGAGCGCTTCCGGTTACTAAATCCCCCTTAAAAAGTGAGGATTTGAAACAGCTTCCAGTCCCCCCCTTAAGAAGGGGGGCTAGGGGGGATCTCTCGATCGCCCCTTTTCAAACTAAATTTTTAAACCACATTTGATACAACATCAAGAAAGCGTTTAACCTGCTTTTCCCAAGTCCAATCTAACATAAAATCAGCCGCAGCAAAACCCCGATTTTTTGCCTCTTCGCGACGACTATAAACTTGTTCCAAAGCAGCAACTACCTCATCTACATCCGACTCTCCCCAGCCTTCAACTCCGGGAAAATGAGCCGTCGGTTTCACCCGTCCCTGCTTGAATAAAGGATAGCAAATATTGCTGTAAATCAAATCTAAATGCCCGGTATTTGCCGATAAAATAGTCGGAATTCCGCAAGCCATACATTCCATCGCAACTAAATTAGTACCGCCTTCGCAGCGGTTGGTAAAAACAGCGCAATCGGCTTCTCGCACTATTTGTCCCGCGAGGTGATTGGGAATTAAACCGATGTCGATAAAAGAGTCGGCGGGTAAACCATTAGCTAGCAACCATTGCGCAATTCCTAAAGTGCCGTCGCGGTTGATATTGGGAAGTCCGATCGCATTTCCTGTTTGTTCGATTCCCAGCATATATTGCGGCCAAAAATTGTGCCAAGCTGTTATCAATAAGGCATCGGGATGTTTGATTCTAAATCTCTTGAATGCTGCAACAATTATATCTTGACCTTTGCGATATTCGAGTTTGCCGCCGGAGAATATTACGAATCGATCGCCCATTAAATTCGTTTTCGGTGCGGGGTGGAAAATTGCCGGATCTATTCCCTGATTTACCATCGCCACATTTGTCAGCCCGCAGCTTTTTAAAACATCAGCATTCCAGTTAGAACCGGCTACTATAACACTGTATTTTTTCGCTCTTTCGATTGCTTCCGTTGTGATGCGGGTGTCTTCAAAAAAGATGACTCCTACTTGAGTGCCGCTGGTAATTTGATTCTCGACTCCCGATGAAGCTAAGTTATTTCCTAAAGCGTAAAGTACGGGAAAATTGCAGGCTATTTGTTTATCATAATTTGCTGTTGCTAATTCTTGGAAAGTTTTTTGCTTTTCAATTACTGGCAATAGCAGCGATTTGTGCAGCGGATTGATGAATTCCGAATTAATGGATGGAGTTGCTAAAAGTGCTACTTCCCAGGCGGGATTTTTGAGCAGTTGCAAGGTTAAATTCATGCCGTAAATTCCCCAGCCGCTGGTGACGCTAATCGGCCAACTAATGCCAATTCCTGTTACTTTGGGCGGGTTTTGCGGGGGCAGATTTCGAGGCAAATCCTCCCGATCTGCGTTACCGGGCAGCGCAGTTTGTAGGGGCGGTGCCCCCGTGCCCGCCCCGGCTGTGGAATTTGCCTTTTTAGAAGTAGAAATTAGGTTTTGCAATGCTATTTTTACTCGATCGAACACTCCTTCCCAATCGCCTGTTTTTTGCTGTCTGAAAAGTCGCGCGGTGGGATACCAGGGGCTATCTTCGCGCTTCAACATCCACCGCCAATCGGGGACAAAGGATAGCAAAATCCAGACGGGTTTGCCTAAAGCGCCTGCTAAATGCGCGATCGAAGTGTCTATACAAATTACTAAATCCAGTTGCGAAATAATCGCTGCCGTATCGGCAAAATCGTTTAAATGTTCGCTTAAATCCGGGATCGAGTGTTGGTTTAATAAAGCTCGATCGCCCGCTGGAAAATCTTTTTGCAAGCTGTACAAACTAACTTCCGCCACATCTAAAAGCGCCAGAAAATCGCTCAATTGGCACGATCGCTCTCGATTTTTTCGATTCAGAGGCCCGCCCGCCCAGACAATGCCTACGCGCAATTTATCGGTGGGTGGTAGTACAAATTTTACCTCGGCAGGTGGAGTTAAATAAGGAATATTTGCCGGGATTGTTTCTAAAGTCGTTCCCAAAATTCCCGGCAAACTCAGCAGTGGTGATTGTACTTGGAAATCTGGCAACTCACCGGGATTGCTGACAACTCGATCGACCCCAGCAATCCCCTCAAATAAACGCTTTAATAGCAAGTGGCAAGCAACAATAACTCGGCCGCCTTTGGCTTTAACTAAAGGCGCGTAACGGACGAAATGAATGGCATCGCCGAAACCTTGTTCCGGGTGCAATAAAATAGTTTTACCCTGCAAATCTGAACCATCCCACAACGGTCGATCGAAGTAGCGAGGTTCTAATTCTTGTGTTTTCCAACGCCATTCGTATTCGGCAAAACCGCGCTGGAAATTGCCTGTTAACAACAAAGCTAATGCCAATCTTAAGTGAGTGTTTGGCGATGGAGGAGAAAATTGAATTGCTCGATCGTAATAAGCGATCGACTCTGCTGTGAGTCCTAAATCTTGGAGGGCGCAACCTAAATATAAGTTAGCTTCTGCCGCATTCGGATCGATTTCTATAGCTTGTTGGTAATGGGCGATCGCGGCCATCAATTCGCCTTTTTTCTGTTTGAGAAATCCCAAATAACTGTGCGCTAATTCGTGGCGGGGATTAATAGCAATTACTCGTGCGTAACGCGCCTCTGCTGCTTCAAGATTTCCCTGGATTTGCAAAGCATTGGCGATGTTAAATTCTATATCCTCAGGAAAGGGCGGGGGCGGGCACGGAGAGGGCGGGCACGGAGAGGGCGGGCACGGGGGCACCCCCTCCGCTAGACGCTCCGCCCCTACCAAAGCTGTTTTGACGCGATCGAAAACAGGTTCCCAATCGCCAATTTTTTGCTGGCGAAACAGCCTTGCTGTCGGATACCAAGGGTTAGTTTCACCTGACAGCATCCACCGCCAATCGGGCACGAAGGATAGCAAAATCCAAACCGGTTTTCCTAACGCGCCGGCTAAATGGGCGACAGCAGTATCTACACAAATTACTAAATCTAATTGCGAGATTACCGCAGCCGTGTCGGCAAAATCGCCTAAGTTTTCGCTTAAATCTGTTACTGGTAGTTTATTTAATAAAGTTCGATCGTCCGCAGATACTTCTTTTTGCAGGCTGTAAAAACTCGCACCGGCTACATCTAACAACTTCATAAAATATCCTAAATGGCTCGATCGCTGGTAATCTTTTAAATGTTCTGCATTTCCCGCCCACACAATCCCGACTTTTAAATTGCCATTATTTTCTAGAGAAAACTGCCAGTTAGCAGGCGCTGATAAATAAGGAATATTTGCCGGAATATTATTTAAGTTTGTTCCCAATATGTAGGGCAAACTCATCAGCGGTGCTTGCACTTGAAACTCCGGCAATTCCTCAACTTTAACTGCCACTCGATCGATACCGGGAATTTGCTTAAATAACCGCTTCAATTCTTGATAGCAAGAAACAATTATTTTGCCTCCTTTTTCCCGGACAATTTGCGCGTACCTGACAAACTGAATGGCATCGCCCAAACCCTGCTCCGATCGCAGTAAAATAGTTTTGCCATTTAACTCAGATCCGTCCCACAGCGGCTGTTGAAAATTTACCCGATGCAATTTTTGGGCCTGATCTGTTTCCCAACGCCATTCGTACTCGGCAAAACCTCCCGGTAAATCGCCTGTTAGCAACAGCGCCAAACTTAAATTAAAATGAGCTTTAATGCAATTCGGATCGAAATCAATCGCTGCATTGTAAAGTGAAATTGCCCGTTCCACTTCACCGACAGCCTCCACAGCACTGCCTAAATTGTTCAATGCTTCGACATAATTTGGCTGCAAATTTACGGCTGTTTCCAAATAAGAAATTGCCCGTTCCGGCTTGCCTGTTTCTAAATATAAATTTCCTAATGGTAATGTCCTTTCGGGTTGTTTTGTTCGACATCAATTGCTTGCTGGTAAAGGCGTTTAGCTTCTTCTATTTGCTGTAAGGCTTGCAGGGCTGCACCCAAATTTACCAGCGCCGGCACGTAAGTAGCATTAATCGAAAGTGCTTGGTGAAAATAGACGATCGCGTTTTTGATTTCGCCCATTTGTTGGAGAGTTGCGCCGAGATTGTTCAGGGCTTTAACGTATTGCGGGTTGAGTTCGATCGCCCTTTGAAAGCAAGTTATCGCTTCCGCAATTTCGCCCCGCGCTTGCAGTAAAATACCTAAATTATTTTGCGCCATCGCACTTTGCGGATCGATTTCAATTGCCCGTTGGTAGTAAGTAGCAGCTTCTGCTAAATTGCCCGTTTGGTGCAGCGTTACCGCCAAATTTGTCGCAGTTTCGATCGAATCCGGCTGCAAAGTTAAGGCATTTTTAAAATGCGCGATCGCCTCGGTAAATTTGCCCTCAGCTTTGAGTTGATTTGCCCGATTAAACTCCTGCTGGTATGCGGGGAAATCAGACAGATTTGCTGGTTGGATTCGCTGTTGTTGGTGCAGGCTAATTTTAACTTGCAGCGCCACAGCGAGGCGATCGAAAACAGCTTCCCAATCCCCCGGTTTTTCCTGGCGAAACAACCGCGCCGTCGGATACCACGGGCTGTCTTCCCGCTCCAAAAGCCAGCGCCAATCCGGCACAAATGCGAGCAAAATCCACACTTGTTTGCCCGTAGCCCCGGCTAAATGCGCGACAGAAGTATCGACACTAATTACTAAATCTAATTCCGCTACAACCGCCGCCGTATCGGCAAAATCGTTTAAATAAGGACTGACATCAACTACTGGCAATTGCTGCAACAAAGCGCGATCGTCCTCTGTCAAATCCTTTTGCAAGCTGTAGAAATCCGCGCCGGGAATAGCTAACAGTTTTTCTAGCAAATTTAGCGGGAACGATCGCACTGAATTCTGCGAATGTTTGGGATTTCCGGACCAAACAATTCCTACTTTTAAATTGCCCGTATCGTTAATATTAAATTTGATATCCGGCGGCGGCGCTAAATAAGGAACATTTGCCGGCACAGTTTCTAACGTCGTACCAAAAATTCGCGGCAAACTCATTAACTGCGCGCGCACGTCAAAATCCGGTGCTGCTTCCGGCGCAATTATTAACTCGTCAATTCCAGAAATTCCGGCAAACAACCGCTGCAAATGCGGCAAACTCCACAGAATTACTCGCCCGCCTTTTTGCTTGACTAAATCCACGTAACGGACAAACTGAATTGCATCGCCCAAACCCTGCTCCGGGCACAGTAAAATAGTTTTTCCCGTCAAATCTTCGCCATCCCAAAGCGGCTGGAAAAAGCTGTTGTTGGGCAACTGTTTTTCTTTAATTAACAGCCGCCATTCGTACTCGATAAAACCGCGTTGAAAATCTCCCGTCAGCAGCAAAGCCAAAGCTAAATTTAAATGAGCTTCCGGGTGAGTGGAATTAAATTCAACAGCTTGACTGTAGCAGGCGGCAGCATCCGCAAATTCCCCGCGATCGTGCAAAACGCGCCCCAAACTGCTAAGCGGATAGACATAACCGGGTTTGAGCTCGATCGCCCGATTGTAACAGTCGATCGCGCCTTCAGCGTCTCCCGCCTCTTCCAAAGCCTTGCCGAGATTGTGCAAAGCCCCCGGATAGTCGGGTTGCAGCCTCAAAGCTTCCCGGTAAGCCGCGATCGCGCTGTCAAGTTTTCCCTGTTTTTGCAGTGCGATGCCCAAAATGCAGCGAGCCTCGGCGTTGTCGGGCAAATGCTGGATCGCATACAGGCAGAGAGTTACAGCCTCATCTAATTTCTCTTGCTGCTGCAGCGAGCTCGCCAAACCGATCGCAGTTGTCGCAAAATCCGGTTGCAAAGTGCTCACTCGCTGGTAATAGTCGATCGCCTCGGCAAATTTCCCCAAACGCAGGGAGGCGTAGGCTAAATTGTGCAAGGCATCCAGATTTTCAGGCTCGATCGCGATCGCCCGCTGGTAATGCGCGATCGCATCCTCGTAAGGCGCGATCGCATCTGCTTTATCCGAATTCTCTTCCAAAGCAATGCCCAAATTCAAATAAGCGATCGCGCAATCGGGATTAATCTGAATCGCTTGTCGGTAGCAGCTTACAGCCTCCGCAACCTGCCCCAGCGCTTCCTGAGAAACCCCCAGATTTACCAGCACTTCCGCGCAATTCGGGTTTAACTCCAAAGCCTTTTCGTAGGTTGCGATCGCGCCTGCTGCATCCCCCGATTCCGCCAGGGCACTGCCCAAATTGCAAAGAATTTCCGCTGAATTCGGCTCGATTTCCAAGGCTTGGCGGTAGTGCGCGATCGCCTCGGAAGTCTGCCCCAGGCGCTGTTTGATGACGCCTAAATTGCTGCGGGCGATCGCGCACTTGGCGTCGATCGCGATCGCCCTTGCGTAACATTCGATCGCGCCCTGCAACTGATTTTGCTCCTGCAACTCCCGCCCCGCCCTCAAAGCTGCATCCACCGCAGTGGGGCGGGGTAGGCACGGGGGCACTCCCTCCGCTAGACGCTCCGCCCCTACAAAATCCTTGTTTTCTGTAGGGGCGGTGCCCCCGTGCCCGCCCTGAAACCGCCCTGCTTCCGCCAAAGCTGCCGCCACCCGCGCGAAAACAGTTTCCCAATCGCCCCTTTCCCCCTGTCGGAAAAGTCGCGCCGTCGGATACCAGGGGCTGTCTTCGCGCTCCCACAGCCACCGCCAATCCGGAGCAAACGCCAGCAAAACCCACACCGGCTTGCCCAAAGCACCCGCCAAATGGGCGACGGAAGTATCGACAGAAATTACTAAATCCAATTGAGATATGGCAGCCGCAGTATCGGCAAAATCGCGAAAATGCGGGCTCAAATCGATAATTGCCGTGCGATTTAACAGCGCGCGATCGGCCTCGGAAATCTCTTTCTGCAGGCTGTAAAAACTTACCCCTGAAACCTCCAAAAGCGGCAGAAAATGGCTCAAATCGCACGATCGCTGCTTGTTTTTGCGGTGTTTGGGATTCCCCGCCCAGACAATCCCGACTTTCAAATTGCGATCGGGCAAAAGAGCGAATTCGATTTCCGGCGGTGCGCTTAAATAAGCAGTTTTTGCAGGAATTGTTTCTAAAGTCGTGCCGAGAATGTAAGGCAAACTCAACATGGGCGCTTGCAAGTCAAATTCGGGCAGCGGTTCGCCTTTAACTGCTAGTAAATCGATGCCTTCAACTGTAGCAAACAAGCGCTGCAATTGCGGGTAACAACCAACAATTACTCTGCCTCCTTTACTGCGGACGATCGCAGCATAGCGCACGAACTGAATCGTATCGCCCAAACCTTGTTCGGCGTGCAGTAAAATAGTTTGTCCCTGCAAATCGGAACCGTCCCACAGCGGCCGATATTCTCGCGCCGAAATCGCTTTTTCCGGCACTGCTAAAAAGCAAGAATGTCCGGTTTGAAATTCTTTAATTTGCCACCGCCATTCGTATTCAGCAAAGCCGTCGGTAAGGTTTCCCGACAGCAGCAAAGCTAAGGATAAATTCAAGTGAGCGCTGGCGTGTTGCGGGTTTAAATAAATCGCCCGCCGATAACAGGCGATCGCCTCTGGGAGCTCTCCTTTTTCGACACAAGTTCTGCCTAAATTATTGACAGCTTCGACAAAATCCGGTACTAATTCCAGAGCTTTTTGATAGTAAATATTTGCTGCTTCTAAATTTCCTTTTTCTTGCAACACAGTTGCCATATTATTGTAAGCTTCCGAACTGTTGGGATGAACTTCGATCGCCCGTTGGTAGTGAGTTAAAGCTGCATCTAATTCACCTTTTTCTTGCAGGGCTACTGCTAAATTAATTAGCGCCGGGACGAAGTTCGGTTCGGCCTCTAAAGCTTGTTGGTAATGGGCAATTGCCTCTTCTACTTCGCCTTTTTCTTCAAAAGCTTTTGCCAAATTGTAAGCTGTTTGAGGAATTGTCGGGTCGATCGCCATTGCTTCCCGGTAGTGCGGGATTGCCTCATCTAATTCGCCTTGTTCTTGTTTGAGATAGCCTAAATTAATTCGAGCTGTAAAGCAGTCCGGGCAATCGGATATAATGGTTTCGTAAAGAGCGATCGCCTGTGCTTTTTCGCCCCCTTCCATTAACTTTTCTGCTCGCTGTAATTGTTCCTCTAATGCGATGTTGCTGTTATTGGCAATTGACAGTTCGATCGCTTTTTCTGCTGCTGTTTCGCTCCCCGGCAACTGTGGGAATCCGGGTGTTTCTGCTAGCAGTTCGATCGCCGTTACTTGAGGATGTTTTGCTGTCGAATATAGTGTCACTTCTGGCGGTATTAATTGCATGGCACACAGGCGATCGACTGTCAGGGCGAGAGGCGCGAAATCGAGGGAAGCGATCGGCGGATATCCTGATAAATTCGGCAGAGTTTCAGCAGCTAACAAACTTAAAGCCGCCTTCACTTCCGCAAACAAATCTTGCCAATTATCCGGCTGATTTTGGCGGAAAAGTCGCGCCGTCGGATACCAAGGATTGTCATTTCTTTCTAACAGCCAGCGCCAATCAGGAGCAAAACCCAGCAACACCCAAACAGGTTTGCCCAAAGCACCTGCTAAATGGGCGACAGCCGTATCGACACTAATCACTAAATCCAGTTGAGATATCGCCGAAGCAGTATCGGCAAAATCGTGTAAATGCGGGCTTAAATCGGGAATTAAATGTTGGTTTAATAAAGCGCGATCGCTCTCTGAAACATCTTTTTGCAAGCTGTAAAAAGCAACTCCCGACACGTCGAAAAACTGAATAAAGTCCTGCAAACTGCACGATCGCCGATCGTCCTTTCTCCGCTTGGGACTTCCCGCCCAGACAATCCCTACTTTTAATTTTGCATCGGAAGCTAAGGTAAATTTGCACTCGGCAGGTGGAGCCAAATAAGGAATATTTTGCGGTATATTTTCTAAAGTAGTTCCTAAAATATGCGCCAAACTCATCAGCGGTGCGTGACAGTCAAAAGCTGGCAAATTCTCGAAACTAACAGACAAATATTCAATGTCGCCAACAGTCTCAAATAACCGCAGCAATTCGGGATAGCAAGCCGCAATGATTTTTGCTCCTTTGCTGCGCAGAATCGGCGCGTAGCGAACAAACTGAATCGAATCGCCAAAACCTTGTTCTACGTGCAGCAAAATCGTCTTCCCCTGCAAATCCGCACCATCCCAAAGCGGCTGTTGAAATTGCCTCGGTTCCAATTGCGGGGTGCGCCACCGCCACTCGTATTCAGCGAAGCCAGCGCGCAAGTCTCCGAGCACTAGCAAAGTCATGGCAAATTCCAGGTGTGCGATAGCGTTATCCGGCTGCAATTCCAAGGCGCGGCGGTGACAGGAAAAAGCTGCTTGAAACTGCCCTAGATCGACAAAAGCGTGTCCGAGATTGTTAATCGCATCGACAAAATCCGGCTTGAGTTCGATCGCTTGTTGGTAATGAGATATTGCTGCTTGAGTGTTACCTTGTTCGTGATAGGATGCGCCAGTATTGTTGTGAGCTTCGGGATTGTTCGGATCGAGTTTAAGCGCTTGCAAGTGGCATTCTCGGGCTGCGATTACTTGCCCTTGCTGCTGCAAAATTGTTCCCAAACCCAGCCAACTATTTATCAAGTTGGGATTGTAACTTAGAGCGCTGCGATAACAAGCGATCGCCTCTTCAAGATTACCTGTTTCTTTGAGCAAATGCGCTAAATTATGGGCTGTTTCTGGTAAATTAGGTTCGATTTCCAGCGCTTTTTTGTAGTAACAAATTGCTGCTTCAATTTCGCCCAATTGCTGTTTTATCCAGCCCAAATTATTGCAGGCGATCGCGCAATTTGGGTCGAGTTTAATAACTCGTTCGTAACGGGCGATCGCCCCTTGAAATTCCCCTGTTTCCAGCAAAACATTTGCTAAATTTAAATGCGCTTCTACCAGATTCGGCTGTTGAGAAATCGCCCTTTCGTAACTGGAAATAGCCTCAGCAATTTTTCCCTGCTGTCTGGCAACTATCCCCAACAAACACAGTACATTTCCTGCTGGAGGTTGTACTGCTACGATTTGTCGGTACAAACTTTCAGCCTCTAACAAACGCCCTGCTTGGTGGTGTTCCCAAGCTGTTTTTAAAGCATCTTCAGAACAGATTGTGCTGGCAGATTTGCGCGATTTCTTTTTAGAAGCCATAGTGATAGCAGTTGAAAGTTGACAGTTGACAGTTGACAGTTACGTAGCAGTTGGCAGTTAACAGCATACTGGTTGATAGTTACATAGCAGTTTACAGTTACATGATACCGGAATTAAACTGTTTGTGGAGCGAGAATTTGTCGTTCTATTTATGAGGTTATTGATGTCACTATTGATGTCACTATTGATGTCACTATTGATATCAATACCGAGCGGGAAGTTGCTATAATCTGCAAGCAAAAACAAGCAATCGAGCGTAGTTTTTACGTTGTTAAACAGTTCCTTACCATCTTGGTAGTCGCTAGATTTCGATTTACATCTTGTCCGAGATATCGCTTTGTATCTAAGCCGGGACGGGTTTATTACATTTCAGACTTGTATCAAAGACTTTTGCGAACCCGCCCCTACAGAAATTAATGTATTTAACTAATGACCGAAGACTCGCGATCGCTGTCAACTGTCAACTGTCAACTGTCAACTGTCAACTGTCAACTAACTTTATCCCAACCAACAAGCTGCCGGGAAAATTATGTACTCTAAGAAAAACAACTTCCAAATAAACTGATAAAATTCAGCTATCTCTATCTTATCTTCCAAATTAACTTTTGCGCTCCAAAACCACATTAAACCCAAAGCTGTCAAATGAGTAGCCGCCAACAATCCTAAATTAACAGTTGGCAATACCAACAACCCAGCCAAAGCCATGCCCAGATAGCAAACAGTCAGCACCCAGCGAGATAGGTCGAACACCGCCTGTTTGCCCAGTTTGATGGTAAACGTAGTAATATTGTATTGCTTGTCGCCGTCGATATCGGGGATATCTTTAAAAATGGCGATCGCAAACGTAAATACTATCACAAAAATCGTCAGCGCCCAAACTTCTGCCGGAATCCTCAAAGACAAATTTTCCAAATTCCAGCCAGAGAAAAGGCTTTTCGATCGACCCAAACCCAAAACCCAATTAAAATGCAGGAACAGTCCTAAATTTACGATAGCACCCCGCACCGTAAAAATGCACAGCGCCGCCCAAAAAGGAAACCTTTTCAGGCGAATTGGCGGTAGAGAATAAGCAGTTCCGATCGCCAGACTAACCCCCACTGTTGCCAGCAAAAATGGCCCTTGCAAAACAGCGGTTAATAATGCTATAATACCGCTTACCGCTACAATTAATTGTCCGGTTTGGCGAGAAAAATCTCCCGAAGCGACGGGCAAATAAGGCTTGTTAATTTTATCAATTTCTACATCTTCTAGCTGATTCAATCCCACAATATAAATATTGCCGCCGATGCAAGCCAACCAAGCAAAAACCAGGGGCAAAACAACAGGAATGGGAAACAGCCGAATGCTTTGGGCGATCGCGTACAAAGCCAGTACGCTCAAGCTAGTACCGATAATAGTATGCGGTCGAGAAAACTCCCAAAATGCCCTCAGCCACCGCAGCAGCGCATTATTATCGATCGAAGATTTGCCAAGATAATCGTTTGCCATTTTAGATTTTAGATTTTAGATTGTTCGATCGATAGACGATTCAATTTTCGATTGAGAGATTAGGAGATTTGAGATTGAGAAATTGAGAGATAGGAGATTTTCGATCGGGAGATTTGAAATTTGAGATTGAAAATTGAGAATTGGGAAATTGGAACATTGGAAGAATTACCAATTACCAATTACCAATTCCTAACTGTCAACTGTCAACTGTCAACTGTCAACTGTCAACTGTCAACTATCAACTATTTCACCGCACAAATCAACCCAAAACGAATCAATCCGCTTGCATATCCCCGGCTCATCAATCCCAGAGAAAGAGCAGCTTGAATCGTCGTCCAACCGCTAGTCAGCAGACCCCAAATCGCGCTAGGATTAAAAGCCGAATCGATCACAACATCCCAAAAAGGAGCGACAGCTTTCGACCAATCAGCCTCGCGCACGCTTGTGAAAGGCAAACTGCGGGCAATCTCCACATATTCCGGCAAAGAAATCACGTAAGGCAAAGCATAAACCCGGTAAATTTCTGCCAACTCTTTTCTCTCTGCATCTGTCAATTCTCCTGCTGTTTCCCCCAGGGGGCGGTGACACCAAGTCGCGAAAATCAAAGTTCCCCCCGGCTTGAGCACGCGATAGCATTCCTGCAAAAACTTAATTTTATCCGGCATATGTTCGCCACTTTCGAGGGACCAAACCAAATCGAAAGACTCATCAGCAAAAGGCATATTCAGAGCATCTGCTACCAAAAAGTTAACATTGCTTTCCATCCCAGCAATTTTAGCGCGTTCTGCCGCTCGGTTTGCCTGTACCGGGCTCAGAGTAATCCCGGTAGCAGCAATTCGATCGACCGTTTGATTCAACTGTACGCCCGATCGAGTAGAATCGCGATCGACCCTTTCATCCGACAACTTATTTCCCAAAATAGAACCGAACTTTTCAGTCAAATAAAGAGTGCTGCCACCGATCCCGCAACCGACATCAAGGATGCGGTAAGGTTCCGAGAAGTGAGTCTGTGATGTTACTCCAGCCCAAGCCAGCATTTCTTCTATCAAATCTATCTGAGCCTGGCGGCGCTCTTTTTTCAAATTGCCATCCGGGCCGTAGAAACCGTGGTGCATGTGCTCGCCCCACACCTGTTCCCACAGACCGCTGGAAGCGTCGTAAAATTGCTGAATTTGCTGGTAAAGTGTTGAGGTCATCGCACGATAGCAAGTTATTAAGAGAATTTTACCGCTTTTGGCGATCGCTGTCATCGATCGCACATCTCACATCCCTCAATCCCTCAATCCCTCAATCCAAAAAATCTCAAAAATCTCAAACAACTCAATTCTAAAATCTAAAATGCCTCAATCCCTCAATCCAAAAAATCTCAAAAATCTAAAATCTAAAATCTAAAATCCCATGACTGTTTCCAGAACGATTTGTTTGGGCTTTCTTGCCGTCATTACCGTAGGTGCGCTATTACTGATGATGCCCTTTTCCACAAGTGATGGAACTTGGGGAACTCCCATAACAGCTCTATTTACCTCTACTTCTGCCGTTTGCGTTACCGGCTTGTCAGTGGTAGATGTCGGAAAATATTACTCTTTTTGGGGGCAACTGTGCCTAGTTTTACTGGTACAAATAGGAGGCTTGGGCTACATGACAGCCACAACTTTCTTGCTGCTGTTATTGGGTCGTCGCTTTGGCTTAAAAGACAAAATTGCCCTCCAACAATCTCTCGACAAATCGGGGCTGGCCGGTGTAGTGCAGCTAGTGCAGTCAATTCTGGCAACAACGGTTTTGTTTGAATTAACGGGAGTGTTTTTACTGATGTCGGTTTTTGTCCCCGAGTTCGGATTTAGAGACGGTCTGTGGTCTGCTATATTTCACAGCATTAATGCGTTTAACAATGCCGGATTCAGCCTGTACTCAGACAGTTTTATCCGCTACGTAAATTCTCCCATAATTAACTTCACTATCAGCAGTTTAATAATATTTGGAGGAATCGGCTATCAAGTAATTATGGAAATGTATCTGTGGCTGCGCGATCGGTTCAGAAAAAGCCCGATTTGCCCGATTTTTTCTTTAAACTTCAAAGTAGTTACCAGCACAACTGCCGTTCTTTTAATTTTAGGAACGATACTATTTTTGGTGCTAGAATACGACAACCCAGCAACTTTTGGAGTTCTAAATTTACCTCAAAAAGTGATGGCTGCTTGGTTTCAATCCGTAACTCCCCGCACGGCGGGCTTCAATACAATTGATATCGGCAAAATGAGCCAAGCTGCGCTATTTGTGACGATCGCCCTGATGTTTGTCGGTGCCAGTCCCGGCAGTACCGGTGGTGGCATCAAAACCACAACTTTTCGGATCTTGTTTTCCTGTACCGCAGCAGTTCTCGAAGGTCAAGAAGAGGTGCAGTGCTACCAGCGCCAAATCCCGCCCGCACTAATTTTGAAAACCATTAGCGTATTCTTTGGTTCCCTGTTGGTCGCCTTCGGATCGGCAACTTTAATTGAGCTGGCAAATCCCGAACTAGAATTTATTAAAGTCTTGTTTGAAGCAGTTTCAGCTTTTGCCACGGTAGGTCTTTCTACAGGAATTACAGCCCAGATTTCTGCGATCGGCAAACTAATTTTAATTGCTACAATGTACGTAGGTCGCGTGGGCGTGCTGCTGCTGATGAGTGCTGCTGTTGGCGACCCCAAACCCAGAACTTTTAAGTATGCTGAGGAAAGCTTGTTAGTTGGGTAAAAGTTGATAGTTGATAGTTGACAGTTGATAGTTGACCTGGGACAGTTGACCTGGGACAGTTGGTAATTCTCTCCCTCTTCCTTCTTCCTTCTTCCTTCTTCCTTCTTCCTTCTTCCTTCTTCTCTGAGTCACCCTAATCTGACAGGCGATCGCAAATCTTCTCAGTTGCTGATAATCTAAACAATGGGTGACAACCCAAATCAACTTTTACAACTTACCAAAAAATCCAAAGGAGGCGGCGCTGTCTCTGCTAAAATTTACAAAGCAAGACTCTGGGCGCTGGATATTTAGTGAACCTATCATCTCTGAACTTTTTTAGCAATTTGCAAGGCGAAAACAAGCAATTTGCAGTTATTGGTTTGGGACGCTTCGGCAAAGCAGTGTGTTCGACTCTACACGGCTTGGGTTACGAAGTCCTCGGGGTTGACACTGACGAAAAAAAAGTAACTCAAGCTTTGACCGATCGCATTGCCGCTCACGTCGTACAGTTGGATTCTACTGAGCCTAGCGCCCTCGCAGAAGCCGGCATATTTGAATTTGATACGGTGATTGTCGCGATCGGCAATTACTTAGCAGAAAGCATTACCACTACTCTCAACCTTAAGGAAGGTGGGGTAACTAATGTGATCGCCAAAGCTTCTTCAGAAACTCACTTAAAGCTCTTAAAAAAAGTTGGGGCCGATCGTGTAGTTTTTCCCGAACGAGAAATGGGCTGTTCTCTAGCCCGCAGTCTCACAAAACCCAGCATCTTAGAACGCTTTGACCTCGATCCAGATCACAGTATCGTTGAGTTGTTCGTTCCGGAAAAGTTTGACGGTAAAACTATCTTCGATCTCGATCTCCGGCGCAGGTATGGTTTGAACTTAATAGCTGTCGGTCGCGCTGACAAGTTCGAGATCAATCCACAGCCAAACGAACGCTTGAGAAAGGGCGAGGCGATGGTCGTAATTGGTTCTAATAAAGATATCAATCGCTTGCCAATTTAACAATACTGGGGTTGCTTAAGTTGCGGCAACCCCTCTGAAAGCACAAGCAGACAAATATCGAGAGAGACAAATATCGAGAGAGACAAATATCGAGAAAAATATCGAGACAGACAAATATCGAAAATTTTCAACAGGAAAATAGCGGCACCCGACGATCGCGCTTTTGTAACTGTCCAGCAGCGCCAACTCGAAGAATTCAACCCAAGTTCAAGATATCTTGCAGGACTTGTTTGCCCAAAACCAACACCCCGAGTACCAAGCCGAGTTCGATCGGCCAAGGACAAGCCGCCACAAACCAAATCAAACAACCAACCCCCACGATCGCCGCCACAGGACCGGGAATTCCATCTAGCGTTCTTCTGTCAGTTCCTGCACTGATTACTGCAGCAATCAGACACAACACCAAGGGAATCAAGCAGCTTAATATCATGGTTTTTACCCCATTTAAAAAAATTAACTAAACTATTGTTACTCTGCATATTGTAACAATACATAAAAATTTTGGAAAAGCAAGATAAAATACGATATTCTTAAAGATTAGGTAATTCAGTATTCTGGCACGGTCTTTTTCTATTTTCGATCGCATCTGCCGGCAGAATGAAAAACAGAAGAAAAAACCGGAATCCAGAAGCAAAAATTTTCGATCGACAAAACGCAGCACGAACGCCCCTGCAAGGTATACTGAGCGTTGAAATCAGTCTTTGTAGAACGTCAATCAATGCTGGGCAAATTTTTTCGCAAGCCAGAATCCGAGAATAGCGATCGCGTCCCTCCCGGTCAGTACCTCGCCAACGGCTTCCCCGTACTGACTTACGGCGATACACCCACAGTCAGCATTGAAGGGTGGCAATTGAAAGTGTGGGGGCTCGCAACAGAAAAAACCTTTACCTGGTCGGACTTTCAGGCGATGCCCCAAACCGACTTCACCGCCGACTTTCACTGCGTGACTCGCTGGTCAAAACTCGACGTGCAGTGGACGGGAGTCAAAGTCACAGACTTTATGGATCGTGTCGAAGTCGATTCCAAAGCCTTGCACATCCTCGAACACTGCTACGGTGGCTACACCACCAACATTTCGATCGCCGACTTCCTGCGCGAAGAAAACTTTTTCGCCCACACCGTCTTCGGGGAACCGCTGTCCCCAGACCACGGCGGCCCGATGCGCCTGGTAGTGCCGCACTTGTACGCTTGGAAAAGTGCCAAATGGATTAACGGTTTGGAGTTTACAGCAGCTCAAAAACTGGGCTTTTGGGAACGCAACGGCTACCACGAACGCGGCGAACCTTGGGCCGAGGAACGCTATAGTGGCTCGTTTTAAATGAGCGCATTTTTACCGAGTGATGGGGAGCAATTCAGTTGTGTCTATTGCCGCACGCCATCCCAAAAAAATCAGTGTTCCCAATCGATAGCCGAGTCGAAATCCCGCTTAAATACCATCGATCGTTCACTGCTTATCGAACGATCGAAACCTATTTCCCGATACCGCCATTTGAACAGCAAATTTTGTAAAATGGGTTGAGGTTCCGGATAAAATCGGGTAAAAAAAATTACAGCAAATTTATCGAAGGGGAAACTTGCGTGCGATCGACAGTATTTGCGCGTAAGTGCTAGCTATTTTGGGCCCGCAACCTGACAATAAAAGAAAAGATTGACAAAAAGACAAGTAGCAATAAGTTTTTATAATCAGCCAGTGATGCCCTCACCGCAAGGCTTCCCAGCAAAAACCCAAAATTTTTGGTGTTTGTGTTCGATGGGTCGATCGTCCCAGCCTTGCAGGTATAGAGCCTCTGTGAAGCCTGTGTAAAGATTTGATGAAGAGTCTGTATAACCTCAGTTAGAGCCGCAGCAAACGAACAAATATGCCGGATAATCGAACTGTAGAAATAGATAAGAAAGAACAATTAACTCATGAACAGCAAGCTCTTATCCGCGATCGCTGCCGCTACAACCGCTACAGCTTTGTTAGGCCTATCAGCTCCAGCCCAAGCCTTCTCCTTCGGCACCAGCGGGATCAAATTCACCCAAGATACCGATGTCAAGTTTGAGTTCAAAGAATCCCACGGTGCTTTCACTTCCTCTTTAGGAATTTACAGCGTCAGCGATTCGGCAATCGCTAAAGTAGCCAGCTTGTTTTCCGAAACCAAATCTTCAGACAACGGCGGCGCAGATGAATGGAAAGGAACCCTCGGTAACACAGTTTTGGGTTCGGGTTCGACAGTATTCACATTTCTAGCAAATCAAGTTTATACTTTGGGACTCTCCAGCGACAACGGCACCGTTTACTCGACATCGAGCTTGAACGCCAACTCGGGCGGCAGCCAGCAAGCAGTATTTGGCGGCTCGGGGCTGTGGAACGCACTTAATAGAGAAACAACAAATGTGTTCCAAGCAGCAGGACAATTTACAGATGGTACTGGTTCTCTGTTTGGCGGCAGCACGCTAATTTCCTTCGACGATCGCGGTAACGACACCGATGCAGACTTCCAAGATTTTACCGTGAGCGCCGAAGCAGTTCCCGAACCGTTTACGATGACTGGTTTAGCTCTCGGTTTCGGAGGCTTAGTTGCAGCCCGCCGCCGCCGCGCAAACAAATCTGCTTCTTAGAATTTTGTGCAAAAGCGATCGAACTCAATTACCTTCGATCGAACAGCAAAAAATTTGTGTGCGAGCTTGCGATATAGCTCGCTTTTTAGTTTTTTTAAGGTTAGCTATGCAATTTCAGATTGAAAAATCTAAAATGTAATGGCGATTTGAAAAATCCAAAATCTACAATCCAAAATCTACAATCCAAAATCTACAATCTAAAATCTACAATCCAAAATCTACAATCTAAAATCTAAAATCTACAATCTACAATCTACAATCTACAATCTAAAATGAAGAAATCGCTCACCAAGCAAATTACTGCGGGCATCGGATTAGCCCTAACGCTGCTAATTGCTAACGCGGCAATTTCCTACCACCACACTCAAAAAATTTTAGAAAACGAACGCTGGGTAAGTCACACCCACCGAGTTTTAACTGCTCTCGAAGCAACGCTCTCAACATTAAAAGATGCTGAAACCGGACAGCGGGGCTATTTACTGACCGGAGAAGAACGGTATTTAGAACCATATCAAAGGGCGATCGCCAGCATCAACGAGCAGTTCGCAAACTTGCAGCAGTTAACAACCAACAATTACCCGCAGCAGCAGCAACTTCGCAAATTAAAAAGGGCGATCGACTCTAAATTAGCCGAAATTCAAGAAACGATCGAGCTGCGGCGTTCCCGAAACTTAGAAGCCGCCTTGCGGGTAGTAAAAACAGGCCGCGGCAAGCAAATTATGGGCGGTATCCGGCAGCAGGTAGCTGCAATGACAGAGGCAGAAAATCGGTTATTGCAATTGCGTTCCGAAGAATCGCAAGCCAGCATCAATACAGCAATGCTGACTTTCACCGCTGCTACGCTGGCAGATTTGCTATTGATGGCGGTAGTTTACTATTTGGTGAAGCGCGATCGAACTTTGCGCGATCGCGAGGAAAAACAGCAAAATCAACTGTTAGAACAACTAGATCGCGATCGTCAATCCCTGGCATTAACCGAAGAGCGCTTTCGCCGCGCGATTCTCGACGCCCCGCTGCCGATTATGCTTCACGCCCAAGATGGAGAAATTTTGCAAATCAACCGTGCTTGGACGGAACTTTCCGGCTACGAACACTCAGAAATTCCGACGATCGAAGATTGGACAGAAAAAGCTTATGGCAACCGCAAATCATTAGTACAAGCAGATATCGATCGGCTGCACCAATTAAACGATCGCGTTTCTGAAGGAGAATATATCATTCTTACAGCCAGTGGCGAAACGCAAATTTGGGACTTTTATTCCGCACATTTAGGCAAGCTTTCAGATGGCAGAAGTTTAGTAATCAGTACCGCGATCGACGTTACTGCGCGCAAACAAGCTGAAGCAGAAATTCGGATGCTCAACACTACCTTAGAGCGGCGAGTCGAAGTTCGCACCGCCCAATTGCAAGCAGCCAATGACGAATTAGAAGCTTTCACTTATACCGTCGCTCACGACTTGCGCGCTCCCCTACGCGGAATGCAAGGATTAGCGGAAGCGCTGTTAGAAGATTACCGCGACAATTTAGACGATCTCGGTCAAGAATACGCCCAGCAAATCGTTAATTCTAGCGAACAATTGGAAGAATTGATCCAAGATTTGTTAGATTACAGCCGCCTGGGTACTGCGGATTTACCGCTGCAAATTGTAGAGTTAGATTATGCAGTAGGGGAAGCTGTGAAGAGATTAAAAACCGAGATTGAAAAGCGGCACGCGCAAATCAGCATTCGATCGCCCCTACCTGCTGCGATCGCTCATCCCGTGACTTTAATACAAGTTATTGTAAATTCGATCGGCAACGCTATAAAATTTGTGGAAGGTCGAGAACCGCAAGTGCAGGTTTGGGCTGAGGAAATAGAGATTCCCATAGGGGGAGTCGGGGAAACGGAGACAGCGAGAGAATGGGAGAGGGCGGGAGCGCCTGTAGGGGCGGTGCCCCCGTGCCCGCCCCCCAGTCCAATTGTGGGGGTTGGGGAAAATGCCGAATTACCTGTTACCGCATCCGAAAAGACAATTGCCAGTTGCCCACTGCCCGCAAAAACAATCCGTCTTTGGGTAGAAGATAACGGTATCGGTATCGCTCCAGAACATCAAAAACGCATTTTTCGCGTTTTTGAACGCCTCCACGGTATCGAATCTTACCCCGGAACCGGTATAGGATTAGCTATTGTGTGCAAAGGGGTAGAACGCATGGGTGGTAGGGTTGGTGTCGAATCTCAATTAGGACAAGGCAGCAGATTTTGGATTGAGCTGAGGAAACAATGACCGCAACGCATACGATTTTGCTGGTGGAGGACAATCCCGTTGATATTTTGTTAATGCAGCGGGCATTTCGCAATGAGGCTTTTGCTAATACGACGCTGCAAATTGTTAGAGATGGCGATGCAGCGGTTTTTTATTTAAATGGTGATGGAGAATACGGCGATCGCGCGCGCTATCCTTTGCCTGCAATAATTTTATTAGATTTGAAGTTGCCTAGGCGATCGGGTCACGAGGTTTTGGGGTGGCTGAAAGAGCAGCCGGAACTCAAACGCTTGCCGGTGGTGATGTTAACTTCTTCTCGACAACCGTTGGATGTCGATCGAGCTTACGATTTGGGAGTGAATTCTTATTTGGTAAAACCAGTTGGGTTTGCTTCTCTGTTGGAAATGATGAATAGTTTTAAAGACTATTGGCTCGATCGTACCGAACTTCCCGAACTGATTCGATCGTAGCACGGGTTTGTAGTGAGGACTTCAGCCCTATTTATTAAATAATATCAAATCCGGTAGCATGGGAATTAATATTACCCACGGTGAGGACACGGCAGTGCCGTGTCCCTACCCCACAAGATTGTAGGAACACGGCAGTGCCGTGTCCGAGGTATCCTGATGGTGCGATCGAAATTCATATCACTCGTCAATCCAAATCCTTGTCGCGAGCTGAAGAACTCGCACTCTCAACCATCAACTATCAACTATCAACTATCAACTCAAAACTCCCCAACAACTATCAACTATCAATCGTGATACACATCCTGATAATTGATGATAACCCAACCGATCGCCTGCTCGTAAAACGCGAATTAGAGCGGGAATTTGCTCCGCTGAGAATTACCGAAATTTCTGACAGCCAGTCTTTCGAGTCAGCCCTCGAAAAAGGCGGGTTCAATCTAGCAATTACCGACTACCAACTCCGATGGAATGACGGTTTAGAAGTTTTTAGGGTGATTAAATTCCGCTACCCTCAATGCCCGATCGTGATGTTTACCAACACGGGCAATGAAGAAATTGCTGTAGAAGCGATGAAATCTGGATTGGACGATTATATTATCAAGTCGCCTCGCAATTACCTTCGCCTTTGCGTTGCAGCTAAAGTAGTGCTCGATCGAGCTGCCGCCCAACAGCAAGTTACCCGACTGGAAAAGCGCTTGAATTTGCTTTTAGAACGTTTGAATGTAGGGGTTTTTATATCTACTTGTCAAGGAGTGTTGGTGGAGAGCAATCAAGCTTTTTTGCGCTTGTTTGAGGCTAGCAATTTAGCGGAAGTCCAAGATATTTACCTGCAACAATTGTTTTTGCACCCGCTAGATGTTCCCGCACCGGCAGCTCAAAATCGAGAACTTACATTTACTTTGCCAGACGGTCGAGTAAAATGGATTAGCCTGACTCAATATGTCAACCACACAGCAGGTGAAAGCGCGATCGAGGGTTTGGTGGAAGATATTACTGAACTCAAGCAAGCCGAACTAGCTTTGCACCAATTGAATGAAAATTTGGAAGAACGGGTGAAAGAGCGCACTGCTAAGTTGTCAGAGCTAAATGCTGAACTCGAATCTTTTACTTATTCAGTGTCCCACGATTTGCGCGCGCACTGCGGGCAATTAATTTTTACGTTCAGATGTTCCTGAAGGATTGTGCCGGTTCGCTGGATGCTGCGGGAGAGAATTATCTCAACCGCATTAGCAATTCAACGGTTTTCATGAATACTTTAATTGAAAATTTGCTGGAATACAGCCGTTTGGGCCGATCTGAACTGTCGGTGAGACCGATCGATTTGAATTCGTTTGTATCTCGATCGATCGCTCAATTGCAAGTAGAAATTGCCCAAAAGCAAGCTCAGATTGATGTAGTTTCACCTCTGCCTTTGGTGTTGGGACATCCTGCGACGGTGCTGCAAGTCTTGACCAATTTGCTATCAAATGCTATAAAGTTTGTGGCACCGGAAACTCAACCGCAAGTGCGAGTTTGGGCCGAGTCTGATGGTGAGTCTGATGCCGAGTCTGATGGTCAATATATCTATCTTTGGATAGAAGACAACGGTATTGGTATTGCGCCGGAAAATCGAGAGAGAATTTTCGGGCTGTTCGATCGCCTGCACGGTCAAGAAGCGTATCCGGGAACGGGTATCGGACTGGCGATCGCTCGCAAAGGAATAGAGCGCACGGGCGGCGCGATCGGACTAGAATCTAGTTTGGGAAAGGGTACCAGATTTTGGGTAAAATTGCCAAAATACAGTTGAGAGTTGAGAGTCGATCGTTGAGAGTTGAGAGTCGATCGTCGATAGTTGATAGCTTCGGGGAGTTATGAGTAGCGGATTGGGGCAAGTACGTTTTGAGTTTTGAATTGTCTTTAACTCAAAACTCAAAACTCAAAACTCAAAATTTAAAACTCCTTAGAATTACTGGCAAGTCGCGTCAGGCAGCAAACTAAAGATAAAAATTATCGCAATTGCTAGATAATATAACGTGAAATTTAATAAAGTTGCCGCTAATACCAACAGTAAAAATGCCATGTTATCCATTCTGTTAATCGACGACAACCCGAACGATCGCCTGATGATTGACCGCGAACTGAGGAAAGCTTTTTCTCAGCTAGAAATCGAGTCGGTAATTGATGCTAAAAGTCTGGATACAGCTTTGGAAAATGGCGGTTTTGACCTGATAATTACGGACTACCAACTGCACTGGAACGACGGATTAACAGTGCTGAAAAAAATCAAAGCTTGCTATCCAAACTGCCCGGTAATTATGTGTACGGACAGCGGCAGCGAAGAAGTAGCTGTCGAAGGCATGAAAGCGGGTTTGAGCGATTACGTGTTCAAAGGGCGGCACTTTCAGCGGCTGGCGGGGGCAGTGCGGGAAAGTTTGGAAAAACATCAGTTGCGGCAGCAGTACGAATCAACCGCCGCGCAGTTAGCAGTCTCGGAAGAAAGGTTGAGACTGGCGATCGATGCCTCGAAAATGGGAATTAGAGATTGGAATATATTAACTGGCAAAGTGGTTTTGTCGGCAGAACACGAACGGTTGTTCGGATTGAAAGCAGGCAGTTTTGAAGGAACTTGGGAAGCATTTTTAGCTTGCATTCATCGAGACGATCGCGATCGGGTGGCTCGGGCTGTAGCAGACTGTTTAGAAAATAAAACAGACTATCAAAATGAATATAGAGTAATTTGGCCCAACAATAGCGAACGCTGGATCGCCAGTAGGGGTAAATTTTATTACAGCGCATCGGGTCAAGCAATTCGATCGATGGCGGTAGTTTGGGATATTACCGATCGCAAGCAGTTAGAATTCGATCGATCGCAAGCACTAGCCAGAGAACGCTCTTACTTGGACAGGCTGCAAAAGTTAACAGCAGCATCAGTAGAAATCAACTCCACGCTGTCAGTAGAAGAAATACTCCAGCTAGCAGTCGAGAGAGCCCGTTCCATCCTCGAAGCCCACCAAGCCGCCGTTAACCTCAACCCTGCAGGCAACTGGGAACGGGCAACCACCAAAATTTCGATGTCCGAAAAATACGCTCGGTGGCAGGATTACAGCGAACCGCCAGACGGTACGGGCATTTACAGCAAAGTTTGCCAGACGCAGCAAGTGATGCGGCTGACTCAAGCGCAACTGGAATCTCACCCAGCTTGGCATGGATTCGGCAAGGCTGCGGGCAAGCACCCGCCGCTGCGGGGCTGGCTGGCTGCACCCCTGACGGCCCGCGACGGCAAAAATTTGGGAGTAATTCAACTTTCGGACAAGTACGAAGGCGAGTTTGGCGAAGATGATGAAAGTCTGTTGGTGCAGTTAGCCCAAGCGGTTTCCGGGGCGATCGACAATGCTAGACTTTACGAGGCTTCGGTGCAAGCAAATCGCATGAAAGATGAGTTTTTAGCAACACTTTCTCACGAATTGCGATCGCCCTTAAACGCGATTTTGGGCTGGACGCAACTGCTGCGCAACCGCACTTTTAATCCGGCTACTACAATGCGGGCTTTAGAAACGATCGAGCGGAACGCTAGATTGCAGACTCAATTGATTGAAGATTTGCTGGATATTTCGCGCATAATTCGCGGCAAATTAACTTTAAATCCCTGTCCGGTAAATTTGATTTCGATCGTGGAAGCAGCGGTAAATACAGTGCGGTTGGCGGCCGATGCTAAGTCGATCGAAGTGCAATTTGCGATCGCGGATTTGGGAACTCACAACTTAGAAATTTGCGAAAAAAACGAATTTTCTGACAAATCTATCTCCGCACCAAATCCGAGATTTTTGGTTTCGGGAGACCCCGGCCGCCTGCAGCAAGTGGTGTGGAATTTGCTGTCGAATGCGATTAAGTTTACCCCGCGCGACGGGCGGGTGGAAATCCGGCTTTCTCGGATTGATGGCGAAGTGGAACTCACAGTCAGCGACACGGGAATGGGCATCGCAGCAGATTTTCTGCCCTACGTATTCGAGTCGTTCCGGCAAGCGGATGCATCGATTACTCGCACTCACAGCGGTTTGGGGCTGGGGCTGGCGATTGTGAGGCAGTTGGTGGAACTGCACGGCGGTACGGTGCGCGCCGATAGCCCCGGATTGGATAGGGGAGCGACTTTTACTTTCCGGCTACCTGCAATCCAAGTAGCTACCGGCCTTGGGGAGGAGCCGGAGGGTTTGGTTGTCGGTGCTGATTTGAGGGGAATCAAGATTCTGGTGGTTGATGACGAGGTTGATTCCCTGGAGTTTCTGGAGTTTGTGTTGGAAGAGTGCGGGGCGAAGGTGAGGGCGGCGGCCTCTGCTGCACAGGCCCTGGAGGCTGCGCTCGAATTTGTGCCGGATGTTTTGATTAGTGACATCGGAATGCCGGAGGAGGACGGGTATTCGCTGCTGGCGAGGCTGCGTGCGGGGAAAGGGAAATTTCGGGCGATCGCGCTGACAGCTTATGCTAGAGATGAAGACCGCGATCGGGCTTTGGCGGTAGGGTTCGATCGACATTTGGCCAAGCCCGTGTCACCCGATGAGTTGGTGGAAGTTGTGGCAAAGTTGAGCCTGTTAGGTAAGGAGTTTTGAGTTTTGAGTTTTTAATTGAAGAAAAATTTTGAATTTTTCGGGAGCTTTTCGGGAGTGCTTGAGAGCGGATTGGGGCAAGTATGTTTTGAGTTTTGAGTTTTTAATTTTGAACTGTCTTTAAATCACAACTAATATTGATAATTGGTAATGGGTAAATGAATGTAAAATTAGATCGAGAACAACAAATTCAACAAAGTTGGGAAGCAAATGCTGGCGCGTGGATCGAGGCGATCGATCGCAACGAAATCGAAAGCCGCCGCGCGACAACCGATCGAGCTATTTTAGAAGCAGTTTTGCGCTGCAAACCCCGGCAAGTTTTGGATGTGGGATGCGGGGAA
Organism: Richelia sp. CSU_2_1; assembly: GCA_012034575.1. GTDB lineage: Bacteria > Cyanobacteriota > Cyanobacteriia > Cyanobacteriales > Microcoleaceae > Microcoleus. Next base: position 16,950 of record JAAUPF010000042.1, on the reverse strand, counting down.
GGTTGGCTGGCGCGAGCTTTAACAGATCGCGGTGTAGAAGTTTTGGGAATTGATAGTTCTCGCGCATTGGTCGATCGAGCGATCGAACTGGGGGGCGGTGTTTTTGGGGCGATCGCTTACGATCGAATTATTGCCGATCCGGCGATTCTCGGTCAACCCTACGATGCAATTGTTTGCAATTTTTCGCTTTTCGGTGAGGAAATTGGGGATTTATTGCGATCGTTGCGCCAAGCAACAGTTTCAGACGGACATTTATTAATTCAAACAGTTCATCCCTTCGCAGCTTGTCAGCAACACCCCTATATTGATGGATGGCAAATCGAGACATTCGATAATTTTGGCGGAGACTTTAAAGCACCGATGCCGTGGTATTTCCGCACGGTTAGTTCGTGGTTTAAACAACTCTCAGCAAGCGGTTGGAATGTTTGCGAATTAGAAGAACCGATACACCCGCAGACAAAAATTCCTCTTTCCCTGCTATTGACTTGTCATTGATATATCAAATTCGGTTTAGCAAACAATATAAATTCAGTACGTGCGGAATTGCCAACAGCCCAGAAGTATAAAGTAGAAGTTGCCGAACCGGCACGCCGACCGGTCGATCGACTCCCAGCAATTTGTTAACCTAAAAGTAGCATCCCCCAACACCCTCGGGCTTTCAATCCCATGAACAACGCTTCTCCCCTAATTCAAACAGTGACTCCAGAACGCTGGGCCGGGTTTAGCATGGACTTTATCGGAGCAGGTTACACGGGACTGTTGGTCAAAAACGGCCGCGTCGTGCGTACCCTGAAATCCGGACGGCATTTCAGCTTTGCCCTTCCCCTGCTGGAACAGTGCCAAATTGTTATTGTAGACACCAAACTCCGCAACTTAGAGGTACAGTCCCACGGGGATTTTTTGTCTAAGGATCGGTTTTTAATTGATGCGAATCTGACTGTTATTTATCAAGTTATAGATCCGAAACGGGTAGCTTTGGAATTGTCCGATCCTGTAGCTTCTCTAGCAAGTGCCGTAAAAGATTGCATGGGAGTAGCGATCGGGCAAATTCCCCTGCAACAATTGATAAGTCAAGGTCGGATTTTGCTGCGTCAAAATTTGCTCGATCGAGTGCAAGATTTCTATACTTTAGGATTTGCTTTAGAAGATGTTAGAATTGGCGATGTCAGCTTTCCCGAAACTAACGGAGTAATCCGCCAAGTTGAGGGAATGAGTGCCAGACAAGAAGCTGAAAACTCCGCCGCTTTGCAAATGAGAATTGCCGAAGCCGGCCGCCCGATTATTGCGCCGATCGTCCCTGCAGCTCCCGTACAGCAGTTAAACTTAATATCGGGTCAATCTCCGGCAAACCTGTCAGTTAATGATACTGCAGGAGTAGATAGAGATTTACAAGAACTGTCAGCACAACTAGCTCAAAATAGTTTGCCGGCAACTTCGCCTCGCCCGCAACTGGCACCAACCGTACTCGCCAGCGACGATCGCAAAACTACAGCATTTTTAGTTTACAAACTGTCTGGAGAAGCGATTCCCCTGACAGCAAATCCGTTTACGATCGGACGCGAAACGACCAACACTTTAGTATTGCAAGATCCGCAAAGTTCCCGCTTCCACGCTCAAATCCGCCGCGCCGAAGATACCCTAGGAAAACAGCGGTATCAACTGATCGATAAAGGCAGTTCCAACGGCACTTTTGTCAGCGGGCAAAGGCTGCCGACTAACGAACCTTTTTGGCTGACTTCCGGCTGCGAAATTGCGATCGGCGACCAAAGATGGGTGTTTCAAGGCAGTTGACAGTCGATAGTTGACAGTTGACAGTTGACAGTTGACAGTTGACAGTTGACAGTTGGTAGGGGCGAAGCGTAGCGGAGGGAGTGCCCCCGTGCCTGCCCTCAGTTGATGAAATTTATCTGCGTTTATCTGTGTTTATCCGCCTTTATCTGCGGTTGCAGATAGTCGATCGTTGGGAAGTGGAAATTGGGAATTGGGAATTATTTCAATCTCCCGATCGAACGATCGAGCGATCGAACAATCTAAAATCTCCCATCTCCCATCTCTCTCTTCCTTCTTTCTTCTACTTAGTTAACCTATTTGTCATTGAACCTCATGCCCTGACCAAAATTGAACTACGGGTATTTTATAATACTCAATTTATTGTTTTGTACTTAGATGGATTATCGGGCAATATTGGAATTCGCCAGCGATTAAAAGCTGTGAAAATTGGATGCCGAGGCTCGATCGAGAATAACAGCAGGCTGGAAGCCAGTAAACACAAGGGTTTTCAAAGATTGACAGTTCGATCGATATTTTTGAGACTGATTTTTAATAGTGAGAATATCAGTAATTAGGGGCGATCGATCGCTTGACAGCTACCATCGAGATCGGGTGTAAATTTATACTAAAAAACTGTTCACTGCAGAACAGTTTTGTTTGTTAAAAATAGCAACCCTCAACCCTCCCCTGATTAAGGGGAGAGAGTAAGAAATTTACAAATGATTTACGATCGCCATAAGCTAATGTGCATTTAAATTGGGTATTCCCTCTTCCCTGTTGCCTGTTGCCTGTTGCCTTTGAGGAATTTAAGTATCCCAATTTAAATGCGAAACAGCTTATCATCTGTGTGACATTATGAAAAAAAGTAGAATAATATTAGAGAAATGCGCGAGATGGATAAAATTTGACAAAATACTTTGACAAAATACAGCGAGAATTGAGAGATGATAGAAGACACTAAGGCACTATTCGATCGAGGGGTAAAGCAACTGCACGATCGGGATTTTGAAGGTTCGATCGTCCTGTTCGATCGAGTCCTAGAAATCGATCGAGATTACACCGATGCTTGGGTGTGTCGGGGCTTAGCCTTGGGATATCTCAAACAATACCAAGAGTGCGTCGCCAGTTTCGATCGCGCCCTCGCCCTGCAACCTTCAAACCATCAAGCTTTGCTCAATCGAGGCATCGCTTTGGCAGAATGGGACAAGCACCAAGAAGCCTCAGATAATTTCGATCGAACCCTTAGCTACTATCCCTACGACTACGAAGCTTGGAGTAATAAAGCCAATTCCCTCGTTTCCTTAAAAAAATTTACAGAAGCCCTCAACTGTTACGATCGAGCCATAGAATTCAACCCGGATTACTACAAAGCTTGGGCAAATCGAGGCAATGTTTTGGTCGAACTCGCCCGTTTCAAAACAGCAATTCGCAGCTACGATAGAGCTGCCGAAATCAACCCCGACGATCCGGAGGTGTGGTTCAACCGCGGCTGCGGGTTCATGGCTTGGGAAAAATCAGAAGAGGCTTTAGAAAGTTTCGATCGGGCGATTGCGGCCAACTCCAACCACGTTTCATCCTGGACAAACAAGGGACACGTACTATCTAAATTAGGTCGGAATGCAGAATGTTTGGCAGCCTGTGAAAAAGCCGTAGAAATCACTCCCGAATGCACCCACGCTTGGAACAATCGCGCCCTAGCATTGCGGCGTTGCGGGCGGGTAAAAGAGGCGATCGCAGCTTACGACAAATCCTTAGTTTGCGATCCCAATAATCACGAAGCTTGGGACAATCGGGGCTACGCTTTTGCGAAAATTGGTAAATACAAAGAAGCTCACAAAAGTATCGATAAATCTTTGGAAATTAAGCCAGACCACGCTAACGGCATCTACAATAAAGGCTATTGTTATGCTTGGGAAGGCAAAACAACATTAGCTGTAGATTGCATTGCTAGGGCGATCGAACTCAATCGAACCAGATACCTCAAAGAAGCTCAAACCGACCCGGACTTAAAACCTTTGCACAAAAACAAGCGCTTTCAAAAACTCGTAGGCAAAACATTTTAATCGCTCGACTTAACTTAAAATCCAAGAAAAATGTTTGTAGTGAGGACTTTAGTCCTTATCAAATCACAAATTCGGCAACCGAAAATCGAAAATCCAAAATTTCAAATCGAAAATCGAATATTCCGCATTCCCTAGAGTAGAATTTGCTTCCCAACCCTAGGGGGGATATCTCTACAAGCATTTTGAGCGACAATTTGGCAAGATTGAAAATATAAGTAGAGGACAACCCCATGAGCTTTTCTATACAATCTGTTTACAACTGGTACCGCGACACCCTTCGCAACCCCAAATACCGCTGGTGGATTATCCTGGGAACTCTGGCATATTTGGCAAGCCCCATTGACATTGCGCCGGATTTTCTACCGATTGTCGGACAAATTGACGATGTGGCGATCGCGGTATTGCTGATTTCTGAAGTATCTCAAATGGCTATAGACTACTTTAAGTCTCGCCAGCCGCAAACAGCCTCGGCTTCTGAAGCCGCAGCCAGCCCCTCTGACAGTACAGCTAGCACCGTTGATGTAGACGCGGTTTCCGTCCAATAATTGTCAAGTACGGAAACTCTCTCCGATTCATTTTCCTTTACGAAGAATAGAGATGCGCAGCAGTTTATCTACTCAGATATTTGCTGCGATATTTTTTGAGGAATTAAGATTAGTTAGATCCCAAAAAATATTTTACTGTCGCGTGTATCGGTGCTTCACGCCAACCGGAAAATACTCGGCATCACCCATCGCAATTAAAGTGACGACGGGTAACTGATATTCTGGCGGCACGTAATTAGCAAATTCGCTATTTAGCCGCTGCAATTGTGCGAGAATAGAAGCTGCGATCGCCCGTTCCTTCTCTTCATCGCCCTCCACTCCCGCAGCTAATTCTACAACGATCGATAAAAACGCATTCTTATCAGAATCTTCCTTAACTTGCAGCACGAATTTTCCCGTCACCCATTCCCGAATCTCGGGAACTTCCAAACCTACAGTCACATTTTCTGGGTAAACATTCGCACCGAAATAAGAAACAGTAAAGTGCGATCGACCGAATACATAAACAAATGGTAGCGGGCGAATTCCTCTAGGAAAATCAGCATTCTCCATCCCTGCTACTTGCTGCAAATGTTCCGCAGAATTGAATCCCCATTCAGCCAAAAAATCGAGCATTGCTTGATAAGAAATTAAACCCCCATTATCGGAGATGTGATAGCGGATCAGCGGGATGCCGTTGTCACCAGAAAATAGCAAAGTACCGTCCTCATTCACTTCAAAAAAGCGACTGTTCGGATCGTACTGCACCAAAGTAGGCAACCGCGATTCTCCAAATAAATTGCGCGCTGCTTCGGGATTGTTTGCCAACCAGCGGCGGATGCAAATACTTAGCGGTGTTTCGTTTCCTAAAACGCCCGCATCGGCAGTACCGTAAAGACTCGCAGAGTTGTAATAGATATTGTCAGTTGACAGTTGGGAATGGGTAATTGGTAATTGGTAATTGGTAATTGGTAATTGGTAATTCTCCCCCTCCCCCCATCTCTCCATCTCCTCCTCTTCCTTCTTCCTTCTTCCTTCTTCCTTCTTCCTTCTTGTTCTATCGCCCACCAAACTCCGCCATTCTTCGCTAAAAACTTCCCCCGCAAATACCAGCTTAATTCGATATTTTTGCCACTCCACCCCCGCAGCAATGCCGCTATCGATCGCATCTTTAATAAACGGCGGATATCCCAACAACACTACTTGCTCGAAATGCTCTCCAAGTTCCCGCACCACTCGCAATATTTCAGCCTTATTATTCCCCGGCGTCACCACCGTAACGGGATAACCCTTACTCGCTAGATAGCGGCAGCAATTCGCCGTGTACATTCCGCCTACCCAAGTTCCCAACGCAAAACAAATTACAGCTAAAGTGCTGCGAGTGTCGGCATAAAAACTGTCGTGAAAAATTTGTTCAAAGCGATCGGCAATTTGCAACTCGTCGCTCATAAAACGCGGCCAAAAAGTCGGATTTCCCGTCGAACCAGAGGAAACAGCAATGAAATCACAAGTTTTTAATTTCCCCTGCCGGCACAACTGAGGTAGCGGGTAACGGCGCAAATAATTCTCTTTGGTAACTAGCGGCAATTTTTGGAAGTCTTCAAAAGTTTCGATCGAGGCGGGATTAATGTTGAAAGCAGCTAAAAAATCTCGGTAAGCTGGTACTGTAGCAGCGACGTTGTGAAAAAGCGAGAGTATTTTAGATTCAGAATCGCCACTCTGCTGCGATAATCGTTCCTCAAGGGAGGTGTTCAAAAACTCTTCAAATGACCTAATTGCTCGATCGCGCTGTTCAAACTGCATAATTGCCACCTCAAAATGCCTATTTTGCACCGGGTTCGATCGAAATTCAATAAGCAATAATAACGATCGCGCTGCCCATTAAAAATTTCAACAGATTTTAAAAGCGATCGAACCGATGGCGCGATCGATCGACTTGTGTAGCAGGAAACCGCTTTTTTAACAACAACCGCAAGTAACGGCCCAACTGCCGATCGAGCCAACAACACTGATAAACTAGATCGAGATTAATGCAGCGATTCCCTCCGCTTCGCTCCGCCCACAATCCTCAATCTCTTTCAAACGCGAACATCCGACGCAGCCAAATGAACAATCCCATCTACCCCGGCATTACTCTGGGCACAAACTACCGCATTGTCCGCGAATTGGGACACGGCGGCTTCGGGCGCACCTACCTCGCTGAAGATGCTCATCGATTTAACGAACCCTGCGTTTTAAAAGAATTTGCGCCTCAAGTGCAGGGAAGCTATGCTTTGCAAAAATCCGAAGAACTCTTCGAGCGGGAAGCGGGAGTGCTCTACAAGCTGCAACACAATCAAATCCCGCGCTTCCGCGAGCTTTTTCGCGTCACCATCGACGATCGCGGCTACCTATTTCTCGTCCAAGACTACGTACCCGGTCAAACCTACCGCTTCCTGCTAGACGCCCGCAAACGTCAGGGTTTGCGCTTCATCGAAGCCGAAATTACGCAACTGTTGCTGCAGTTATTGCCGGTGCTGGAATATACCCATTCTTTGGGCGTAATTCACCGCGACATCTCCCCCGACAACCTGATTTTGCGCCTGTCAGACGGAATGCCCGTACTGATTGACTTTGGCGGAGTCAAGCAAGTTGCAGCCACTGCAGAATCGCTGTTCGCCGAGGTTAACGGCACTCCCCCCGCCGCCACGCGCATCGGCAAACTCGGCTACGCCCCCCCCGAACAGATGCAAATGGGGATCGTCTACCCCCACAGCGATTTGTACGCCCTCGCAGCAACGGTTTTGGTGCTGCTGACGGGAAAGGAACCCCAGCATTTACTCGACACCAACACCCTAAATTGGAATTGGCGCGCGGAATGTTCGGTATCCGAGCATTTGGCTGCGATATTGGACAAAATGCTCGCCCACGCGCCGAACAACCGCTACCAGTCAGCCCGCGAGGTAGTGCAAGTTCTTTCTGCTTATCCACGTTCCCAGCCGCAGCCTCAGCCCCCTTTACGCTTGCCGGCCCCGGATGTAGCAATGACTCAGCCGCCCCCGGATGCGATGCCGGTGCCGATTCCTTTTGTGCCGCAACTGTCAGGAAATCGGGTATCAATTGCTGCTCTTCGCAGTCAGGAAAAAATGCCTGCGTGGAAAATGGTTTTGTTGGTTGTGGCGGTGGTATGCGGTATGGGAACGGTAGGCTGGCTGGCAGGTAACTATTTATTAAATATGCAATCTCAAGGACAAAGAACTCCGACTTCGGGAAGTCCGAAACAGCAGCAAGAAGATGCTTTGTACGCTCGCTTTCAAAAGTTAGGAATCGACAATCGATTTTATAGCAATTACATCAGCCTTGTGGACGAAAGTTTTTATGCTAAATACCCCGAATTGGGGAAAAGATTGCTAACAAGTGCAGAGGGCGATCGCGAGTGGCGGGAACGCTGGCAGAAAACTGGTGAAGAGTTGCTAGACAAACTCGCAAAAATCAGCAGCAGTGCGAGAAGGCGTTTGGGAAATTACGATACCGCCGATCTCGATCGCTGGAAAACAGAAGTAAACAATCTGAATTTGAGCAGTCGGGCTTTGTACGATTTGGCTGACGCTAAATTCTTTTATTTGTTCCCAGAAGAACCGCGCCAGCGCAATATTCTCGGTTTGCCGATCGGTCAAATTTGGCAAGCAATTACCGCCGACGCACTTGCAAGTTTGCAAGCTGGAAGTACGATCGAAAGTGTCGAATTTCACAGCCGCACGAACAACCAAACGCTATCGGGAAATCTCCAACCTGGAGAAGGAAAAGCCTACATTGCAAGGCTAGCTCAAAATCAAACTTTGCGCGTGAATTTGCAAGCCCCGCCGAAATCTACTTTGCTGTCAATTTATACTCCCGGCAGAATCAAAAAAGCCACAGCTTTGTTGCAAGATGCAGAGGGAGTCAGTTGGTCGGGACTGCTGGATGATTCGGGATATTATGAATTTGTGGTAGTTTCTCAAGCTTCAGAGCCGATTGCTTACGAGTTGAATCTAACCGCCGAGTAGCTGCTACAAACCCTAACAATCTCAAATTTCAAATTTCAAATCGATTGACGTTCCAAAAAATGCGAGCAATAATAGAAGCAGAGCAATTTAAGGTGAGTTTGCAGAACCAAAAGAATATGTGGAAATTCGCGATTTTAGCTTTGGTAACTTTGGAGTTAGTATTGCTGAGTGCACTGGGCATACATCCCGCCAATGCGACCCTCAGCAATCCTGAATTTTACGCTTGGAATTTTGCCTCTGTGGGTAGCTCTGTGGGTAGCAGCGAACTGGTTTGCAAAAAAACAGTTGTCGCCCCCCAGGATTTAGTTCTCCCGTCCTCGCCGATGCAGGCTGTGAGGATCGATTCTGCGATCGTAGATAGCAAATTTTGCGCTAATTCCACCAAGCCAGTGAAATAAGACAGTTATTGACACTCTCAGGTCTAAAGACTCTGAGATTCTTAAGACATTGCGGTCTTAATATCCCGATTGCTCGGGTTCCTGGGCGCAATCCTGTTGCCAAAAATGGTGGGCTGCTATCCTTGTCTCTCAACAAGCTCCTCAAGCGTTTAAGGGCATTAGCCCTTGGTTTCGCGGAGTCCCCGCGTACTTTTTTGTGAGTAAAATACCAAACTTTTCAGCTTGTGTATCGCTCTCATCTGAATTATAAGGGATTGCTCCATTTTCACACCGCTAAAAATGTTAAGAATTAAGAAAGATTCAAGGCGGTTAAAACCGCCCGTGCCGCTTGCATCGAGCGGACTGAAGTCGCTGAGTTTTCCGCATCCCGTATTGATTTTTATAAAAATAGCTGCCAGCAACCGATCGTCTCATGTCCGATCGATTACCATAATAAAAAACGGTTTGTAGTGCGGGCTTAAGCCCGAAGATGCAGAGAATCCAAAAAGATAGATCGCCCTTGCCCGAAAAATTGCAAGTGCGATCGAACTGCATCCCTACCGAGCGCTCAAAATCCTAAATTATCGCTCCAAATTCTCCAAATTCACAGTGCAGTTAGGATAATTAGTAAGTACGCAAACCAGAGGTCCCAAAATCGTTCCCCGCAAATTAGCACGTTCGGCCTCAGCTTGACGCAAATTATTAGCCGCATTGATATTCGTACCGCTCAATAGAACGTTAGGAAGCCGAGTATTTGACAGAATTGCACCCTGCAAATTAGTATCGCGCACGTCAGCAGAAGACAAATCCGCCCCGCTCAAATTTGCTCGGTGCAAATTAACACGAAACAACGACGAACCTCTCAAATCCGCATTCGACAAATTAGTTTGCAGCATATACGATTCGCCCAAATTAGCACTAAAAAGTCTCGCACCCCGCAAATCAGCCCTCGTCAGATTAGCCCTACCCAAAAAAGCATTAGACAAATCCGCATTCCGCAAATTAGCACTGTCCAATTCAGCACCGTACAATTCAGCATTAACTAAATTAGCGTTGGACAAATTAGCACCGCTTAAATCCGCCTCCAACAAATTAGCTTCGTAAAGGTTTGCTCCACTTAAATCCGCTCCCCTTAAATTAGCCCTGTACAAACTAGCCTTAAACAAATCGGCATTTCTTAAATCGCAGCCTTCGCATTCATTGCTCTCCAACAACTGTCGGACATGAGCTGAATTTTGAGCCTTAACAGGAGCAGCCAGCCAAAACGAAGTTAAAATTGCTGCTGTTGCCGTTACACTTGCCAAAAACTTAAGTTTCACAAACAAACCTCACTACCACTTCAGATCGATCGTACTCGCAAACCACAAAATTGCAACCAATTTCTCTCTCTATTTCCTCCCTCTCTGCGCCCTCTGCGCCCTCTGCGGTAAAAAAAATCTAATTCCCAGCTAATAATTTAAATTTCCAAAGCACAGCAGGATAGAGAGTATTTTCTCAAGTCTTAGCTCCCCCCAGCCCCCCTTAAAAAGGCAGGGTGGTTTCATACAAGGATAGAAAAATTAAGCTGTGTATAGCAGCGATCGCCCCCAGAAAACAGTCGTGACCTGTTGCGGAGCGTAAAACACCGGGAAATATCACCCCTGGGATGCGCTTCGGTAGCCACCGACGGGCTGGGTTATTTTTGTCTTGCTTGATTTTAGCTAGTTCGGCGGGAATCCCCACACCATATCGTTTACCCATTCTTCCATAGCGACGCACCAAAAGGTTGAGAGTTGAGGGCTGACAGCAAACAGTTGAGGGCGACGTTTTGAGAAGGGGGAATTAAGCCCCGATCGATGTTAAAATTAAATGTTAAAATTAAATTTGCAACTATAATTTATTATGACAGCAACAACATCCCCTGCAATTTTAAGCGAAGACAAAGCGCAATCTTTGCTAGATTATACTGTTAAAATGTCATCGGCGGAAGGTGTATTTGTCAGTATTTACACTGGCGAAGAATTTCTGTCGAGATTTTCAGAAAATCAAATCGGCCAAAATATTAGCAAAACAGTATTTAAGCTAAGCATTACTAGCTATTTCGGCAATAAAAGCGCCTCTGTGTCGGTTACAGAATTTGATGAAGGTGCGATCGCCTCTGCTGTGGCGCGATCGGAAGAATTAGCCAAAATTGCACCGCCAGATCCCGAATGGATGCCGCTGCTGCCGCCTCAAACCTACGACAGGCGATCGCCCGCATTTGACGAAGCAACGGCAACTTTATCGCCCCTAGCGCGGGCCCAAATGGTGCAGCAAGCTTGCGAGATCGCCTCAAAAGCAGGTGCAGAGGCTTCGGGTAGTTTGAGCGCGGAGGCGTCCCTGTACGCGATCGCCTCTTCAACCGGCTTGAGTGCCTGCAATCGTTCTACAGAAGCGAATTTCAGCTTGAGTGCCCGCACGGGAGACGGTTCTAGTTGGACTGAATCCACAGCTTGGAGTATTTGTCAACTGCCGATCGCGCAATTGGCCCAACAAGTTGTCGATCGCGCGAGCGCTTCGCGCCAACCCCGCGCCATCCCACCGGGCGTTTATCCCGTAATCCTTGACGGGGCTGCGTTTGCGGATTTGCTATCTTGGGTGATTTGGGGTATGGATGGCAGGGCGGCGGATGAGGGTCGATCGTTCATGTCGATCGCGGATGGGTCGGGAAAACCTGCGGGAAACCGCGCCGGAGAACAAATTTTCAGCCCGATAGTACAAGTGCAGCGCGATCCGGCCCATCCTTTGCTGCGATCGAATACTTTTTTCGGGGACGGATCGAGCAATAACTATTTGGAAATCATCAAAGATGGCGCGCCTCAAACTTTATCTTATTCCCGCTACTGGGCGGCCCAAAAAGGTAAAGAAGCAACAGGTATGTTTTACCCGTTTGTGATGGCAGGTTCCTCCGAAAGTTTAGCCGATTTAATTGCCAGGACCGATCGGGCAATTTTAATCAGTCGGGCTTGGTACGTCAACTACGTAAATCCGAAGACATCGGAAGTAACGGGAATGACGCGCGACGGTACTTTTTGGATTGAGGATGGCAAGATTGCTTATCCAATTAAAAACCTGCGTTTCAATCAGATTTTACCCGATATGTTGCGGGATGTCGATGCAGTTACCGAGGTAAAACGTTATGGTAGCAGCGTAGTGCCGGGAGTGCGAGTTAAAGCATTTAATTTCACCAGCATTACTGATAGTTTGTAATCGCGCGGAACCAAGTTCGGGATAGATATTACCTCGACGTTCGGCGATTGAAATCGCTTCTCGACAAACAAAGTCCGCCTCCGCGGACTAAGAAAATAACGGGAATTCTTAACCCGAACTTAGTGTCAGTCAATATTTGATTTTTTGATGCAGTTTGTCGTGCTGTATTTTACAAAGCTGTAATCAACTGCATTAACTCTCCCGATAAATCCCTTTGCGACTTTTGCTGCTGCTTGAACAAAACACCTGCCAGCAGATAGATATTTTGAGAATAAAAAGCCATGCCCTTTTTTCGGAGAAGGTCGATCGCATTTTTTACCTTAGGTTCGGAACTGTAATAACCAAAAGTTAAAGGCGCAATCTCAAAATTAGCTACAGCATAGCCTCGATCGGCAGCATAATTAATCAAACCCGCAGGATGAGAATAGCTAGAAACCATCAGCAAAACTTTTTCGCATCCTAAAGATAACAGCTTTTTCGCAATTCCCGACCCGTCCGTGCCGCCGTGCAGCAGCGGTTGGTAAATCTTGTCATCCGCCGCCGGCAGATAAGGCGGATTGGAAATCAAACAATCTGCTTGTTTGTATGCGGGCGAATCGAAGAAAGAACAGTTACGCACTATATATTGTTCGCTCAATCCATATTCATCGATCTGGGCTTTAGCAATTTTCCAAGCGACATTATTTAGCTCAAAACCCTCAATTTTTCCCTCAAAGCTCGTTCTCAACAAAGATTTAATTACCGGACTTCCCTCTCCCGAACCAAACTCTACGATCGAGCGCGGACTATCGCTAGTATTTAGCACTAGGCTTTCTAAACTATGCGCGTAAAAATCAGATTCTTCGGGACAATGAAATACCTGTTTGAGAGGGAATGACGAAGTGAGCATAAAATATGTAGCTAAATTTACTTTATACAAGTTAACTAATAAGTAATAGTTCAACCATCCATCGAAAGAGTTATTTAGATTTTTTTTAAGTCTATCTTTTGGTGGTGCAGCAAAAGAGAACGCCCAAATATTACCGATGGCAGATCCTAAAAATAACTCTATTAAGACGATCGGCTGATTGCGATCGGGGAAATTGTTGGTGAGATAAAGACATAAGCCCCTCACGCAAAATTTTAACCGGAGCGACTATGACTTTTTTTAATTCTTCAGTTCCGCCCCTGCGCCGCAAGCAACTCAACCTTGACGTTCAGGATCTAGAAGGTATTTTATACGTGCAATTTCCCTTGGGAAAACAGCGAATTTATTCAAAATTTTATACTCGCCTCGACCAAACTTGCCTGCTGTGGAGCGTGCTGTTAATCCCCATGTTTGGAACAGCGCAATTTTTCCCGGTAAGTTGGACGCTGCAAGCAGGCTTGTGGTCGGCTTTGAGCTTAATAGGTACGATCGCAATGGTAAGCTGGACTTACTATTGGGTAAAAATAGAACGCCTGACATGGGTACTTTTTGGCTGGGTAATTCTGATGCTGCTGGGATTGCTGATTACAGATTTGGCTATTTTTTTAGGTTGGGGAAAAGCCCTGGGAAATTTGTGTCCGCTGTGGTTGGGAATGAGCGCGATCGGCTATTTATTGACTGGACTTGCAGTACGATCGCGCGCGCTGTTAGTTGCTGGTTTATTTCACCTGTTGGGGATTTTAATTTTGCCCTATACTGGTGGCTGGTTGTTTCTCTTTACAGGTTTTGTGATGGTGTTTAGCTTGCTAGTTTTAGCAGAATTGCAGTGGGATATGCGACGCCCGATCGACTACGCTGGATTGACGCCCGAACAGCAGGATTTCAACCGTAAACAGCAGAAATTGCGGCAGGTATCGATATAAAATCTTGACCCGGTTTTTTAAGCCGGGTTTCTGACTTCTGATTTTGTTTGGTGAAGATCGCTGTCAACTTAAAGGAGTTTGAAATTTTGAGTTGTGAGTTTTGAGTTAAAGACAATTCAAAACTCATAACATACTTGCCCCAATCCGCTACTCATAACTCCCCAAAGCTGTCAACTATCAACGATCGACTATCAACGATCGACTGTCAACGATCGACTGTCAACTATCAACTGTCAACTGTCAACTATCAACTATCAACTGTCAACTATCAACTGTCAACTGTCAACTATCAACTGTCAACTGTCAACGATCGACCTGATGTCTAATTGCCGCCCGACTGTACGGATTTTCTCGTTTGATTAGTATCGTCGCCCTTGTGGTGCCAAGTGCCGCCCTCACCTTGAACGTACTCAGACTTTACGCTGTTCCAAGCAACCCGAGTAGCAGCATCTGGACTCATTCCATCTTCACTAGCGCTTCTAAAAGCAGCCTGAAATATTTGTTGCGCGCCTTGGGGCAGTTCTTGCGCTTCAGAAGGTAAGTTTTCAAGTTGTTGTTCCGGCATAAAGGTCTCCAATTATTAAACTTAAAAACATCATAAAAAGTATCAGTAATAACCTCCATCTATCTGAAAGAAAGGTTTTTGTAAACTTGCGGTCTATCCGAAGATAGATGTAAGATTAAATCTGTTTGTAGCAGATAGCGCAAGTTAACAGTTAACAGCGCACAGAAAAAAGACTGTCAACCGCCAACTGTTAAGAGATGTTAGACTGGGAGATTGGAAGATGGGGAGAATTACCAATTACCAATTACCAACTGTCAACTGTCAACTATCAACTGTCAACTATCAACTTTTAAAAATCCCCGTGTTTGAGCACGAGATGTCGATCGCAATCTATAGCAATCTTCCCCTGTTGCTGTAACTTGTTAATTTCCCGAGTTATTGTCACCCGCGTAGTGCAGCAAGCCGCAGCTAATTCCTCGTGAGTGAGTCGCACCCTTAACCGAGTTCCCTCCGGCACTATTTCACCGATTTGTGTTTTGAGAAACACTAACAAGCGGTGCAACCTATCTTTTACCCGCCGTTCTCCGGTAACAGTCAACAGCAATTCAGCCTGTTGCAGTCGCTGGTTAATTTTAGGTAAAATCGCCTCCATCAGGTGAGAAGAAAGCCCGATTTCAGTTTGGGAAATGCGTGCTAACTGCACGTCAGAAAGTGCTGTAGCTTGGTAGACTTGCAGCGATGTCAAACTGGTACCAAAGGGTGTTAAAGGCCCTGCAAATCCCACGATCGTTTCTTCGCCGGTGTTGCAAAGCGTGCTTAATTTTACTGTTCCCCGACATACCAACCAAATGGTTTGAGGAATTAGGGGAATTGTTTCTCCCCTTTCGTAACAGTGCAAGTCGCGGTTAGCGCTGGGATCGCAGGTACTGCTTTCGATTGCCCTTTGAGCCCGCTTGCGATCGGTAATGTCGCGCGCGCACCAGCGGATCCCTGTCAACTCTCCCGCCCAGTTGCGCATGACAGCACAAGTTAAAGCCGCGTCAAAAGCAGGACTGTTGCGGGGTTGCAGCCTGGTTTCCCACTCAGCAGGCCGATCGAGATCTTGGAGAGAATTTAGTTCTTTGTAAAAGTTTTGGCGGTTTTCTTCGAGGGCAAAAAGCGCGATCGATTTGCCTATCAAGTAGTTTTGCGGAACATTAAATAACGCAGCCACAGCGCGGTTGGCTTCGCGGATATTCCCTTCAGCATCCGTTACTAAGCAGGCATCCGGTACAAACTCCAACAATTCTAAATATCGCTGCCTTTCTGCCTCCACCGCCCGCAGCGCGATTGCTAGTTCCTGATTTTGGCAAACCAGTTGTGCAGCAGCCAATTGCAGTTTTTCTGAGGCCGTGCCGAGCTCCTTGAAAACTGCTGGCATCAGTTGCGAACCTTGCAAAGAAGACGCAGAAGCACCTTCATAAAGAGCGTTCAAACGCCCGTACATAGTTTCTATCTGCCTGACAAATAAGTCTACATTCACGCTGCACCTCAAATGCTGTTTATTAATTTTGACTCAGTTGAAAGCAATTTTTTACGGGACTGAAGCGAAACCCTCAGTGCCTGTAAAAACCCGGTTTCTTTAGTCTTAATGGGTTCCAAACTGTTAAATGAATTATCTTTTAATCAAAAAATTTAAGAAACTTTTTTCACAAAAATGAATAAACTTACAGGTCAGATTAATTGAGCTTCAAGCCTGCTGCCTCTATCTATAGTAATAACAATTATCCTTAATAGCCTCCTACCCCCGCAGGGAGCGATATATTAAGACGGCTAGTGTTAGATAATACCAAAAATTTATTCACCAATATTTTTCTGCAAATTTTTAGGCAAAAAAGAGCATTTACAAGGGGCGATCGCGCGTTATTTACCAAAATCCTCCTAAAGATAAGTGCCGCAATAGGAAGATAAGTCGTAGCTTATAAACTATTGACATAGCGGTGTAACTTTGCACATAAAAAATTATTAAGGAAACGGGAAGAAATTTTACTCCTCAGCTTCCTTCTCTAGCAGCAAATGTTGAATAAGTTGCACGTTGCGCTGTCAATTTGACCGTGCGATTTGGAAATCTGAAGCCATCGCAGGACTCTAGAAGGTAAAAGCAAGCATGACCAGAAAATCTTCTAAATTGTGGAAAGTTGTTTTAGCTAGCACTTGTACTTTAACTTTAGCAACGGTTTCCTTAGCTGTGCCTGCTTCTGCCCAGTCGGGAGGTGGCGGTGCCGGTGCGGGGGGTACGGGTACGACTGGCACGGGCAGCGGCACGACTGGTACGGGTACCACCGGTACAACTGGAACTACCGGCACAACGGGTACGGGTGGCGACACCACCGGTACTACTGGAACTACTGGTACAACTGGAACTACCGACACGACTGCGACGGGCGGCGACACGACAGGTACTGGAACTACTGGTACTACTGGCACGGATTCGGGGGTTTTGGCTGCAAGGCGCGATCGTCCCAACAATTTGGGATGGCTGGGTGCGCTTGGCATTTTCGGTTTGGCCAACTTGTTTCGGAAAGGCCGTACACCTTCGCAACTTTAGCTGTGTGTTTTTAAGCTGAGAGATCCCCCCCAGCCCCCCTT
>JAAUPF010000259.1 GCA_012034575.1 Richelia sp. CSU_2_1 | reverse complement strand
TAGCGATATTAACAGCCGGAAATTGCAGCGGCGAAATGCTCTCATTTTCCCCCATAACTACCTCGCTTTGATACCCATCTGCTGTCGGTTCTCGAAAAACGTGCAATTGCCGATCGCAGACATTTAACACCCAATAATCCGCAATCCCCGATCGCGCGTAAATTTGAGCTTTCACCTCGCGATCGTAAGCCAAACTGCTATCTGCTACTTCAATAATTAAATAGATTTCTGAAGGAGTCGGATGGTGAGTTGCATAGTCAAACGGATCGATTATTACTAAAGCGATATCTGGTTCGGGTTCGGAACTATCATCAAGGGCGATCGGATCTTGCACTCGCACCCAAGCCAGATTGTCAAACAAGTCTTGAAACAATCTATCCGTGCGCCCTAAAGCCGAAGTATGGGCAGTTCCTTTCGCACTCATTTTGACAATATTTCCTGCAATTAATTCGACTCGTTCTCCTGGGTGAAAAAATCCCATCTCTCCCAGCTTGTGATATTCTTTAACCGTCCATTTTCGGAGCGTGAAAGGGGCTTCTGTTATTAGCATAGCTTCACTTCAAATATTGAATTTGGTGCTGGATAATTTGATTATAGCTTGGGTAATGCGTACCGTGAATTAGTTTTAGCTGAACAGGTTTTCCCTCTGTCAGTTTAACGCGCTTTCCCGCAGTCCGGCAGGGGTTTAAACCCCTGGCGGTCTTTCGGGCTAAGCTGACACCCTACAAACTGGCAAAATTCACTTTTATAACTTCACCAGCAACAACATTAACTGTTTGTTGAATCTGACTGCCATCCACTTTCAACTGATAAGAACCGGGTGAAAGCTCGATCGCCCCAAACCATCCCGTACCGTCCGCCCGCAATTGTCGCACTTCGCTAATACCACCAATCGGATGTAATGTCAAGCTAGCGCCGTCGCAAGATCGATCGCACTGCTGCAAATTACCCGCGATCGCACCTGCCCGCGGCCGCGACTTCCAAGGCATATCGGGAATTGCGACAGGCATCGCCCACACTGGCACAGTGGCAACGGTTTTGCCCGTAGCGCCGTCAACGTATTCAGCAGGATGCGACAGCGCGTTGTAAAAGACATCGTTGCTTTGAGGAACGTATTTCCAAGGCTGGCGGGGCAAATCGCGGCTGCTAGCGCCCGATCGCAGTTCGATGTTGGCGTACAGGTTGCTGCTAGCGTAGGAATACAACACCGTTCCCGCGACGCGATTTCCGCGCGCAGAGGGTGCTTCGGCGCGGCGGATTTGGTCTAGCGTATCTTCGATGTAGTTGAGGTAATTGCCGGGACCGATCGCAATTTGGCGGTTGTATTGATGGTCTTTAGCGTACTCGATCCAGCGATCGTAAGCTTGTTTTTGCGATCGCTTGTATTCGCGCTGGTAAGTCATCGGCATCGCCATGTCGATAATGCCTTCTTCCAGCCAAGCGCGCCAATCCTGCAATACTTCTCGGTAAGGTTGCGTTTTATACCAACCGACATCATTTGCCGGACCGTCTCCCCAGGCGATCGTTGCCGCCGTTACTTTCACTCGCGGCTTAATTGCTAAGGCTTCTACGTAGAGCTTCCGCACTAAATTTGTTACCTGTTCCCGTCGCCACTGCATCCACGCCGGATCGTTGGGTGCGGGCTTGCCGGTGCGCCCGGATTGCTGGTTGAAACGGGCGATCGAAGTCGGATTGTAGCCCCAATTCGGCCCGCCGTAGCGCACGTAATCCAACTGAACCCCATCGACATCGTAGCGCTTCAACAAGTCCAAATAGACGGAAACCGTATAATCTAAAGCGTCTGGATGACCCGGATCGAGATAACCTTGGGCTTCGCCGCTCGAGGTCAGCATCGCCCAATTGTCTCTGCCGGGGGCATTTGGTCCGTGGGTCTGCCAAACGTGACCGGCGGGGAGTTTTTTACCGGAAACTACTGGTAAAGTTACCATCCAGGCGTGTACTTCTATACCTTCAGTATGGGCTTTATCGATTAAATCTTGGAGGGGATCGAAGCCGGGAGGGACGTTAGGATCGATCGTCCGCGGTTCGATCGCGCTGGTATAAAAAGCATCACCCCGGCGGCGGACTTGGGCGACGATCGCGTTTGCATTGGCCAGTTTAGCATCTGCGATCAGTTTAGTAACTTCTTGAGGTGTTTTGAAACCGGGGTTGAAAGCATCTACCCAAAAGGCGCGAAATTCGGGGGTTTGGGATTGTAGGGGGGGGAGTTGCAATCGCGCGATTTTGGAAGTTTGACAGCCAGCCCGGAGTCAGCAGAAAACTAATTGTTAAGCCAATGAGGAACAGGCTTGACAACAAAAATGTTTTGGATTTGCGCATCAGAATTGTGTGAGAGAGCGTTTAACTGTCCTTTACGGACTTGCGGGATGAGAGTCCGCTTGACATTTTCGCATATGTTTGCGTTAGAGCAAATTATAGGGCGAAACTTTGTTCTGGAAGGGCGATCGAATGAATTAGCAAAACGACTGAACCTAGTTTTACAGCCTAAATAGGGTTTTAAAACTTTTCATTTTGGCTGTATCGATGCCGCATTCAAGTTTGGAAATTGGAGTTAGGCTTTTCCACTTGCCTTTATTTGCGTTGAAGATAGCATCGGCTGTTTCTTCGGCATCGATATTGTCAAAGCCTCCTATTTTATTAGTTGATAAGTAATTGAGTCGATCGAAAATTTCATCTCTTGATGCACGTTTTACGCTAACTGCTTCAGGCGGTGGCGGCGGTGGTGGTGGTGGCGATATAGTAAATACTTTGGTAATACAATCTAATCTCGCCTTAGTCAAACCACATTGTAGCTTAGTCAAAGGGATAAAATCTGACCATTGCTCCCGGTTAGATGCTACAATTTTATTGGCAGCTTCAACTGGTTTTACGTTCTTCCAATTATGTTCTTGCACTAAGTATTTAAGTACAGCTACAATAGTATCTTTTGATGCGGTACTCAGATTGACGGTGGGAATTACTTCTCGCGTTAGAATCTTCGCTTGTTGAATATTTGATGGTTGTGGGTCAATTACAATGCACCATGCTCGCTCTAATTTAGCTTGTTTAGCAACAGCATAGACAAAGTTATTGCTCACAACTTCATACTGATAATCGCCTGTTTCTTTGACGATAATCGGAATCCAATTGCGATCGCCCGATTGTAAGATAGCTTCGGCCGCTCCGGCAATAATAAACTCTGACTCAGAGCAAGATTCTGCCGATTCAATCTTAGTTAACTCCAAGTACATTAACTTACCGATGTTTTCTGAATTATTCATACAAGAAATACTCCCGAGCTAATTTTGAGTAATAATCCTTCGCTGTTTTGTGTAGAAAAGCTGCTGGCTTTCGAGAAAAAGCGGCAGTTGACACAACTTCATATTCTGGAACGCAGAATATAGTTTTGTCATTCCCATCTTTATATTTAGGCCAATAATACGGTAATAAATTCGGATCTAGAATATAATCCTCCCCTTTCTTAATTGTAATAATTGCGTGGATTTCTGCGTTTGCCCTTTTGATAGAAGCCTCTGTTGCTTTATGTTTGTTGAAAAATATGGGCAAAGCAATAGGACCACCGTCCTGCCTCAGCTTCTTAACCTCAGGTAAGAAGTCTTGAATAACTTTAGCAGCATTTTTTAAAGATGAAAAGTTATTGTGTTCGGTTGGCATGAGGATTACATCGGAAGCTGTCACAGAGCTTTTACTAAACAAAGTCCAGTTCGTAGGCGCATCAATTAAGATGTAATCATAATGATGAACAAAACAATCGATCAGATCTCGCAGCCTTGCTGAACCTTTTTCTATTTGTGCTTCATACTCATGACGCATGAACTTCGATAACCCCGAATCAGATGGGATGACATCAAATACTTTAACTAATTGACCTGCTTTATTTTTCAAATTAAATGGTTGAATAGTTTCTTTGACATTCAAGGAGTCCTTAACCAGACACTCAGATAGTTTGACTTTTCCCTCCTGTAATCCCAATGAATCAGTTAAATCTCCTTGTTGTGGATCGAAGTCAACAACCAGCACTTTTTTATACTCTTGTCGAAGGACTGCAGCCAAGTTGATTGTAGTTGTCGTTTTTCCTACACCTCCCTTATCATTATAGATGCAAATTGTTAAAGCTTTGGGTGGGTTGTCCAGCAATTTCTTAATTTTCGCAACGATCTCAATGATATTATTTTTGTTTATCCTCATACAGTTAGTAGCAGGCAGTACAACTTTACCATGTCTGCGAAATAGCTGGATATCTGTTGAGTTGGTGAGGATACCCCATTGAACTGTTTGACACTTAGAATCAAGAATATAACCTGTTATCTGTTTTTTAGCTTCTTTGTACTTGGGAGTACCTTCTGCTAAGTTAACGATCGCTCTTCCCGCTACTCTACCTTTAACTTCAATGACTAAGTATGGGTTAATCTTAGACACTGAAAATTTATCATCATCGTGATTTTTGCGAGCAGCAAAATCAGCAACACCCTTTCCTGTTCTAAACTGTTGTACCCACTCATCAATGCTGAATCCCAGTACATTTAGAAGGGGTTTGACAAATCGATCGGTGACTTGGAGTTCGTCTGCATTCTCTGAAATACGATCTAAAACATCATTCCAGTTGATAGTTGTCATAATTTACACCTAAACACTTAATTAAAATTATAGGGCTCGATTTAAGTGCGTGTTACGATCGACTACCTTTCGATATAGCTATACTAACGATTAACAGAATTTTGGAAAATTTATATGTTGCAAATTGCGCTTGACATTTTTGCAAGCCTGTGGTTACTTAAAAAATAAATTGAAAGCATCGATCGCTCTTTTTCTCACAAATGATAGCACCTCACATCCACAGGCCAGTATTACCACATGACAATAATTTAAATGCCAGCAATTTGCTCGATCGAGTAGTTTTATACAAGCTAAAATCTCAAAGTTAAAAGCAGACGATCTAATTGTTTGGATACTTTCTTGCTGTATGAAGGACTCGGATAATTTCTACGCTTTCTTCTGTGATACCAAATCCGGGTTTACGACCCCCGTTATTGTCATTGCCAACGTTGTGCAGCTCTTCGCTTAGACTCTGACTCCAGACGGAAGATTTATAAAACAGATGCCTATTTTGGCGAAAATCAACTGAAGTTCGATCGCCCCGCACAGGCTCTTAGAAACCGAGTTTCTTTGTAGGTTTTTCGTTGATAATTGGAGATCGATCGCACCAACCCAGTTTCTTACATAAGTCACGCTGAAAATTATTAAAAACTCATTTTCACAAAAATATACGGGAATTAAGACCGGAGACTGTAAACTATTCTAGGCGTCAATACTAAGATAGCAGTTCTCATGTAAGTGATGCAGGCGATCGAGCTATTACCAATTACCGATTACCAATTACTAATTACCGTTTCAACCTGAATCTATGCAACTAATCGACTGGTTAATTGTCCTGCTGTACCTAGTCTTCTCCCTGTGGTTGGGCTTGTATCTCTCCCGCAAAGGATCGAAGAGTATGGTCGATTTTTTCGTATCTGGACGTTCCCTGCCTTGGTGGCTGGCTGGTAGCAGTATGGCCGCTACTACTTTTTCGATCGACACTCCCCTTTACGTTGCTGGAATTGTCGGCAATCGAGGCATTGCCGGTAACTGGGAATGGTGGAGTTTCGGTATTTCTCACATTATTATGGTCTACGTTTTTGCTAAAATGTGGCGGCGATCGGAAGTAATTACCGATGCGGAATTGACGGAGGTTCGCTACGGCGGAAAAACAGCGGCTGTGTTGCGGGCGACGAAAGCATTTTTGTTTGCAGTTCCTATCAACTGTATCGGCATCGGTTACGCAATGCTGGCAACGGTGAAAGTTGTAGATGCTTTACAAATTTGGCAAAGTTTTGGCATCGAACCGGGACAAAATCTTAAATTTGTCAGCGTTCTCGGCGTCAGCATTCTCGTGTTAATTTACGCTGGTTTTGCTGGTTTGTGGGGCGTTGTCGCTACAGATTTCTTTCAGTTAGTTTTGGCGTTGGTAGGTGCAATTTTAGTAGCAATTTTTGCCCTCAGCAGCGATCGCGTTCCCGGAATTCATGCCCTAATTCCCGCCGTTCAACAAGCTACAAAACAGGATATTTTATCATTTTTTCCCTTCAGTTTTGGGTCGGGCGGCTTTCAGTGGAGTGAAGCTGCAGGAATTAGTGCGAGCACGTTTTTAGCTTATATTGGCGTTCAATGGTGGTCCTGGCGGCGCAGCGATGGCGGTGGCGAATTCATTCAGCGTTTGATTGCTGCGAAAGATGAAGCGGAGGCGGAAAAATCGGCTTGGCTGTTTAATATTTTGAATTACGTGGTGCGAACTTGGCCTTGGATTGTAGTTGCTTTAGTGGCGATCGCAATTTATCCCGATTTGGAAGATAGAGAATTAGGCTATCCTAAATTGATGCTAGATTTTTTACCTCCCGCTGTTTTGGGGTTGGTAGTAGCATCGCTGCTGGCAGCTTTTATGAGTACGGTTTCTACTTCTATTAACTGGGGCGCTTCCTTTGTCACTAACGATTTGTACCTTCGCTTTTTTAAGCCCGATGCTACTCAGGCAGAACTCGTATGGGTGGGAAGAATTTCTTCAATTTTTGTCACGGCTTTAGGTGCGGTAGCTGCTTATTTTGCCCAGGATGTAGCAACAGTTTTTCGGTTAGTAATTGCGATCGGCACCGGTTCGGGAATAGTATTAATTTTGCGCTGGTTTTGGTGGCGAATTAATGCGGCGGCGGAGTTGACTGCGATTCTCGGCGGTTTTGTAGTTGGTTTGACTACCAGTTCGGTACCGGCTTTGCAAATTAAAGATTTTGGTTTGCGTTTGATGTTTATTACGGTGACAGTTGGCATTATGTGGGTAGTTGCAATGCTAGCAACTCCTGCGGAATCTGACGAGACTTTAGATGAATTTTACCGCCGAGTGCGACCGGCCGGTCCTGGTTGGAAAAGACAGCGCGATCGTACTGGTTTAACCCCGGTTCAAGATTTAGCAACTGACCTTAAAATGGTATTAGCCGCGATCGTATTAATGTTTGGATCGATGTTTGCGATCGGGGGATTTTTGCTGCTTCAGCCACTAACTGGATGGATATCTTTAATCGTTGGCGTCGCCGGCTGGATGGGTTTGCGGCAGCTAAATAAGAGTCAGGCTTTAGCAGTACCCAGACCGGGATTGGATGATTTTGAGAGTCATTAATCGTGCGATTTTAGATTTTAGATTTTAGATTTTAAAATTGCCATCTAAAATCTAAAATTAATCTTCCGCACCTTGCAGGCTTGTTTGACAAGACAAAAACAGTTTGCAGCGATCTCAATTCGCGTGATACCCTCAGGATACCTCGGACACGGCACTGCCGTGTCCCTACCCCGATTAATTGTCGGGAAATCGCACCCGATCGAACTTATTCCTTCTGCGATGTTTCTCAGCGGCGAACTTTGCCGGTAAAACCTGAAGCTTTAAATTGCTTTAACTTCAAAGGTGTGGGTTGATTGGCGGCAACAGAGATTCTGAGTTCAAAATCGCTGACTCCAGGAGGAACTTCTTCTATAGAACCCAGACGAGTGCGGTTTTGCATCACTGGATTGTCATCAGCGTCGTAAATGCGGCCGAAAATATCGGCATTCACAACCGGTTTTCCGGAAGCATTTTCTGCTTTGCCAACTATCAGAAAACAGTTGGCTTCCATCGAACTGCCGCTGGTGACAGTACCGGCCGCCATTTCCGGCGGACATTCGCGATAGGACAAGTCGGAAAGTTTAATCGGCGTCAGCGCCCAAGCTGGTGGGGCGAAGATCGAACTCAAAATTCCTATCAGGCAAATAGCAGCAACAAGAGCGATCGCTCGAAATTTCATGATGGCAGGGAAATGATATTTTAATCCTCAGCTTAGCGCGAATTTAGTAACAAATTTGCATTCACTCCAATCCTAAATGCTGGCGCAAGGCTTGGCGCATGATATCTACAGGAACGGATTCTCGATCGAGCCAAATTTTCAAGGCCGCAGCCCCTTGTTGCACTAGCATTTCGAGTCCGTCGATCGCAATTGTTCCTCTTGCTCGCGCATCTTTGAGAAACTGGGTAGGACTTGGGTTGTAAATTAAATCATAGGCGATCGCGCCTGGGGAAATTCGGTCGATCGTCCTCGCATCGACGACCGATTTTTCACCGTGAGGGTACATCCCGACAGGTGTCGTGTTAACCAACAAATCTGCTTGCGAGATTAATGTTGACAAATTATCCCAAGTATGAACCTGCAAATTTTCAGCAGGGAGTGGAGAATTCACCCAACTCTCGCGAAATTCGGTTAATTTTTTCTCGCTGCGCCCGACAACATGAATTTGAGCGCAGCCCAATTGCAAGCATCCAGCAACTACAGCCCTAGCCGCGCCGCCATTTCCCAGGATTACCGCGACTTTCTGAGTCCAATCAAATTTAGCCCCCCCTTGGTAAGGGGGGGTTGGGGGGGTAAGAGTCTGTAGCGGTGCGAGAAAGCCTTCAGCATCAGTATTTGTGCCGCACCAACCTTTGTCAGTCATGTAAACTGTATTGACTGCACCAATTGCACGGGCAATGGGAGAAATTTCTGCTAATAATGGCAGAATAGCTTGTTTGTGAGGAATAGTGATGCTGAAACCTCGAAGTTCGATCGCGCTAAATCCTGCAATAGCGGTTTTTAAATCCTCTGCTTTAACCGGAAATGCTAGGTAAACAAAATCGACTCCTAAATGAGAAATCGCTGCATTGTGCATCGCCGGCGACAGAGAATGCGCGATGGGATAACCGATTACTCCGAGGAGTTTAGTAGTGCCTTTAATCATGGAAGAAGGAAGAAGAAGGAAGAAGGAAGAAGGAAGAAGGAAGAAGGAAGAAGGAAGAAGGAAGAAGAA
>JAAUPF010000258.1 GCA_012034575.1 Richelia sp. CSU_2_1 | reverse complement strand
AGCGACGCACCATACAATTTATAACGGGGATGAATCAGCCGGATTTGGTATTAGCTCTAAATGCAGCAGTAGAAGCCGTTCGAGCCCGCGAAAACGGTAGGGGTTTTGCAGTCATTAAGCAAGTTATCCTATTCTTTGCTGACTTCCCGGACGATCGTCCTACTTATTCTGATGAATAAAACTTTGCATAACTGCATTAGCTTCAGGGGGAATCTTGGTCACTAGCCGGACGGGAATTTCATTTGTAGAAACAAAATGAGCGTATTCTGGTGTTAGAAAAAGGGCATACTTGTCAGCTTCAGCCGTCATTTGAGCTGCCATCGCCAAACTTATAGCTTTAATATAGTCGCGAATGCTAACAGCCCGATCGCCCACAACTTCATCCCCGGTAATTACTGTACTCGGTCTGCTAACTTGGTCTAGAGTTGTACTCGGATCTTTAACACTTAAGTGGGTACCGCCGACAAAGCCAACCAGCCATTTAGGAGAAGTGAGTTTATGGAAACCCGCAATTTGTTCGACTAAGGCGGGAGTAGTTTTATCCGCAGAAGATGCGACTATTAAAGTGGGAATTTGAATGGCACTTAAACCAGTTTCTCCAAATAATAAAGAAGTCGTAGGATTCATCGCGATCGCCCTTTTAATTCTCGGATCGCGCAGTTGATAGCGTTCTTCTGACAATCCACTCGCCGCGCACTGAATGCCTTCGCCCAAACTTAAAGTAATTAAATCCGCCTGACAGCGCTTTCTGAGAGGGTTCAGTTGCAACTCAGCACCGGCTACGGACAAAGCAGTTGCACCGCCAAATGAATATCCAATAATCATCGATCGATCGATCGCGATTTTCCCTTGTAAATTATCATGAGTTTGGTTTAATTTTGCCAATTCATCGAGTACAAAACTGATATCTTTGGGACGGTCTAAAAACTCTTGAGGTGCGATCAACCGCGACTTACCTGCGATCGCAGCATTGGTATTCGTCTCGTTGCTTCCCGGATGTTCCAAAGCAGCTACAACATAACCGTGAGACGCTAAATGTTCGGCCAAGTAGCGCAAATCCGTGCGCACGGAACCCAAGCCGTGAGAAAACACGATCGTCGGTTTGTCGGCACTCGAAGCCCGCGACCAATAAACATCAAGTGGAATGCGTCGATTGCGGGCGGTATCGTTTAAATCTAGCTTCAGAACCCGCACCGAATTCGGGCCCGGTTGAGTTGGGTCAAAAGGCAGATTGAGCGCTGGTTTAGAGGCTGCTAATTGAGGTGCGATCGCGGCCATAAAGCGCTGAGTTTGCCAAAAACCCGAATTCAAATTTCCCAAAACAGCAAAAGCGCGATCGAGATCCACAACTACTCGCGAACCTGGATAATTTTCAATGAAACTCAGTACCGACAAGCCTTCGGGCGCATTTGCTCCCAACACCAATGCCGATCGCAGCGCTTCCACTCCCGCACCGTCGCGCCTGGGTATTACCGTAGTCAAATCCGCCAGAATCGCTGTACCGATGCGAGTATTTAGCAAGTTGCTTAGCCCGACGACATTCAGCGGAATTTTAGCTTTTAGAGCTCCATAAATTTGATTGCGCTGTTCGGAGGACAATAGATTGGCGTAACTTTGCAAGCGTTCCGGGACTTTTCCGGTTTCTGCGAGCGATCGTAAATCGGTTACAGCGATTGACGATTCTAAAAAGCCTTTACGGACAACAACCGTTTCCGTTGCTTTTGCAGGGGCTGTCAAGCCACTAACAGTGCCGATCGTCATAACGCTGAAAATACTAGCCAGGGACGAAAACCACTTACACCCTAATTTGTTGCTCATTTTTAGTCGTTCGCAATTGTTAATATATTTATCATCAGAATACTGCTACCTAAAGCGCGATCGTATTTTACGTTTAATTAAGCGGATCTGGTAGACTTGTTCAACATGCCGATCAGTCTAGTGAATGGCTGTACTGCAAGAATTGTTGTCAGTCCTGCGTTGCCGATACCTGGCACTGCTCCTTCTTTGCTATAAGTTCAGTTTATTGCTGAATATAAATATTCTGAATCAGAAAATCTGAGAATTTAATGCAATCCTTAATATAAAATTAATAAGTCTATTCTGAAGCGCCCGATCGCACGGCTGCAAGGAAGTCCCAGGCACAAGTAAAAATTCTCTCTAATTGAGTCCTGGACGCATAAATAACGAAGAAACCGGGTTTTTATGCGTTTCTGCGTGCTGTGACGAAGTTTTCTCGTAAAAACCCGGTTTCTGACTACCCGTGCGTAAGTCCGATAATTCTGCCTTCTAGCTTCCGGCTGCCGCCAGCGCGATTTGGAATTATTCTCAGATTCTTAAATTTTTGTAACCTTTACAGGTAATGCCAATGGCTCAAATCTTACTCCAGACCGTTTGGTTTATACCTTGCTATCCACTCATCGGCGGTGTTCTGTCGATGCTGTGGTTTCCGGCTCTCACCCGCCGCACGGGGCCGAGACCATCCGGTTATGTGAATGCCATCTTAACACTGATCGCTTTCGCTCACGGGGTCATCGCCCTCCCAGCTATCTGGAACCAACCGGCCGGGCAGCAGTTCATTCCCTGGCTGAATGTCGCGGGTTTAGACTTAACCATTCCTGTCGAAATCTCTCCTGTCACCGTCGGAGCGACAGTTTTGATTACCGGGCTGAACTTGCTGGCACAGATTTATGCTTTCGGTTACATGGAAATGGACTGGGGCTGGGCGAGGTTATTTGCCCTAATGGGGCTGTTTGAAGCGGGGATGTGCGGTTTGGTGTTGTGCAACTCTCTGTTTTTCAGCTACATGATTTTGGAAGTTCTCACGTTGGGAACTTACCTGCTAGTCGGGTTGTGGTTCAATCAGTCTTTGGTGGTGACGGGAGCTCGCGACGCTTTCTTAACAAAGCGGGTGGGTGACTTATTCCTGCTGATGGGAGTAGTCGCAATTTTGCCGCTGGCGGGAACTTGGAATTTTGACGAGTTGGCCGTGTGGGCCCAGACTGCCAAAATTGACCCCACTGTAGCAACGCTGTTGACTTTAGCTTTGATTGCTGGGCCGATGGGCAAATGCGCCCAGTTTCCCTTGCACCTGTGGCTGGATGAGGCGATGGAAGGCCCCCTGCCGGCAACGATTTTGCGGAACACCGTAGTTGTGGAAACTGGTGCTTGGATTTTGATTAAGTTGCAGCCGGTGATTGCTTTGTCGCCGATCGGCATCAAGACAACTATTATTGTAGGTGCTGCGACGGCGGTTGGTGCATCCTTAATTGCGATCGCCCAAATTGATATCAAGCGCACGCTTTCCTATATAGTCAGCTCTTACATGGGCTTGGTGTTTATCGCCGTCGGTACCGGACAAGCCGAGACAGCCCTGACATTGATCTTTGCCTACTCCTTGGCAATGGGCTTGCTGGTAATGAGTATCGGTTCGGTAGTTTGGAACAGCATCACTCAGGATGTCCGTTCTCTCGGCGGTTTGTGGGGAAAACGACCGATATCGGCGATATCATTTATTGTTGGTAGCGCTGGATTGGTGGGACTGCCGCCCTTCGGCTGTTTCTGGGCTTTAGAAGAATTCACATCCGGGCTTTCAGAAACTCACCCTTTGCTGTTAGGAATAGTTTTGTTTGTCAACAGTGTCACTGCTTTTGGCTTAGTGCGCGTCTTCGGTTTAGTTTTTGGTGGCAAACCAAAGCAAATGACCGAACGTTCGCCGGAAGTTCACTGGCCTTTTATCTTGCCGATGATGATTTTAATGGGCTTTACTTTGCACGTTCCACATTTTTTGGCAGCGTGGCAGTTATTGCCTGTGGCAAGTTTGAATTATACCGTAACTGGATTGCTAGTTTTGTCAAGTGCGATCGGCATCGGCGCAGGAGCATTTGTTTACCTGAACGAGAAATGGGAGAAACCAGTGCGAATTGGTTCTCAAGCCGTGCAAGACTTTTTTGCCTACGACTTTTACACTGCCAAACTCTACCGGGTGACTGTGATTTTTGCAGTAGGTATAGTTGCTCAAATTATCTCTTGGATCGATCGTAATATTGTTGACGGCTTCGTGAACTTAATCGGTTTTGCAACGGTTTTCGGCGGGCAAAGCCTCAAGTACAACGTTAACGGTCAAACTCAGTTTTATGCCTTGACAATTCTGTTCGGTGTTGGACTTTTGGGACTCATAGTAAGCTGGCCACTGCTAGCTCGCCTGTCGCTGATTGTGGGCGGGTAAACAGTTGACAGTTGACAGTTAACAGTTAACAGCTTGCCCGCTCGCCGGTTGTTGGGTTGACAGTTGACAGCGAAGTTTTTAAACAGTTAACCACGGACAGCGAGGTTTGTCAGGAGAGATAAAGTTGAAGATTTTAGGTGACACTTTTAATCTAAAATCTTACAAATATGAAGTCTTGAACAAAGATTTCCCACTCGATACAACAAGGCAGCATCAATGAATCCAAATAACAGAAAATTCAATCTTTCCCGTCGTAATTCGCTCAAATTTGTCGCAGGAGCTATTGGTACAGGGATACTCGCAGCACGAGTAGGTGCTGATGTGGCTGCACCGGAACCAGCAATTGCTCAAAATGACCTGACTCCCGATGTGGCACTGAAACAGTTAATGGATGGGAACAAACGATTTGTTGACAGAAAACGTCAAAGTCCCAACCAAGACTTTGTGCGGATCACGGAAGTGGCTAAATCTCAAAAACCCTTTGCTGCGATTCTCGGTTGTGCAGATTCTCGCTTTCCTCCTGAGATTATATTCGATCGAGGATTCGGAGATTTATTTGTCTGCCGCGTAGCCGGAAATGTTGCTACCCCAGAAGAAATTGGCAGTCTGGAATATAGCACGCTGGTATTGGGAGCAAAAGTGCTTGTTGTCATCGGACATGAAAGGTGCGGTGCGGTAGAC
The DNA here is from genome assembly GCA_012034575.1 of Richelia sp. CSU_2_1. Lineage (GTDB taxonomy): Bacteria > Cyanobacteriota > Cyanobacteriia > Cyanobacteriales > Microcoleaceae > Microcoleus. Next base: position 4,022 of record JAAUPF010000258.1, on the reverse strand, counting down.
GCAACCATCAAAGGAACTCAAGTTCCCGGTCAAATTGGCAGTTTGATCAACGCAATTAAGCCTGCTGTAGAAAGCTCAAAAGACGAAACAGGCGACCGTCTAGAAAATGCCATAAAAGCCAATGCTATGCTGCAAGCTAACAGATTGAAAGCATCTCCAGTCATCTCTAAGTTAATTCAGGAGAATAAACTGAAAGTAGTTGGCGGATACTACGATTTAGACACGGGTGCAGTCAATATTCTGGTTTAGTCCTGAGGCACTGCGGAATTGATAATTTGGGAAAAAATTAACATCTAAACTCCCAAATTATCAAACAAAAGAACGAGCAAAATTGATTCTTTACTCTTCACTCTTCATACATTATGCTTAGTACCTTGCTCTGGTTGCCCGCGTTGGGCGCTGCGGTAGTCGGGTTCCTTCCCGGAAATATAAATGGGATGCGGCTGCGTTCAATAGCCTCGGCTTTTGCTGCTGTTGTTTTTCTGTTGAATATTTGGCTGCTGACTCAATTCGATCCAGCCAATTCGGGAATGCAATTTCAAGAATATTTGCCTTGGATTCCGCAATTAGGTTTGAGCTATAACTTGGGCATTGACGGCTTGTCTTTGCCACTACTAATTCTGAGTGCATTACTGACGCTATTGGTCATTTATGGCACTGGGAAGGAGATGGAACGGCCCCAACTTTACTACGCATTGATTTTGCTAATTAATGCTGGTATTGCTGGAGCTTTGATGTCTCAAAATTTGCTGCTGTTTGTACTGTTTTACGAAGTAGAATTAATTCCTTTTTACCTGTTGATTGCGATTTGGGGTGGCAAGCAGCGAGAATATGCTGCTATGAAGTTTTTGATTTACACGGCTGTTTCAGGACTTTTAGTGTTAGCAGGATTTTTAGGTGTTGCTTGGCTAAGTGGTTCTTTAAACTTCGATTACAGTGCGATTCATACTCAGGATTTATCCTTGAATACACAATTGATCCTGTTAACAATTGTGCTACTTGGGTTGGCAATTAAAGTTCCCTTAGTACCCCTGCACACTTGGCTGCCCGATGCTTACGTTGAAGCTTCGCCAGCAACGGCAATTCTGCTGGGCGGTATTTTGGCGAAGTTGGGAACTTACGGTTTAGTGCGCTTCGGCTTGCAGTTGTTCCCCGAAACTTGGTCAATTATCGCTCCCGGTTTGGCGATTATCGGGACTGTAAGCGTGATGTACGGCGCCCTGAGCGCGATCGCCCAAAGAGATATCAAGCGCATGGTAGCCTATAGTTCGATCGGGCATATGGGATACATCCTTGTTGCTTGCGCCGCCGGTACTAAACTCGCTTTAATCGGCGCTGTCGGGCAAATGGTAAGCCACGGCTTGATTTTAGCTTTGCTATTTTATTTGGTAGGTATCATCGAAGCCAAAGTCGGCACGCGGGATTTGGACGTGCTCAACGGTTTGATGAACCCAATGCGGGGTTTACCCACGGCCAGTTCGCTGTTAGTTTTGGGTGGTATGGCAAGCGCGGGAATTCCTGGTTTGGTCGGTTTTATTGCCGAATTTTTAGTATTTCAGGGCAGTTTCTCAATCTTTCCAATTCCCACTTTACTCTGCATTTTAGCCTCTGGTTTAACAGCGGTTTACTTTGTAATTCTGCTCAATCGTACCTGTTTTGGGAAGTTGGATAACGCCACGGCTTATTACCCAGCAGTGAGTTTTACCGAAAATGTACCGGCCCTGGTTTTGGCGGGCATCATTTTTGTGTTGGGAATTCAACCTGCTTGGTTGCTGAAGTGGAGCGAATCGACTACAAATGCGATCGTTGCTACTCTTCCGGCTGATAGAAATGCTCAAGTAGCTATTAGTGATCAGCCCGAAAAATCCGAGATGGTTTTTATCGATCGTTAGCCAATTGCCTGGGGAGAGTTTAGCTATCCCCAGAGAACTTGCCCCTACAAAAACCATATAATCGCTGATACTACAGGAACTTTGCAATTAATTTAGAGGAAATCAAAATGGTACAAACTCCTACGAAAGCATCCACTAAACTGCCTCCTTCCAAGCACGAATTTGCGGAAGTAATTCACAGGCTGGAAGCTGGCGGCGCGATGATTCCAGATACGCCGGAAAATCTGATGCAAATTATCGCTATCTGGAAAGCTTATGCGGTGCCGATGGACTTCTATTGGCGGGATTTGCTATACATCGCCGAACAGGTATTTTTACATCCGCTACCTTTCTTTAAATACTTCTTACCCCAAGAGTATTTAGACTTGCAAAATCACTATGCAGGTGACGGTGCAGATTTGCGGATTTGGCGCGGGACTGGCAGCGTTCACCCGGAACTTTTGGAGTTCATGGAAAAGGGAGAAACTGGTAAAAAACCGCGATTGTTTCATCATTTGTGGCACGATCGCATTAACATGGAATTTGCCGAAGAGTGCATGAGGTCAATGCTGTGGCATCGTGGCTTGTATGTGCCGACGAATCAATTCGATCCTTATTTGGACAGTGACGAATACAAAGCTAATGCCGATCGCGCTATTAAAGCTTACTTCAAAAAAGACCCGTTCATGCTGGCACTGCACGCAGCATTCCCGGAAATGTTTTTAGAACAATGCCGCCAGATGTCATATTACAGCAATCTCGGTTTATTCTGGGAAGTAATGGCACCGGTGTTTTTTGAAGTGTCAGACTTGTACGATGAAGGGAAAGTTACCACAGTCCCGCAAGCGATGGATTTCCTGGTAAATGGCATATTTGCGATCGCCGGAAGGCCCATTTACCACCACGTTCAAATCGACGGCGAAACCTACGAAATCATCCCCAAATCCAAAGGTTTCACTTGGCTTTACGAAGCAGCATTACCCTACGTCGAAGCTGTATTTTACCGCACTTCGCCGTTCCGAGGCACGAAATCTTACAACGCGCAAGCTAGGGAAGTTCCTGGCGATCAAAAAGACTTCCACTACGGAGTTTTGTATGCAGACAAATTCCCCGTAGGTACGGCTGGCATTCCGCCGACTTTGCTAGCACAGGATATGCTGCACTTCCTGCCGCCTTACTTGCTGGATTTCTACAAACAGCGCTGTCGCGGCGAAGATGATATCCTGAATCAAATTGGAGTGACATTTCAGCGATCGATGTATTGCGTAACTTCAGCAGTATTTCAAGCATTGCGGACTGCTCTTTTATATCCTCTAGATGACCCAAATCCGAAGCATTTGAAGGCGAATCGAGCGTTTTTTGAGTCTCAGGTCGATCGCTTTTGTCGCCCGGAATATGGCATGAAATATGCGGCGAAGTTGAGTAGTATTCAGACTTCGGATTACAGGTAGTCATTCGGAATGGGTAGGGTAATCGGTAATGGGGCATTAAGCATCGGAACCAACAAATAACCCATTCCCCATTCCCCATTCCCCATTCTCCATTCTCCATTCCCCAATAATCATGAATAGCAAAGACGTAGCCAAATATATCGAAGCAACCGACGGCATTTCCAAACCTTGGCTGTTGGTGCAACTGAGGCTCAAAAAATTGCAAGAAAGGCGATCGGAAATTTCTGCTGAAGAATATATTAAAGAGCTTACGGATCTTCACCAAGATTTAATGAATTTGGGCGAATGGTGGCTGGGAATCGAGGATGAAGTGTTCTAGAGGTTGTGGAAGATTAGCCGCCGCCGATCGGGTGCATCAAATGCAGGTGAATGGCGAGATTTGAAGCTGAGGAAAACCAGTGCGTGTGCAGAAAAACAGTATTAGCATCGCGATTTGAGATTACTGCCGATCGATCCGAATCAAATCCGTCAAAATACTATCCAAACTCCCATTAACTAGAATCCGATCGATCTTCTCCGCAATCCGTATGCTGTTCAATTAGTGCATCTTCGAGGGGAAAACTAGGATTAGGTATAATACCAAATCCGGGTTTCCCATCCCCGTTATAATTGGTATGGTGCGTCGCTATGAGATCTCCCAATAGCAACGAGAGTTGTTCGTAGCGACGCACCCTACATTTACTACATTTACGAGATTATA
>JAAUPF010000257.1 GCA_012034575.1 Richelia sp. CSU_2_1 | reverse complement strand
CAGCCGCGCCCGCGCCAACGCCAGCCACGCCCCGCGCCGACGCCAGTTTGAACCCGCGCCTGCTGGTTCCATCGCCGCACCAATTCTGCTGTGTGGCATAGAAACTGGATTGAATCAATTTCAGAAAATTCTTGACAACCAATTAAATGCAGTTAACCTACCCATTGTCGGTGCACTAAAAGACATTTCTCCAGATTTTATTAGCGACATCAAAACTAAGCTAATCGATACGATTAATAATCAGGGAAATCTAAGTTTGAGTCAGTTAGAAAATAGCATCCGCAATGCACTTGGAGAAAACGTTGATTTTACTCTAACTGGAAATTCCAATCCTGATGAAAGTACCTTACTAATTACTCTTGGCAAGCAATATCAGTTTCCCGATCTCAATCTTGCTCAAAACTTAGGAGTGCCGGCATTAAGCTTAGATGTAGAGGGAAAAGCCCGATCGCAATTCAATTACAACTTATCCCTAGCAGTTGGTTTTAGTAAAGAGTTTGGTTGCTACATAGATACTGAAAACACCAAGTTAACCGCCAACCTTGACTTAGGTTTAGATGACGAATTCAAAGGTAAAGCCAACTTAGGTTTTTTGCAAGTTGACCTGGCAAACGATATTAATAATCCAACTAAAGTCGGTGCCAACCTCGAAGTCAAACTCAATGACTTAGATAATCTGGGAGGCCGAGATGATGGAGTTCGCCTCACTTTGCCAGAATTGCAAGGCAACTATCAGTTTAAAGACTTATTCCAAGCCAATTTAAATAGCAATGCTAATCTCGGTTTGGCAGCCAAAACCAGCACCAACGGCAATCCTGCATTTCCTTCCTATAACTTCGACTTAGCAGTTAATTGGCCGCTGCTAAATTACGCTAACGGTCAATTAACCGGGCCGCAAAAACCCGCAGTTGCCTTTAATAATATGCAGCTAGATTTGGGAACATTTATTAATAATTTTGCTAAACCAATTTTGAGTAACATATCCGATGTCATTAAACCGTTTCGACCAGTTATTGATTTTCTGAATACCGACACTCAGTTAATATCTAAAATCGGTTTAGCAGGGGAATTCGATCGCAATGGCGACGGCAAAGTCAGCGTACTAGAACTGGCAGCAAAACTGTCGGGCCGCACGATCGATACTCGCTTTTTAGATGCTGTTGGTAAAGTTGATAAAGTTATTAGCTTAGTAGATCAATTAGCAACTGCTGATAAAATTGACTTGGGTTCCTACAATCTGGGGAATATAGATGTTGCCGATCGCAATGCAAATCTTCAAAATGCTTCGGCGGTTCCCAAAACTGCCGGACAGCAAAACCCTCAACAACAAATTAACTCCAAAACTAGAGGCAAAACTCAAGAATTCTTCAATGCTTTACAAGATATTGAAGGCTTCGATCTGCCACTCTTGAATCACCCGGAAACCGCGATCGACCTGCTGTTAGGCAAGCCGGATGTTCCGCTGTTTACGTATAAGATACCCAGACTAGAATTTGAGTTCGACATTCAGCAAAATTTTCCGATCTGGTGGATAGTTAATGGTTTAATTGAAGGCAAGTTTAGCGCGATCGCTAGTCTGGGATTTGGCTACGATACCTACGGATTAAATGAGTGGAAAAACTCGAATTTTGCTGTTGATGCTGCTGGCAAAGTTTTGGATGGATTTTATGTTAGCGATCGCGAAAATGCTGACGGTACGGGATCGGATGTTGACGAACTAAGTCTTGAAGCTAGTATTGCTGCGGGTTTGGGGATAGATGTGAAACTTATTTCTGGTTATTTAAAAGGTGGAATTCAAGGAAAAGTCGGCATCGATTTAATCGATGGTGGAGAATTCCAGCCCAAACAAGGTGGTGACGGTAAAATTCGAGGTTCGGAAATTGCTTCCCGCATCACCAAACCCTCGGAACTTTTTAATGTATCAGGTCAAATCAATGCTTTCTTGGGTGCTGAAGTTAAGGTCTTCGGGGGAACAGTCTACGATAATAATTTTGCCACATTTGAGTTAGCTAATTTTGCTCCTGCGAAGCCTTTTATAGTAGAAAGACCTGTTGGTCCGGGAGGAATTAGTCAACGTCCTCCTGATGTTGATGGCGATCGTCCTAGGGTGATTAGGTCGCCTGTTACTATTACTAACAGTTACCTCACAGGTGCAAAAGTCTTCTTTGATGCTAATTTTAATGACATTCAAGATGACAAGGAACCGTTCACAATTAGTAACGTTGATGGTAGCTTTAGTTTAGATATTTCTCTGACGGATTTTGACAAAAACAACAATGGCGAACTTGATGCAGATGAAGGCAGACTTGTGGTTACTGAAGGCATCAATACCGCTACTTATTTGCCGCAGCAAACGCCGCTGATAGCGACACCAGATGCGACGGTGGTAACGCCTTTAACTACCCTGATGGCCGAGTTGGTAAAACAGGGTTTCGATGCCGATCGCGCCGAATTCCTGGTAAAATCATCGCTGGGATTGCCACCAACAATCGATCTGACTGGCTACGATCCGCTACAGGCAATTACTCAAAACGATCGCAACGGTTTGGCGGTTTATGCAGCGCACATTCAGGTACAAAATACTGTCGTTCAAACGCAAAGTTTAATCGGTGGAATTTCATCAGCTAACTCTAATATCGATATTGCCGATCGCATCATTTCCAATATTGCCGATCGAATTCAATCCGGTAGTGTCGATCTAACCAATCCCGCACAATTGCAAACCATAATTCAGTCTGCTGCAACTCAACTGCAAGCACAAAAAGCAGCCAATATTGCACCGGAAGTTGCTCAAATTATTGCCGAGGGAAATCAGCGGGTAAGTGCGATAGCCTCTAGCAATCTCCCGCTTTCAGATGCAGCAATTCAAATTGCCAAAGTTCAACAAGTCGCACAAGGTGAAGTCGCCCGAGACTTGCTGCTAGTCGCAATAGGAACCAAAGGAATAGGAGAAGCGATCGCCGAAAATACAGGCACATCCTTAGACGCCAAAATTCGATCGGCAACAGTCAATAATCCCACAATTCGCAACAGTATAAACAGTGACTTCACTGCGGCACCTTTCCCCGACAGCGGCATAGAATTAGTCAACAATTCCCCCAACCAAAAAATCGGTACGGATGGTGACGATACTTTAGGTGGCGACAGCAGCGATGACGTTTTCAGCGGCAAAAATGGTAACGATCTAATCTTCGGTTTTAACGGCAATGACTGGATTAATGGCAATCAAAACAACGATTTAATCAACGGCGGTTTTGACAGCGATACCCTTTACGGTGGCAAGGGAATTGATATCATTACAGGTAGCGATGGTGCCGATATTATCTTTGGAAATCGAGGCGATGATATTCTCGACGGCAGCACTGGCAATGATACTTTGCGCGGAGGCAAGGGAAATGATACTATTATTGGTGGCGATGGCGACGACTTCCTATTCGGTGAAGGTGGAGATGACAGCTTGATGGGAGGAAATGCGAGCGATCGCTTCTTATTATCTACCAATTCCGGCATCGATACTATCTTGGATTTTGAAGTTGACAAAGACTTATTAGTATTGGGTAGCGGGCTAACATTTTCGCAAGTGGCGATCGTTCAAGATAGCGGTGCTACATTAATCCGAATTGCCCAAACAGGGGAAATCTTAGCAAATCTGGGCGGAGTATCTGCTAACAGTATTGGTTCCGCTAATTTTGGCTCAACACTTTTGTAGAAAAAACTTGAGTCCTTGCCAATTCAAGGACTCAATTCCTGACTGCGAACTAATCTTATTGAGATCGATCGAGCCTCTACTAAGGACTTGAGTCCTCTCCAATTTAAGGACTTCAGTCCTTACTACGAACTAATCTGATGGTGCTCGATCGAACTAACTAAATCTTACGCGATCGCATCGTAAACTACCAGACTCTCGAATTGTGCCATTAGCGTTCCTTCCCCAGAATTTGCAAATCCATAAATTTTCGGTAACTGATTGGTATCAACCAGAATTTTCCTCACTTCTCGGTTAGAAATATCGGCTAAATTTCTATTGGTAAGCATAGCATGAATTGCAGCAATACCGACACCTTGACCGACTGCTGCATTAAATTCAACTATTCTCCCGACAGAACAAGCCAGCCCTTCAAAGCCAGAAGCAGGACTGACTACTGCCAGATTGGGAACGTTTTTAATTAATGCGTGGCGGATGCCAACATTAAACGTTGGCTTTTGAAAGCTGAGAGTTTTTAACCATCCTTTGGCTTCTGCTTTTTCCCCGATGCCCGGTATGCCTCCCCGAACATCAAAATGATAGCTAAAAGTTGCCAGCGCCTCATCAGCCCGCACGCCTCCAAGCAGCATTTGCGAACCAGTTAAAGGTTCTACAGCACCTGTAATATTGCCTGCGTGTCTGATATAAAGTTCGGCAGCAGGAGTCACAGAAGTAGCGCCCAAACTCTTCAGCCAAGTTGTCACAAATGATATTTCTTGCTGCATCTTAGGAGTGGGTAGCGACCCGTTTTTGGCAAGGAATTCTGCTTGGGTGGCGCTAACTGCAAATAACACCGCATTCCACGACAGTCTTGTATCAGGAAGTATTGCGATATTTCCTTCATCTAAAATAGCGCTGGTTTGAGGAAAAGATAACTTGGTTCCTCGAAAAGAGTGATAAGCTACTGATAGCGCGGGCGATCGCACGTCTATGTAATCGTTTCCTGCCCATAAAGTTTTAAGATTGCCTCTGGTATCGATCATTTCTTTGCGCAGTTCTTCGACTAGCTTGGCATCCTTACCTGCAGCGTGGCTGAAAAAATTTTGCGCTTCTAAATCGGCAACATTTGTGAAGCGTTTGAGATAGATATAATCGAGTTCTTTCAGCCTTCTGGGAGTAAGTCCTTGAGTTTCAAAAACCAGGGTGACGGGAAGTTCAGAGTTAGGCAAACCAAATGTTTCAAAACCGCTGAGTTTTTTAACACCGGCGGCTTGAGCTAATTCAGCATTGACAGTGGCGTCGATAAATTGCTTGGCTGCATAAACTACTCCTTTAGAAGTTACTATACTGGCAATTTTTGACCCTTGTTTGTTGACCGATCGAATTTCAACTTTACTGAGTAAAGAACCCCCAGCTTGCAACAGCATTTCTCGTAATGCTGCACTGGCTTTCCGGGGATCGAGGGCAATCCCGACTACACCGGATTTTGCAAGAATTCTTTGTAGATTGCAGGTGGCGAACCAAAGGTGTCTAAACCTAAAGATTCTCTAAGTTCTCGATCGATTTGGCTGCGATCTAAATAAGCAAGACCGCCTCGAACTAAATGACCGCCAATGCCTTCTTGCAAGCTGCCTTTAGACATTAATAAAACTTTGGGGTACAGCTTTGTCCGGCGGCGGTATTCTCGGGCTGCTGAGATAATAGCAAGAACTCCTGGCACTTCATCACCGAAGCAAATCACATCGTAAGAACGTACATTGCTGACCATTATTTATGGGCTTTTCCTTGTTCAACTATCGATCGCCGAATCATACCATAAAAGCGGCTGGTAAATACTATCTCGCGACGCATGATTGTTTCCAAAAACTGTCGATCTCTTTTTTCAATCGATCGGCTATACTGTTTTCAGGACATATCTCTCTGACAGTTCTCTGACAGCCAGCTTATGCAAATTACCCTTAATCTTGACGACTCTCTGCTCGATGAAGCTTTGCAACTCACTAAACTCACCACTCAAGAAGAACTGGTTAACCTAGCTTTGCAAGAACTTGTACGATCGCGCCGCAAGAAAAATTTGCTCGATCTGGCAGGACAAATTCAATTGGCCTCAGATTTCGATTATAAAGCCCTGCGCGACAATTGAAAGATTTCGATTAAACTTCTCATCCTGTCCTAGGAATCAGTAAAAACCGCTCGTTCCAGGGTAAAATAAAAAATAACTATATGGTTTGCACCTATGAGCCAGAATACAAGACAAGCGATCTTATATAGAGATGAAGATGGTTATTGGGTTGTGGAGTGTCCGAGTTTAAAGGGATGTAATAGCCAAGGAAAAACGAAAGCAGAGGCCCTGTCCAATATCAAAGAAGCAATTGCAGGCTACATCGCAGCTTTAGAAGAGGACGGCTTATCTGTTCCAGAAGACAATTTTGAAACATTCTTGGTGGCCCTGTGAGTAAGTTGCCCAGTATTTCAGGAAAAGAGTGCATCCAGGTTCTAGAAAAAGTAGTTGCGCTTCAGGGCCGTGCGGCGAAGACAGCGCAACTACAAAGCAGTTTTAAGCTGATGCAATCGACTATTTTTTTGAAGCTTGCAGGCAGATTTTAAGAGTAACCCGGCAATTTCATTACTTGGCGGTAATGCGATTCAATTTCGCTTACCATCGGCGATTGACGCTTGCTAGGACCCTCGCTGCGATCGAACAATTCTCGCCTCAAATTATCCACATCAATTGTTGTCACCTTACCTTCAGCGACAATTTGCTTGCCGTTTACCCAAACGCTGTCTACCGCATTAGTCGGGCGTCCCAAAACCAGCAGGCCGATCGGATCTGTGCGCGGCAGCAATGATAAACTGGTTAAATCGTACAGCACAAAATCGGCTTTTTTGCCAACACTTAGCGAACCCATTTCATCTGTGGCGTTCAATCCTTTTGCCCCTCCCAAGGATGCCATTTCTACAGATTGGCGCGGCGTAATCCAGTGGCGGTAATCCAAATCAGTGATGTTGTGCAAAATCGAACCAATTTTAATCGCTTCCAGCAAATCTTGACCGTCGTTGCTAGCAGCGCCGTCGCAGCCAAAAGATACATTTACTCCGGCTTGGCGGTATTTCAAAATCGGTGCGATGCCGCTTCCCAAGCGCAAGTTACTGAGGGGATTGTGGACGACTGTGGAGCCAGTTTCTGCCATGATTTTTATGTCAGATTCCTCCAACCACACGCAATGCGCTAGGGAAGTTCTGGGGCTTAAATAACCGATTTGTTTGAGGTGTTCGACGGCGCTGTAACCGTACTTTTCCTTAGCTAACTGTTTTTGAGCGGGAGTTTCTAACAAGTGAGCGTGGCGGCAAAGATTGTAGCGATCGCTCAATTCAATGCACCCTTGAAACAAAGCATCAGAACACAGTTGAATTCCGGTCGGCGCTAACAATATATTAACACCTTTTTCGGGATCGTGAAACTGTTCGATCGCGCTTTTCATTAAATCTAAAGTTGCCTGAGTCGATCGAATGTAAGCCGCGTGTTCGATGCCAGTATCGCCCGCAGGCATTCCGGCTGTCAGCGATTCATCTTGAATTAACGGGCCGATAAAAGCGCGAATGCCAATTTCTTGATAAGCGCGAACTGCTGCGGCGATCGTCTCTAATTCTTGCCCCGGAATTAACACTAAATGATCGACGACACTCGTACCGCCAGAAAGCAAAGTTTCTACCGCAGTTCCCAAAGCGCTTAAATAAATTTGTTCGGTATCGAGAGGGGTAAAATCGTACAGTTCGGCAATCCACAATTCCAGGGGTAAAGGAGGGATAATTCCCCGCTGCCACATTTCCGAAGAGTGAGTGTGCGCGTTGACAAAACCGGGTAGCAGCAGCTTATCTTTGGCATCAATAACCGTTCCCGAAGGCTCTAAATTTGGGTCGATCGCGCTGATGCAATTATCGACAACTTGCACCGCTACTGTTTCATAACCGCTCTCAACTAAAATCAAAGCATTTTGAATTGTAAAACTCACGGATTTGCCCTGTTTGTTAACTTACATCTATATTTTATTCTACGATTAGTTGCCGCTCAGTAAATCCATCTAATTAAACAGTTAACCTTTCTTAATTGAAAACTCAAAACTCAAAACTCAAAACTCAAAACTCAGAACTCCCACTCTTCCCCTCTTTTTTTTATACTTAACAATAGCAAATTTGGCGCTCGCCAAATTGTCTTAAAGTTAATAAATTCTCAAAATTATAAGAAAAGTTGCGACGGATACTTAAGTTTAGTAAAGATTTAAGTTATAAAAAATTAGTAATGTAAAATAAGAATTGTTTTTGAGTCGCGATCGCAATGAATCCAAATTCTCTTCGCACCCTAGGAATTCCGCCGAATGCTTGGAAAGTTGATGCCAAAACTGCCGACATCACCCGCCAGCCAATTGACCCGCAAATTGTTACCTTGGAAACAGAAACTAAAACCTTGCGTGTGGATTTGGCAAAAGCAGCGATGCTGGTAATAGATATGCAAAATGACTTCTGCCATCCCGATGGTTGGTTGGCGCATATTGGCGTAGATGTAACCCCTGCTAGAAGTCCGATCGATCCCTTGAAAAAATTGCTGCCAGAATTGCGATCGCGCGCAATTCCTATCATTTGGATTAACTGGGGAAACCGCCCGGATTTGTTAAATATTGGTGCAGCTTGCCGCCACGTTTACAATCCTGCAGGTGACGGCGTAGGTTTGGGAGATCCGCTGCCAAAAAACGGCGCACCCGTATTAATGGCTGGCAGTTGGGCGGCGGCAGTTGTTGATGAATTGGAACAAAAATTGGAGGATATTTGCGTTGATAAATATCGGATGAGTGGCTTTTGGGATACTCCTTTAGATAGTATCTTGCGCAACTTGGGAAGAACTACACTTTTATTTGGAGGAGTAAACGCCGATCAGTGCGTCATGGCTACATTGCAAGATGCTAATTTTTTAAATTACGACTGCATCTTAGTCAAAGATTGTACTGCCACGACATCTCCAGAGTATTGCTGGCAAGCAACTCTTTACAATGTCAAACAATGTTTTGGGTTTTTGTCAGATTCTCAAGCTATATTAGAGGCAATTAGTTGATAGTTGATAGTTGATAGTTGACAGTTGACAGTGGACAGTTATTGTTTTTCTTCTTTCTTCCTTCTTCCTCCTGTCTCCTTCTTCTCTCTTCCTTCTTACCTCTTCCTTCTTCCTTCTTCCTTCTTTCTTCCTTCTTTTTTCCTTCCTTCTTTCTTCCTTCTTCCTTCTTCCTTCTCTC
>JAAUPF010000256.1 GCA_012034575.1 Richelia sp. CSU_2_1 | reverse complement strand
ATCCAAATGTTTTTATTTCCAGCAGCTTTTGCCATTGCTTGATGGACGGGTAAAACATCGCCTTTTACATAATTAATATTAGCTCCTGCAATTATTGGCAAAACGCGAGATGAGAAAACCCAAGCAGGTTGCTTGTAAGGCCAAGAGCGAGCAGGATCTGCACTGTCATCGATTTGATGTTGTAGGATCCATTCGTAAGTTGTTGACCCCATTGCGATCGCGCCTACTTCTGCTATGAATTGAGCATAACTCTCCCCTGCTTCCTCACCAAATTGAAACAACCAATCTAACGAATTTTGCGAATCTGCGATGAACCCATCCAAGCTGGAAGCTGTGTAGTATTGAGTTTTCATAGAAAAAATCCCATCCCTAAAACCTGAAATTTATTTTTACATTATATGCGGTCGATCGATTTTAGATTTTAGATTGGGAGAATTATCAACTGTCAACTGTCAACTGTCAACTCTTCCTTCTACTTAGAGAATTTTCTGGTAAAGATTTCAATATCCTGCCATTCTCCATCAGACAAAGGCTGCACTTCCAAATTAATATCAAAACAGCGACAAGCAGCAGCAGTTAAAGCCTCGATCGCAATTTCAATAACATCATTTCCCTCTCCCAAAAAATGTAAATTTACCGGAACTAATTCCTCTCCAAAAACCTGAGAAAACAACTCAACATCCGGCTGCAAACGCATCGAACCGTGCTGCAAAATAGCATCGCCCCGCCGCAATTGCGCGCTGCCAATCAACTTGCAACCATCAGGTGTTACCAAATCCGCACCCGTCGCGGTACCAAAACAATTAGGATTGTGAATGTAACTTCGTCCCGTTTCCCCGTAGTGCAATTCCAAACCTAAAGCCCGCCAACCTTCCATCAAAAACTCACAAATAGTTTGATAAACTGCCATGCGATTCCCTGTAAATCCCGACGCCACAACAGCATAAGTCAAATCCCCTTGATGCAAAACCGCCCGCCCGCCACTGGGGCGACGTACCAAATCCACAGGTATTCCCTGCCAAGATAGCCGCTGCCAAAAATCCGGCCAACGCCGCTGGTGGTAGCCCAAAGAAATCGCTGCCGGCTGCCAAGTGTAAAATCGCAGAGTGGGGGGGTTTTTTCCAGCCCGATGCTGTTCCAGCAGCCACTCGTCAACAGCCATCTGCACTGCACCAGAAGCTGACAGCAGGGGAATTAAACGCCACACAGAATTAGCCATCGATTTTCCTTCCTGAAGTTTCGCACTCAATTGTTAACCGGATGTCTTAAAATTGGGAACAGTCTTTTAAGCCTGTTTTCTCGGTCTTTGCAACTTTCGCAGGGCAGATGCTGCGAAAATCAGTAGGAAAAATAATTTTAGAACCATGAGCAACAGCGTAATTGTGATTAACGACGAGCAATTTGAAACAGAAGTCCTGAAAGCAGAGCAACCAGTGCTTGCCTATTTTTGGGCTTCTTGGTGCGGTCCTTGCAGACTGGTAGCGCCTTCGGTAGATTGGGTGGCGGCAAACTACAGCGATCGCCTGAAAGTGGTTAAAATGGAAATTGACCCAAATCCCAATACTGTCAGAAGGTATTACATAGAAGGCGTACCCGCACTCATGTTGTTTAAAAATGCCGAGGTAGTGCATTCTCACGAAGGAGCAATTACTAAACTAAAATTAATCAGTTTGATCGAGCCTAACCTGTAAAGTAGCGAGCTTTTAGTTAGGTTAAACAGCGATATCTTTGGTCTGTCATGTAATTTTAGATTGTTAGATTTTAAATTGGCAAAAATTCGCCTTTTTAAAATTTAAAATCTAACAATCTTAATATTGCAACAATTTTAAAAACGAGCGCGACACATTCACAAGCTGAAAAATGCACAATCTAAAATCTCAAATTGGCTAAAACATCTTAACTAATATAACACATACAAACAAGCCTTTAAAAAAACATAGAAGTCATGAAATTTGCTCAACGTTTAACCCCCCTAAAATCGAACGTATTTGCCGATATGGATCGGGCGAAAGCTGTTGCTAGATCTGCCGGAAAACAGATTATCGATCTGTCTCTCGGTTCTTCCGATTTACCTGCAGCTTCGCACATTACAGACGCGATCGCCCGTTCTTTGTCCGACACCAAAACTCACGGTTATTTGCTGTTTAACGGTACTCGATCTTTTAGAGAAACAGCAGCCTGGTGGTACGAACAAAAATTCGGAATTGCTGCCGATCCGGAAACAGAAGTGCTGCCGTTAATCGGTTCCCAAGAAGGCACGGCGCATTTGCCTTTAGCAATACTCAACCCCGGAGATTTTGCGTTGCTGCTCGATCCGGGTTATCCTTCCCACGCGGGCGGAGTTTATCTCGCTGGCGGTCAAATTTACCCGATGCCGCTGTTAGCAGAAAATGATTTTTTGCCCGTATTTGAAGATATTCCAGAACCCGTTTTAGCGCAGTCAAAAATGATGGTTTTGAGCTACCCTCACAACCCGACAACCGCGATCGCGCCTTTGGATTTCTTTGAAAAAGCTGTAGCTTTTTGCCAGCAACATAACCTCGTTTTAGTTCACGATTTTCCTTACGTGGATTTGGTATTTGACAATCCCGTAGGGGCGGTGCCCCCGTGCCCGCCCGCCGAAGAATATCGAAAATCGATCGCACCGTCAGTATTTATGGCCGATCGCGATAAAAGCGTGTCGATCGAATTTTTTACGCTTTCAAAATCCTACAGCATGGGAGGTTTTCGGATCGGGTTCGCGATCGGAAATTCCCAACTGATTGAAGCATTGCGCCAGGTAAAAGCAGCAGTTGATTTCAATCAATATCAAGGCATTTTAAATGGAGCGATCGCAGCTTTAACCGGCCCGCAAGATACCGTTAAAATGAGCGTTGAAACTTTCCGCAAACGGCGCGATGCCTTTATAAATGCGCTCTCGATCGCAGGCTGGCAAGTACCCGTACCTCCCTCTACGATGTACGTTTGGGCGAAGCTGCCCGCCCCCTGGGATGCGGATTCAGTGAAATTTTGCACTCAGCTCGTACAAAGTACGGGAGTGGCTGCTTCTCCCGGTGCCGGTTTCGGGAAATCGGGAGAAGGTTACGTGCGGTTTGCTTTAGTTGAATCGCCCTCTGTTTTGGAGGAAGCTGTTAGCAAAATCGCTAATTTTTTGAAATTTGAGATTTGAGATCGGGCGATCGAGAGCATTACCAATTACCAAAAGAAGGAAGAAGGAAGAAGGAAGAAGGAAGAGGGGGAGTTTTAAGTTACCATTGTGAATGCGTTCCCTGTCAATACTCAAAACTCAAAACTCAAAACTCCTTACCAATTCCCAATTCCCAATTCCCAATTCCCAATTCCCAATTCCCAATTCCCAACTATCAACTATCAACTATCAACTATCAACGATCGACATCAATTCTAATTTCAAAGCTGCCTCAACTCTTTCATACTCAGCCTCAACTTGTTGGAACAGGGCCAATGCTTGTCCAGACAAAGAGTGGTTTGATGCCGTACCGATGCGACCCATAACTTCAAGTTCTTGACAAAGATCGTACAAGCCAAAAGCACCGAGAGTCCCGCCGATCGACTTCAAAGAGTGAGCCGCCCGCCGCAAAGCCAACGGATCGCCATTTGCAGCAGCTTGAGCAATGCCCCGCAGCAGTTGGGGCGCGCTTTCGAGGAAAAGCTCGATCGCCTCGTCCAAAACTTCCACCTCTCGCAGTCCCTCGATAATTTGAGGATCGAGCCCGCTGCGACTATCGGCACTCACCATTTCGCAAACACCAGATTCAGCGCAGGGGAGAGGGGAATTGGGAATTGCGATCGGCTGGTTTCCAGGCGCGATCGCACTCGATCGGGCTTCTAACTCTGACTGCAACTGCAATTGGGAGTTCGAGTTCAAACCGCTGGTGCTTGCAGGGCGATCGCACTCAGCAACCGCCGTCAATCCCAGATCCTTAACAGGCCGGCACTTGCTCAAAGCACCAACCAATTCCTCAATTTCGATCGGCTTGCTGACGTAATCGTCCATCCCCGCAGCGATGCACTCCTCGCGATCGCCCTGCATCGCATTCGCCGTCATCGCTACAATCCGCGGCCTCGAACCTTCCTCCCATCGATCGCGAATGTGCCGTGCAGCTTCCAAGCCGTCCATTTCCGGCATTTGCACGTCCATCAACACCACATCGTAATGCTGGCGGCGCAAGGCTTCCAGCACTTCCTTGCCGTTTCCTGCCACATCAGCTCGATACCCCATCCGCTGTAAAATCTGCAAAGCTACCTTTTGATTTACCAAATGATCGTCAGCCAACAAAATCCGCAGAGGCAATTCCTCTGCCAGTATCGGTATACTGTGCAAGCCGTTTCTGTTAGCAGTTGGCAACCAAACTTCAGCGGGATTTCTGCCAAAAATACCGATCAAAACATTGTAAAGCTGAGATTGTTTGATCGGCTTGTTCAAAAAAGCTGCAAAACCTACCGAGGAAGCGGTAACACCGGCCTCTTGCCTGCCCATCGAAGTCAGCATTACTAGCGGCAAATGTTTGCCCTCAGGAGACAGGCGAATTTGCTCTGCCAAAGTCAGCCCGTCCATTTCCGGCATTTGCATATCCAAAACCGCCAGATCGAACTCTTCTTTTGCCAGCCAATCTAAAGCCAAACTAGCCGAAGCAGCAGCCCGAGGCTGCATTCCCCAAGAC
Source organism: Richelia sp. CSU_2_1 (assembly GCA_012034575.1). GTDB lineage: Bacteria > Cyanobacteriota > Cyanobacteriia > Cyanobacteriales > Microcoleaceae > Microcoleus. Next base: position 4,305 of record JAAUPF010000256.1, on the reverse strand, counting down.
TCAGCTTGCAACATCAAAATTTGGCGGTTGGTAGCATTATCATCGACAATTAACAGGCGTTTGCCAGCTAATTCTGGTTGAGCGGAACTCAAATTTACCGGCAAAGATGTCTGGCGGCATTGGGCGACAACTGTAAAATAAAATGTAGAACCAGATGATTTGAAATTGGCGTTTAAATTGGGATTTTGATTTTGAGCGAACTTGCTGCTAAATGACTGTTTGATAGAGCCAAATTGTTCGGCGGTTTCCGAAACTTCTGAGAATCCCCCATCCCAAACAGCAGCTTGAAAATCCTGAGGCGGATTGCCGGCTAATGCCCCCATACTTTCCACCCACATTGTGCCGCCCATCATTTCAGTCAAACGCTGGCTGATAGCCAAGCCCAATCCCGTACCGCCGTAGTTACGACTGGTGGAAGAATCCACCTGACTGAAAGATTTAAACAGCCGATCCATGCGATCGCCCGGAATGCCGATGCCCGTATCGCGCACCGCAAATTGGATTTCGTAAGTTTGCTCGATCGCGGTTAATTGTTCGCCATTAACTGCTGCTCGATCGCTACAGTCAGCCGCCGACTCTAACAGTTGTTTTGCCGTACAGGAAACTACAACTTCTCCAGCTTGAGTAAATTTCACCGCATTGCTGAGCAAGTTAAGTAAAATTTGTCTCAATCGCGTGCTGTCGCCGAGGGCAGTTGAAGGTACAGAGCGATCGATCGAATAAACCAATTCCAGATTTTTTTGCGCCGCCTTAGCAGCTACCAAATCGAGAGATTCCTCAATGCAAGTGCGAATATCAAAAGCGTGTTCTTCCAAATCCAATTTGCCGGACTCAATTTTCGAGAAATCTAAAATATCGTTAATTAATGTCAGCAAAGCATCGCCGCTGCTGCGGATAGTTTCCACAAAATCGCGCTGTTGGAGGTTTAAATTCGTATCCAGCAGCAAACCTGTCATGCCGATGACTGCATTCATCGGCGTCCGAATTTCGTGACTCATTGTTGCTAAAAATTCGCTTTTAGCCCTGGTTGCTGCCAAAGCTTCATCGCGAGCTTTTGCCAAATCTACACCCGTTTGCTGGGAATCCAGTTCGCTACTCACCCACTGAGCCATTAACTTCAAAAGTTCTCTGTCCACCACTCTAAAGGGTTCTGTTTTTGGAGTCGGACTGCAGAAACAAAGAGTGCCGTAAACTGCGTCTCCCACGGTGACGGAGATGCCGATGTAAGCTTCTATATTGAGAGGCGTGCTGACATTTTTGAAGGACAAAACCGCAAACTTGAGAGACTCAAAATAGAGAGGTTCTTTGCTTTTTGCCGTAACAGCGCAAAAAGTGGTTTCCAAGTCAAAAATTTGTCCTTTGGCGAGCGCTCCATCGGGGCACCGCAGGGCAATAATTCGGTACTTATCCCCTTCGATCGCGCCCAAAATCCCGAGTTCCAAACCGAACCGATCGCATCCCATTGCTAGCAAATCTTTCAGCCGCCTGTCAAAACTAGAAATGGCGCTTGGCGAGCCGGTACGCGGTGCAGAAACTACCTGATACAAAGCTTTAATTGCTGTTTCGCTTTCTCGGATTTCTTGTTCTGTTAGCATCCGTTCGCTGATGTCGCGGGAAACGCTAATAATTTCTTGCACTTGCCCAGTTTCTGGATCGTCGATCGTGCGGCTGGTAGTTTCAAACCAAGTGTATTTGCCATCTTTGCGGCGGACGCGGTAGCTGACAGTATAAGTGGCCGGTAGCGCCATCACTTTTGAGTGCGCTTTGGCGAGTTTTTCTATATCTCCGGGATACAAATAATTTATGGGGTTCTTGCCGATCAGTTCTTCTGGTTCGTATCCCAGCAGGGTGCGACAAGCTGGCGAGACGTAAATAAAAATGCCTGCAGGATCGTGCCTGGTAATCATGTCGGTTGAGTTTTCTGCCATCAACCGATACCTATCTTCGCTTTTGAGGCGTTCGGCTTGGGAATTTGATAGGGCTTCTAGCATCCGGTTAATTGTATCGCCCACACCGGACAATTCGTCGGCTCCGGACACCTCAACTCGCAAGTCTAGATTGCCGCTGGCTGCGATGTTGTTAACGCTGTTGCTGAGGCCTTCTAACCTCGCCAAAACTAATTTTTCTAACAGCAAAAGGGCGATCGCACTAAATGCTAAACCTACTCCCAGTATTGATGAAGTAAACAGCTTTAAAGTAGCTTGGCCTTGACGGTAAATTACTCGGTCTACTTCCACTCGCAGCAGCAGTGCCAGTTGACCAGAAATATCGCGGATCGGTGCGTATCCTGCGACTAAATCTTCGTTGAGTGGTTCGACTAGAATTTCTACCGATTTGAGGTTGGAAATATTGATGTTGAGATTGTCCCCATCCAGGCTTGACTTTGTTCCTGCTTTCGTATCGCCCCTGGGGTAACTTGTCGCTCTTACTTTAAAATCTAAACTCGGCAATCTAAAATCCACTGGCAGGTGGGTCAGTTCAGAGAGCAAACTGATTGCGGTAGTGTCGAGGTAGCGTCCCAGGATCAGCGTCCCGCGAGCGGGTCCGCGACCGTTGCTGTCAAGGATGGGCTTTGAGGCGATCGACAGCGTGCCTTCCGGGAGGGTGAGGACGCCTGTTTTTGGGTTCGGGGCGCGGTCGATCGAACTCGTACCTGTCTCGGATGCTAGCGCGCCGATCAGATGCTGTTTTAAGCTTTCGGAAATCGGGATTTCCGTGCGGGACTTCAGGTTAAAACCTTTGCTGAAGACAGTTTTACCGTTGGAGTCCAGCAGCAGCAACAAGTTCAACCTCAAGTAAGTAAATGTGGAATCGACAAAATTTGACTTGACAAATTCCTCGCTGCCAGTACCGACAAACGAGTAGGTGTCATCCCAGTAGGCGTAGTCTTTGGCGCTGATGTCGAGACTTGACAAGTCGTCGTCTAAGGCGTCTAAGGCCCGCGCGACATCTTGGCGGACGTACTGCACTTCGAGGTTGTGGAAGTCGTGCAGCAAAATAGTTGATGCGGTGGCCCAGAGAACCAAAATTAGGCAGATCAGTGCTGCACCGACGATTAATAATGTTTTTTTACGGAGTTGCATGGTCTGGCCCCCTCACAGTGTTACTTGGCAGCTAGCATTTCGAGGTTGCTGGCACCGATCGATCTGCGTTTTGCCGGAACGGGGCTGCTGGCGATCGCGGTCGATCGATCGAGAACAGCCCTTTATATTCCCAAGGCTGCGGGGAAGTCGCCCACTACAGTCAATGTAGTATTTCCACACCTTTAGTTCCTCGTATATTTGTTTGTAAAAGCTTGTGAGATCTTTGGAAAACTCTCCTCCCCATTTAATTAGAGGCTCCATCACTGTCCATAACCTGCGATTTGCTGGTTATGACATAATTATCAGCATTTTCTCAGATCCCACAGTTAAGCTGAAAACACTTAAGGTTTTATACTGCCGTATGTTGCTGGCGGCACCCGAGCCACTGGGTGCGATCGATCGCAGGATGAAACTCTTGCTGCTACTGGAAACCCAGGGCGATCGAACTGCTGCAAATTTTAATTTTGATGGAAAATATATTTTAAACTCACAAGTTTTTATGCAATAATTCAGTAATCTCCGCAAACTTAACAAATTTTTATTGCAGGCTTTGATGCCTGTAGGGTTTCGGTACTTGGGGGTAAAAGGTCACGATCGACTATTATAAAACTCTATTTTTAAAATTAATAAAACTTACTGGCAGTAAAGACGTTAGCTAATAGCGATCTTCGCCACAGGCCCGATCGCAGGCGGTGCGGGATGAATGTGAGAGCGATCGCTCGCAGGTTCTACTGAATTTCAGGCTACTGACCGCTTAAGTGTCGCAGCTTGTCTCGAAAATAACAGAAGCTGGGCGAAAAATTACGATCGGCGTCCATGAAAGGAGGGATATTTTTAGCCCAATTTGCCTTCTCTGTACCAATAGCTTGCCCGCCAAGTTTAGACAATTTTTGTGCACCACCAACAAACACTGCGTCGGCTAACTTCTCCCACGTACCGCAGATACTATCATTGATGTACGAATTTAGGACGGCTTCTTTTGCTTTCGGATAAGCTGCTTTTATTGCTCTACAACACCTACGGTCGATCGAGTACATGAAAAGTGTTGCAACAATTCAGTAACTTCAACATTATACTTAATATCTGGACGTACTGCTGCCCGCACTACAAACTAATTTTATCAAAGTCTTGGTGACGGCTATAAAAATTAAAAAACCCGGTTGTTTCACTCAACCGGGTTTCTGGAGATATCTTTTGTAGTATGGACTTCAGTCCGCATTAG
>JAAUPF010000255.1 GCA_012034575.1 Richelia sp. CSU_2_1 | reverse complement strand
GGGAGAGAGGGAGAAAGAGGGAGCCGAGAGGGGGGAGATGAGGGATTTTAGATTTTAGATTGGGAAATCGGGAAAATTTCCAATTACCAATTACCAATTACCAATTACCAATTCCCAATTCCCAATTCCCAACGATCGACTATCAACTCTCAACTAAAAAACTTCCAGCCATTGAGGTTCGGTATAAAAAGGATAGCAATAATTGCAGTAACTGTTAATCGCCTGGATTGGTAGTTCTCCCTTAACCGGGCAGCCTTGCCGGGATATTTTGCCATTGGGCATCAGGGCACCGCAGAGATTGGCGTCTTTGAGATTGGTTTTTTTCAATCTGGCATCCCTCAAATTGGCTCCCCTCAAATCTGCACCGGCGAGATTGGCGTTGGAAAAATCGGCTTCTTGGAGGTCTGCACCCCGAAGATTGGTACCTGTTAAATCTGCTTCTCGGAAGTCGATGCGGCTTAATGTGGCAGCGCTCAAATCGGCACATTTTAACTTGGCAAGTTGGAGGGTAGCATCTCGCAGGGTACTTTCGCTGAGGTTGGCACCTTCTAAATTGACGCCCCTGAGGTCGGCCCTGGTGAGATCGGCGTTGCTGAGGTCGGCGCTGGTCAAAAAGGCATTTCTGAGGTTGGCGTTGTTTAAGTTGGCTGCTTTGAGGTCTGCTGCGGTCAAATCCGCGTCAATCAAATCTGCACGGCTGAGGGTGGCACCGCTTAAGGAAGCGCCAAACAAATCTGCACGGTTTAAAGAAGCGCCAAACAAATCGCATCCCGGACATCCCCTGGTTTCTAAGAGTTGTTTGAGCAGAGACCGATTTTGTGCTTGCAGGGGAAGTGCTGCGAAAATGGTAACAGGGCGATCGCAGCAGCTAAGGTTTTGAATTTGATTTCGATCATGCCTGGATAGAGTTAGTTTCGATCTGGATTTATACAGCCTAACTCGATAAAAATAATGTAATATTCTTTTAGATTTCAGGAAACTTGCAATTATGACAAACCAGCTCACTTTAGACTGGAAGGATGAAGCTGGGGTGCGTCACAATCAAACAATTCAAGACTCAGGGCCGAGCAAACATCCCGGAACGGTGAGGTTGGGGCGCGATCCTGCCAAGTGCGATTTAGTATTGTCGCATCAAAGCGTATCGGGACTCCACGTTGAAATATTTTTCGATCGAGAGTCGAAGGAATTTAAAGTGCGGAATTTGCGTCCCAGCAATCCGCCGCTGGTAGATGGGAAAATTCTCGATCGGGGAGAAGCTACATTGAGTTCGGGAAGCCGCATTCATTTGGGCCAAGTGCAGCTTGAGGTAATTGCGGTTTCGGTTGCAGAACCCGAACCCCAAAGGACAGTTTTGCTATCCGAACCGCCGGCAGTGGCGAACCCTCAGCCGACAGGGCCTGTAAAATACGGTTTGCGGTGTCCCAAATGCCAGCGAATTTCGCCTTACGCGCATTTGGAGTCGGGTTGCTGTTGGTGCGGGACTTCTCTAGCGGCGGCGGCGAGTGTGGTACTCGGGAACAGTTGACAGTTGACAGTTGACAGTTGACAGTTGACAGTTGAGCGCGTGCAACCGACAAGTGTTTGTAGTGCGGACTTCTGCTGGCAAATTCCACGTCGGTTGAGGACACCTGTTTATGAACCCCGCGATCGATCGCAGGAAGTAGGGACACGGCACTACCGCGTCCTTACTTTCTCTGGAATATGCTGTAATTGTTTAGGATTCATCAAATTCAAGTGCGCGCTACCAAGCTTATCGATCGTGAAAATTAACTAGATTTTCGATCTTAAATCCGAAAAATATTAAATCTGATAGATAATTCAAGCTTAAATTTAACAGCGAATTTTTTGATTCCCAAATCTCGCAGGTCTCATTGCATCATTGGATAGGCTAAAGTATCTTATATTTTCAAATCTTGTTTTAAAATCTTGATTAAGGTTATTTAATTTGGCAATAAATATTAAAAAATCATAATGAATCCTCAACCCTTGCGCCTGCGACTGACTTGGAACGATGCAGCTACCGGGGATCGCCGTTCCCCGATATTTGACCTGCCTATTGCCCTGGGTAGGAAGCTGGAGACAATGCCCGCCACAATTAACGGACAGCGCGTGTCTCGAATTGCCCTCAACAGCAGCCAGGTTTCTCGGTTTCACGCGGTGATTGCCAGGGAAGGAGACAGTATTGTAGTAACCGATACTGGCAGCCGCAACGGTACTTTTGTCAACGGCCAGCGTCAAACTCGCTGCGTGCTGGGCAACGGGGATATGCTGCAGATTGGACCCTACGCGATCGGCATTTCTTTTGCGGTAAATGCTACAGAAACCCAGTCTGCCAATTCCCACATTTATTTTAACCCGCAAACAAATCGGCCCGATCCTGCGATCGGACCGCCTCCAGTGTCGCCACCTTCTACAACGGGTAGGGGGGAGTTTCCGCCAATGACGTTTTTGCAGGCTTCGGAGGTGACAATGAGATCGCTGGAAGCTGCAGGAATGCCTGTAGAAGAAATTGATTGCGCTGCCGTTGGAGGCGGTTTGGGCAGCTTTGTGTGGGTGGATTTGCTGCGAATTTGCGGGGTGAAAGTCGATCGCATTGCGGTTTTAGGCATGGAAGATAAGCCCTACGCCCGCTACCGGCGATTGTGCCTGAATTCTCAAATTCCGCTGCACGAAAGGCTGCGATCGAATTCTGACTCTTGCCCGGACAATATTTGGGGCTGGCCGCCCTACGCCCTGCGGGAAGCTTGGCAAGAATTTCTCAAAGGGCATTTTCGAGTGTCGGTGACGGTGTTGTGGCAAGTTTTTGCCGAACCGACTTTTGCCGAAACTTACACGCCCAAAGCGGGAAATGTGTTTGATTCGATCGACCGGGAAGCAGCTAGAATTGGTTGGCACCGAATGTTCCGCTACGGGAGAGTGCGAGGAATTCGCAAAACTGATGACGGCAGGTACGCGATCGCCTATTCTCGATCGAATGCAAACCGTCGGGAACACGCTTTTTTAGTTGCAAAATACTTGCATTTAGCAACAGGCTATCCGGCAATTCAATTTTTGCCGGATTTGCAAGCTTACCGGGAAAAAACTCAAGATTTTGAGTCGGTAGTCAATGCTTACGAAAGCCACGACAAGGTTTACGAAAAGTTGGAAGCCAGGGGCGGCAGCGTGTTGATCAGGGGCCGGGGCATTGTGGCTTCGCGGGTGTTACAGCGGATTTACGAAGCCAGACAGCGGAATCGGGACATTCAAGTATTGCATTTAATGCGATCGCCCAAACCTCAAGGTAACAAATTCGATCGAGCTCAAAGAAGCGTGGAAAATCACTACGAATTTCAGCCTTTCAATTGGCCGAAAGCCTCCTGGGGCGGGGAACTGCGCGTGCTTTTGGAAACAGCAAAACCAGAATTTCGCCCGCAGTTACTCACGGATTGGGGTGGCACGACTACGGCACAACGCAGCGATTGGCAGGGAATTGTCAAAGAAGGTTTGAGTCAGGGATGGTATCAGATTACTTTCGGGGAAGTGGAAAGAGTCGATCGGGACAGTCAAAACCGCACGGTGACTTACATTCGAGAAAAGGGACTCAAGGGGCAAATTCAGTTGGAGGCTGATTTTATTATCGACGCTACGGGTTTGGATGCCAAGGTCAAAACCAGTCCTTTGTTGGATGATTTAGTAGTGCAGTACAATCTTCCCCTCAATCAGTTGGGACGCTTGAGCGTGCAAAATGATTTTGAAGTGCTCGAATTGCGGAATTCTAGCGAGGATGGGACTCAAGGGCGGGTGTATGCAGCGGGGGCAATTACTTTGGGTGGGCCCTACGCGCCGGTGGACAGTTTTTTGGGCTTGCAGTACGCGGCTTTGCGATCCGTTGAGAGTCTGGCGCAAGTTCGCGAACCGAAGGTATCCGGTAGGGAATCGTCTGCCATTCGCAAGTTGAGTGCGGGGCGATCGCTGGTACAGTGGCTGAAATGGATTTTTAATCGATCGCCAGGATAGAATCGGGAATTGTTCGATCGGGCTTCAGCCCAATATAAAACACGCCCAAAATTTGGGCGCTTGTCAGGGTACATTCTACTATACCTGGTAGTATACACCATTAGGGGGTTGTACCCCACGGATTATTCGATTTTAGATTTTGGATTTTAGATTGTTTTCGATTGTAGTTTTTTGATTTAAGATTTTTGAGTTGTCGATTTCAGGCAAATATTATTGGTGAACCCGCGCTTTGTATTTTCAAAGATGTACGTGAGGTTTATTGTTGGGTGGGGCGGGTTTAAGAGATTGTCGATCTCAGGCAAATATTATTGGTGAACCCGCCCCTACAGGAATTATTTCTATTTAACGTATAATGTCGAGCAATAATCATTATGACTCCCACGTTATTTGGTCGCTGGCAAACTCGGTTATTTTTATTTGCAACGGTAGGTACATTAGTAACGCTGCCATTTTTTATGGGTGTAATTAGCTCGAAATCCGGGTCAAGTTATTTCTGGGTTTTAGGATATGTAGCTCTTTTCGGCATTGGTTGGGATATTTTATATATTTACATTCAGCATTTTCGCTGGGATCGGGATTGGCCGGGGGCTTTTCAATTAATCGCCGGAATTTGGGAAGGAATTTTTGTATTGTTGCCGATAAAACTTATCGGTTTGCCGGGAGTACCGAAGGAAGGTTTCGATCTGGGAATTTTTGCATTGCATTACAGTTTGGTATGGCTGGCAATTTATCTGGCATCGCAAACACTGATGCGGATTTTGTTTCCCCATTGGCGTTTTCGAGGCGGACAATTGTTTTAATTAGTTGATAGTTGATAGTTGACAGTTGACAGTTGACAGTTGACAGTTGATAGTTCTCCCAATCTTTCAATTTCCCAATCTAAAATTTCCCAGTAATTAGTTATTTTGAAAACAACAATATTTTCATTTTTTTCTGGTTCGGGATTCCTCGATTTAGGCTTTGAGTCGATCGACCTTAATATAGCCTACGTCAGCGAAATTTTTCCGCCATTTATGCAAGCTTACCGCTATTCTCGGCAATGCCTGAATTTGCCTCAGCCAGAATACGGATACTGGGAAGGAGATGCAGCAGATGTAACTCAACTTGTAGCGGGAAAACCCGCACTTCGCTTGCGAGAATCGATCGCAGATGCTAGGAAAAATTGCGATATTATCGGGTTTATTGCTGGGCCTCCCTGTCCCGATTTTTCGATTGGAGGTAAAAACCGAGGTCAAGATGGAGATAAAGGCAAACTTTCCGCTTCCTATGTGGAATTGATTTGCCAGCAACAACCGGATTTTTTCTTGTTTGAAAATGTCAAAGGTTTGTGGAGGACAAAAAAACATCAGGCTTTTTACGAACAGCTTAAACTTGAATTAGCAGCAGCGGGATATGTATTTGTCGAACGATCGATCGATGCGATCGAATATGGAGTACCGCAAGATAGAGACAGAATTATTTTAATCGGTTTTAGCAAAAATCTTGTTAAGAATAAGGACATAGTTTTATCTGAAAACAGCCAAATGTTGCGGGAAAATATATTTCCTTGGGCAAGTCAGATATTATATCCCAAATCCGATGTATTTGCTTATCCTTGGCCCAAGATAGATTTGTTTGCGATCGACAATTCAGTGCCTTGTCCTTCTGGAATTCCCCAAGAATTGACAGTTGAGTTTTGGTTTCAAAAAAACGATGTTCTCAACCATCCCAATGCCGAACATTATTTTAAGCCGAAAGCGGGCATTAAAAGATTTGCAACGGTTAGCGAGGGAGATGTTTCTAAAAAATCATTTAAGCGCTTGCATCGATGGCGTTATTCGCCAACAGCTTGTTACGGCAATAACGAAGTTCATTTACATCCCTATAAAGTCCGCAGAATTTCTGTTGCTGAAGCGCTAGCGATTCAATCTTTGCCTAAAGAATTTGCGCTACCCGATAACATGACGCTAACTAATATGTTTAAAACAGTAGGAAATGGAGTTCCTTATTTAGCAGCGAGGGCGATCGCTCAAACTATATTAGAATTTTTAGAGCGAAAATATTGAGAAAGCGGCGATCGAACAATTCAATAATAGCTAAACCTTACTCTCCCTCTCATCTCTTCTCCTCTGCGCCCTCTGCGCCCTCTGCGGTAAAAAAATCTTTTTCAAAAAAAGATATAAACTTGCTATATAATAGCAGATTGAGGTAAAAAACCTAAAATTTATATTTCCCTGCAATTTATCATGACCGCCAAACCCCGCCGCTATCACATTACCACCTTCGGATGCCAGATGAATAAAGCTGACTCCGAACGCATGGCCGGCATTTTAGAAAATATGGGTTTCGAGTTTTCCGAAGACCCCAACGACGCGAATTTAATCCTTTACAATACTTGCACGATTCGCGACAATGCCGAACAAAAAGTTTATTCTTATCTAGGAAGACAAGCTTACCGCAAGCGCCGGGAACCGGATTTAACTTTAATTGTAGCCGGCTGCGTCGCTCAGCAGGAAGGTGAAGCGCTGCTGCGCAGAGTGCCGGAATTAGATTTAGTAATGGGGCCGCAACACGCTAACCGACTCGAAGATTTGCTAGAACAAGTATTCGATGGAAATCAAGTTGTAGCGACGGAAGCAGTTCACATTATGGAGGATATTGCTAAGCCGCGCCGCGATAGCAAAGTAACTGCTTGGGTAAACGTAATTTACGGTTGCAACGAACGCTGTACTTATTGCGTCGTGCCGAATGTTCGGGGAGTCGAACAGTCGCGAATTCCTGAAGCAATTCGATCTGAAATGGAGGAATTAAGCCGTCAAGGTTACAGGGAAATTACTTTATTGGGTCAAAATATTGATGCTTACGGGCGCGATTTGCCGGGAACAAAACCAGACGGCAGCCACCAGCATACTTTAACGGATTTGCTGTATTTTGTCAGCGATGTGCCGGGAATCGATCGACTGCGTTTTGCTACCAGTCACCCGCGCTATTTTACCGAAAGATTGATTCGCGCTTGCGCCGAAATTCCGCAGGTTTGCGAACACTTTCACATTCCGTTTCAGTCGGGAGACAACGATATTTTGAAGGCGATGAGTCGCGGTTACACTCAGGAAAAATACCGCCGGATTGCGGATTTAATTCGCAAGTATATGCCGGATGCTGCGATTACGGCAGATGCGATCGTCGGTTTTCCGGGAGAAACAGAAGAACAGTTTGAGAAGACAGTAAAATTAGTTGAAGATGTCGGTTTCGATTTGGTGAATACTGCTGCTTATTCGCCGCGTCCGGGAACGCCCGCCGCTTTGTGGGAAAATCAATTAAGCGAGGAGGTAAAAGCCGATCGATTGCAGCGATTGAATCATGCGGTAACGGCGGCGGCAATGGCTCGATCGCAGCGTTATTTGGGACGGATTGAAGAGGTGTTAGTCGAGGCGCAAAATGTGAAAGATCCGACCCAAGTTATGGGACGGACTCGCGGCAATCGCTTGACTTTTTTCCAGGGCGATATCGCTGAATTGTTGGGTAAAATTGTGCCGGTTAAAATTACTGAAATTCGCGCTTTTAGCGTTACGGGAGAAATGGTGGATAATGATAATGGTGAGGCGCGATCGAACTTGCTAGTTGAAACTGCACCTGCAATCGTGAAGTAAGATTCAGTAAGGGGCGGGTTTGCAGAATTTTCGATTTGTGTTAAACACTAAAGCAAACCCGCATTTTGTATCTTGTTGTATTTTGAACAATACAGGCGATAGGAGTCGATCGGCTGGGTGGGGGCGGGTTTACAAGATTTTCGATTTGTGTTATGGATTAAAGCGAACCCGCCCCTACAGGAATCGCGACTGATTGATGAGAGGTAATATTAATACTCGATCGCAACACCCGGTATTTTTTCTGCTTCTTTTTGTTATTTCTTCCCTCTTCTTTCTTCCCTCTTCTTTCTTCCTTCTTCCTTCATTTTATGAACAAACAAATTCGCATTTTGTTGCAAACAACAATTCCGACAACTGAAGATGATTGGAGTATCGAACGTTTTTCTTTGTTGCGGGATTACTTGGCGGAAATTAAGGACGATCGCGACAATCCGCTATTTGAAGTAACGGCGAGAAACCGCGAGTCGGATGCTGCGGAAGATGACCCAATTTTAAGCAATTTGGGTGACTCAGATTTTGACGAACTGTGGCTGTTTGCTGTGGATGTAGGCGACGGTTTGACGGACAAAGATAAGGCGGGAATTGAGGCTTTTTACAAGCGAGGAGGCGGTATTTTAGCAACTCGCGACCATCAAGATTTGGGTTCGTCGATTTGCAATCTCTGCGGTGTGGGTACGGCGCATTTCTTCCAAACCAAAAACCTCGATCCAGATGTTTCCCGACACTGCATTGATGACATTTACACTACCAATATTTCTTGGCCTAACTATCATTCTGGAAGTAACGGTAACTATCAGAAAATTGTGCCGATCGAACCCATTCATCCCCTGTTAAAAAGACCGTCGGGAGGAGCGATCGAATTTTTTCCGGCACACCCCCATGAGGGCGCTGTGGGAGTGCCGGCGGGAGATGAATTGGGACGGGCAATTGCTACTGGAAAAAGCTTAGTAACCGATCGCACTTTTAACCTAGCTGTTGCGTTCGATCGATATCAAGATACTGAAGGAAATTTCGTCGGGCGATCGGTAGCTCAATCGACGTTTCACCATTTTTGCGATTATAATTGGGATGCAGGTATGGGCTGTCCGAGTTTTGTTGATGAACCGCCGGGAAATACTATGCAAACCGAACCGCAGGCTTTGGCAGATATCAAAACTTACGTTCGGAATTTAGCATTGTGGCTGATTCCAACAACAGTTGATAGTTGACAGTTGACAGTTGACAGTTGACAGTTGACAGTTGACAGTTGACAGTTGACAGTTGACAGTTGACAGTTGATAGTTATTGTTCTTCTTCCCTTTTATTTCTTCCCTTTTATTTCTTCCCTTTTATTTCTGCCTTCTGCCTTCTGCCTTCTGCCTTCTGCCTTCTGCCTTCTGCCTTCT
>JAAUPF010000254.1 GCA_012034575.1 Richelia sp. CSU_2_1 | reverse complement strand
TGAAGCTAAACAATCTTAAGAAAACCTTAAATTACATGGCTACGTCGGTGATTCGATTGAATCGCTAAAACCTACAGCTCGTGTGCGTTTGAGTTCTAGAGAACTACCCCGCAGGGGGTAAGTTCCGCTTAAAAAAGGGGGAGTAAGAGCCTCAAAGTTCCCCTTAAAAATGGGGGGTAGTAAGAGCCTCAAAGTTCCCCTTTTTAAGAGGGGGATTTTACTCGTTACCAGGCTGTTAGATGGTATTTAGCTGCGAACCAGTGGTGTATCTACAAGATGTTCTGCTAAAAACCAAACTTGTTGTTCGTGGGTTCGCAACACATCGCCCATCAGTAAATCATTCGTACCGTCATCTCGATTGCTCGCGGTTTTTGCGATCGACTCCCGCACTTCCCCAACGATCGATTCGTGGGCTTCTAGCAATCGCGATAACATCACTGGAACTGCTTCTACCCCATTCGGAGGGCGATCGATTTTTGTGACTTCGGCAACATGGCGCGGATCGGCGATCGCAACTCCTCCTAATGTCTGCACTCGTTCGCCCAACAAATCGATTAATTTCAATTGTTCGTCTGCGTGTTTGTCGAGCAGCAAATGCAATTGGTAGAAGGTGCCGCCGCGCATCAGCCAGTGATGCTTTTTGTAGAGACTGTAAAGAATGATACTATCTGCCAAAATTTGGTTTAGCAGTTCGCAACTTTGCGATCGAGCTGTCGCGTCAAGAGCGATCGGTAGCTCTCTCAATGTGCCGTATTGCTGGATTTCCTGACCGTGTTGGTGCAAAATTGGCTGACCGATTGTCGTCTGAGCATTACGGTTTTGGATGTGCATAACCAATCATTTCCGTTAGATCTGGACTGCGTTCAGTACGTAACTTATTGAATGCGCTCAGTCTAAAGTTTTCTAGGGATTGCTATCTTCTCCAATCTTGGGAAAAGTAGTCGGATCTTGGGGAATTTAGGAGTTTTGTACTGCGCTTAATTCAATTTTTGCTAATCTTGGGAATTTATATCCCGATCTTGGGAAAAGATATCCCTGTTATGAATCGGCGGTTGAAACCGCTCCGGGGGTGCAAAATCGAATATGCTCTGACCTTGCGATTTTCACCCCCGTCTACACGAACAAAGTCCGCCTGCGCGGACTAAGAAAATAACGGGGGTAAGAAACCTGGATTTGGTATTACGCAAGGAATACGATTTTATGTCGTTACTCGCGAGGAGCGAAATAATCGCAAAGACCGATTTTGCGTTGCGAGTGCGTCCAGGACTATCAAGGTACTGCTTTTAGAGGCAACGTTGGATGAAGGAAGAATCTGGACTGTTTTACGGCGGAGAGTTGTCAAATACTCAACACTAAGATATAGTCAAACTCAAGAGTCAACAGCCAGAAGTCAGGAGTTAAAGCCTTGGAGATCGAAAGTTTCAGCAATCTCCAATGTCCTAAATTAGCTGGCGGTTGCTAGATCGAGCAGATAAAAGATTAAAAAATGTTTTTTTTCGATCGACATTGGGAGTTCAACCCGGAAGTTGTAAAACTTTTGTTCTTTGTGAAGTAAGAATCCCGATGCTTTTAGGTTGGGAATGTCACAAAATTTGGGCGATCGACAGCAGTCTTCTAGTCTCAAGTGAGATCGAGTGAGTTCAAAATCTTACCGACAACAATGAGGTTAATATGAGCAAATTGGTACATCGAGAGCGATCGTTGCGACAAGCCATCCCCTTATCAAAGGATTTTGAGGCAAGGTCAGTACAGCCCAATCAATATTTCCCATCTAGCGGATTAGATATTTATCATGCAATTCAGGAACCGACTGAGATAGAAATCAGTTACACGCATCATTTGTTAGTTTTACAAATGTTTTGTCCAGATGAACATCATTTCCGTCAAGTAAATCGCTTTGCTGGAAAAGAATATGATGGTTCGTTTTCTCCAGGTAGTTTATTCTTACTACCAGGGAAAACGCCTACTTTTTTTGCTTGGAATCAAACCGATGAATCTGTTTTATTCACGATCGAACCGCAAACTTTACAACAAATCGCGATCGAAACCAATTGTCTCAATCCCGATCGAGTGGAACTCCGACCGATTTTGTATAACAAAGATCCGAAGCTAGAGTTTTTTGCCAAAGCTTTTTATGAAGAAATGCAGCACAATGGACTCGGCGGGCAACTCTACGGTGAATCGCTTGCCAATCTCTTACTGATTCATTTACTCCGCAACTATTGCGCCTTTGAACCCAAATTCCGGCAGTATCGAGGAGGGCTTCCGGCTCAGAAACTGCAACAGGCGATCGATTACATCCAAGCGAATCTTGACCAGAAATTGAGTTTAGAAGCGATCGCCCAACAACTCAATATGAGCGTGTATCACTTCTGCGATTTGTTCAAACAGTCAACAGGAATTGCACCGTACAAGTATGTGTTGCAACAGCGAGTGGAACGGGCGAAACAGTTGTTGAAGGACGAGGAAAGGGCGATCGTTGATATTGCCCTAGAGTGCGGATTCGCAAATCAAACCCATTTGAACAAGCATTTTCGCAAGTTTACTGGAACTACACCCAAGGCATATCGCAAAGAGTAAAAGCGAGTCAGCCTTCACACTTCTGAGCTCGCTCGTGAATCGAAATAAGAAATCGCAGGAGAGAGGATAAATAATCATGAAAAACAAACAATTGTTCATTGCAGAATACACCAAAGAATCAGAACTTTCCCAAACTGCCCCAATCCATTACTTTAAATCTTACGAAACGGGAAGTACGGGAGTAAGAATGTGCCATGTTGTTCACGAAGGCGGTGAAACTCGTGTGATGATTACTCCAAATCACGTTCTCTGCATTCACCTGAAACCAGAATTGGCATCGGAGCGGAGAATCGACGATCGCCTCCTAGCTGAAAATGTTAATGTTGGAGATGTTGCCATTATCCCCGCTCATGCCCCCCACTGGCAAGGCATAGAACAAGAGACTGTTGAGGGGATTGTTATCAGCTTAGAACCCCATGTTCTTACAGATTTAGCTCGGGATGCGATCGCTCCAGATCGCATAGAAATGCTTCCTACTTTTGCTCGATCCGATCCGCTGATTTACGGCATTGGACTCAATCTCAAAGCTGAACTGGAGTTGAGCGAAAACTGCGGTTCTCCCTATGCAGAAGCACTGATCGATGCTCTTTGCAACCACCTTCTCAAGCATTACTCGGTACATTCACCCGTCTTTAAACAAAGATCGTGGTGTGGTGGATTAAATCGCGATCGCTGCGGGTAGCAATTGACTACATCCAAGCACATTTGAATGAGAAATTGACGTTAGATGCGATCGCCAGTCAACTCAATATCAGTCAATATCACTTCTGCGAATTGTTCAAAAAATCGATGGGAATGCCACCTTATGAATATGTTTTGCGACAACGAATCGAACGGGCAAAGGAATTATTGCAGACAAAGAAAGAGATGGCGATCGTCGATATTGCCCTAGAGTGCGGCTTTGCAAATCAAACCCATTTGAACAAGCATTTTCGCAAATTGACGGGGACGACTCCGAAGGCTTACCGGAATGGATGATATCCTCCCCGGTGCGATCGTGCGGGGATTCCCAAACTTCGGGTTTTATTGAAAAGGTGCGATCGCGTATGTCTGTACTAATCTAAAATCTAAAATCTAAAATCTAAAATCGACAGGCTTTCCGGCGGTACTGCAATGCTAACTGTATCGCCGGTTTGATGTTGCTGCAAGTTATCTCGGTGCAAGTTTTGCCTGCGAATTGCGATCGCGCTTTTGGCAGTCAATCGCACTGTATAGCGGGTATCGGTGCCGATATAAACTACTTCTTCTACTGTGGCGGGCCAGCTATTTTCAATTGCTGCGTCATCCGGATAAATTGCTGCTTTTTCGGGCCGCAATACTAGGGTAACAATTTTGCCGATCGGCACATCTTCTGCTGTCGCAACTAATACTGGCAATTGTTCGTCTACTAATACTATTATATTACTATTTTGCCTTTCTACTACTCGTCCTGTCAAGAAATTGCTGTCGCCGATAAATTCAGCTACAAACCGCGTTTGAGGGTATTCGTACATTTCGATCGGACTTCCGACTTGCTGCAATTGTCCCCGTTCCAAGACAGCAATCCTGTCGGACATTGTGAGGGCTTCTTCGCGATCGTGCGTGACGTAAATAAAAGTAATTCCTAACTTTTGCTGCATTTTTTTTAATTCTAATTGCATCTCTTTACGCAATTTAAAATCCAGCGCCCCTAGAGGTTCATCTAACAGTAAAACCGACGGTTGTTTGACTAAAGCCCTCGCCAGCGCTACCCTTTGCTGCTGCCCTCCCGAGAGTTGGCGGGGATAGCGTTTTGCTAAATCTGTTAGCTGTACTAATGCTAAAGTTTCTGTCACGCGATCGCGAATTTTTGCTGCTGGAAAATTCTCCATTTCTAACCCAAAGGCAACATTTTGTGCTACAGTCATGTGTGGAAATAAAGCATAGTTTTGAAATACTGTATTTACCGGGCGGTGAAATGGCAGGCGGCTGTTCATCGGTTGCCCGTGAATGTAAATCTCTCCGGCTGTAGGGGTTTCAAAACCTGCTATAGTTCGCAAAGTTGTGGTTTTGCCGCAGCCGGAAGGGCCGAGTAAAGAAAAGAATTCGCGATCGTAAATTTGCAGGTTGAGGTTGTCTACAGCCAAGAAATCTTGGCCGCGGGTACTGTGATATATTTTGGAAAAGTTGACAAGTTCGATCGCGTGCATTTTGAAGGAAGAAGGAAGAAGGAAGAAGGTGGTAGGTGGTAGGTGGTAGGTGGTAGGTGGAAAAGACTCAAACCTAAAACTTACAACCTATAACCTGAAGAAGGAAGAAGCAAGAAGGAAGAATGGCTAATAACTAATGACTGATGACTAATGACTAATGACTGATGACAACTATCAACTGTCAACTGTCAACTATCAACTATTTTCCACCGGATGCTTTGACTGCTGTCCAAGCGCGATCGTACAGTGATGTTGCTGTTCCGACATCTTGCAAGAACTTCATTTTAGCAAACACTTCGGCGGGCGGGTAAATTTGAGGGTTTTTAAAATCTTTGGGGTCGATTAAGCCTTTGTCAATGGCTGCTTTGTTAGGCGATCCGAAGTGGATAAAGTTGGATATTTGCGCCCCTATTTCTGGCTGCAAAACGAAGTTGATAAATTTTTCGGCTAATTCTTTGTGAGGTGCACCTTTGGGAATTGCCATGTTGTCAGTAAAAAGGATGCTTCCTTCTTTGGGAATAGCGTAGCGGAGATCGGGATTTTCTTTCATTACTTGAAAGATATCGCCACTCCATTCTAATGTCAAATTGACTTCTCCTCGATCGAGCAAGTCTTGACCGGTATCGGGAACAAAAGCTGCGATGATGCTTTTGTTTTTAACTAGCAAATCTCGGGCTTTGTTAATCTCTTCGGGATTAGTTGTATTGGGGTCGAATCCTAAATACATTAAAGCGGCGGCAAAGGTGTATCTGCTGTCATCTTGCCACGCGATTTTGCCTGTATATTTCGCATCGAACATCGCCGTCCAACTGTTAATTTCGTCTTTGGTTGCTTTCAGGCTGTATCCAATTCCCATCGTTCCCCATTGGTAAGGTAGGGAATATTTATTGCCGGGATCGAAAGATTGATTGAGGAACTTAGGTTCGAGGTTTTTTTGGTTGGGAATGTTGTTAAGATTCAGCGGTTCAATGATATTTTCTGTTGCCATGATTTTCACCATGTAGTCTGCAGGAAATATTAAGTCGTAACCGGGATTTCCTTGTTTGAGTTTGGCATAGAGTGCCTCGCTATTCTCGAAGGTGTCGTATTGAATTTTAACGTTGTTTTCTTTCTCGAATTGGGCGATCGCTTCTGGGGCGATGTATGTTGCATAATTGTAAATGCTGAGCACTTGCTGTTTGTTATTGTTGGCACTGCTACAACCGAAAGGCAGTAGGGCGCTAACAACAAACAAAAGTAGAAAAGTCAACAGGCGTTTCATAACTTTTTTATTGCTTATCGGCGACACTTATTATGACACACAATTGCCAACTGTCAAGGGATTTTAGATTTTTGATTTTTGATTTTTGATTGGCAGATTATTCGATTTTTGATTTTAGATTTTTGACAAATTGGGGGATTGAAAGATTGGGAGAATTACCAATTGCCAACTTGCAACCGCAGATGCAAGGCTGATAAACGCAGATCAACGCAGATGAATTTCATCAATCGATTCCGCCCTTGGCGGACGCTTCGCGATCGACTGTCAACTTGCAACTATCAACTGTCAACTGTCAACTGTTTTCCGAACTGTTAGCGACGATACAACTAGCAATAAAGAGGCGAGCAACATCAAGGTTGAAATAGCGTTAATTGCGGGCGTCACGGCAAATTTAATTTGACCGTAAACGAAAAGTGGCAGCGTCATCGCACCCACACCAGTGGTAAAAAATGTGATGACAAAATCATCTAGTGACAGTGTAAAAGCTAGCAAAGCGGCGCTAAAAATACCGGGCCAAATTAGAGGAAAAGTAATCCGCCAAAAAGTTTTCCATTCGTTAGCCCCTAAGTCAAATGCTGCTTGTTCTAAAGTTCGATCGAACTCTGCCAAACGGGCGCGAACTGTAATTGTAACAAAGGAAATACTGAAGGCAACGTGACCGATAATTACTGTTGTCAATCCGAGATTTAGTCGAATGCCCGACAGATTTTCTATTATCCGAAATAGCAGGGTAAAAAACACTAACAGCGAAATGCCGATCGTAATTTCTGGCATAATTATTGGCAAAAATAGTAAAGCTTCTATCGCTTTCCGCCCTGGAAAATTAAAGCGTTCTAAAGCGAGGGCGATCGCGGTGCCGAAAATTGTTGCTAGGATGCTAGAAACAGCCGCAATTAACAAGCTATTGTTGAGTGCGGGTAAGATGCCTGCACTGCTGCTGGTAGCAATTGTCGCTGCTGAAGTAACAAATAAGCTGCGATACCAATCGAGGGTAAAACCGCGCCAAACTGCATTAAATCTAGAAGTGTTGAAGGAGTAAATAATCAGGATCAGAATTGGCAAATAGAGGAAGGAAAATGCCAGTACAGCTTGTATCCACAGTAATTTGTTGCCGTGCGATCGCACAAATAAATCTAGTTTAGTCATCTGCGTTCATCCGCGTCCATCTGTTTTCATCTGCGTTAAATACCCACCATCAAAACCTCGCACTTCATCTATCAACTACTCCGTTCAGTTTCATCAGCAACCCTGAAATAAATTAAAACGGGAATTAATACAATTAAAGTCAACAATACGGATAGGGCAGAACCAAAGGGCCAATCGCGGGCTTTCAAAAACTGATTTTGAATCAAATTTCCTACCATAATTGTTTTAGCGCCGCCCAAGATATCCGGTGTAATGAAAGCGCCTACTGAAGGCACAAAAACGAGAATTGAACCTGCAACTATTCCTTTAGTTGTTAGTGGCAAAAACACGCGCCAAAAAGTTCTAATGTCATTTGCCCCTAAATCTTGAGCGGCTTCAACTAAGGAAAAATTGAAGCGTTCGATGCTCGAATATAATGGCAAAACCATGAACGGTAAATAGCCGTAAATCAGTCCGATCGCCACTGCAAAAGGTGTAAACAATAAAGTTAGCGGTTCGCTAATAATTTTCAAGCTTTGCAATGCCGTGTTGACTACTCCTTGATTTTGCAACAATACCATCCAAGCGTAAGTTCTGACTAAAAAGTTAGTCCAAAATGGGATAATTACTAGCAATAATAAAGCATTGCGCCAGCGCGGGGGACGGGTGGCGATGAAAAAGGCTAAAGGATATCCAACTAACAAGCAAGCGACGGTTGTTAGGAAAGCCAACCAGATCGATCGCGCAATTACTCCTAAAAAAACTTCGTCGAACAAACGCTGGTAGTTGCTGATGGTAAATACCGCAGTGACGCCGCCGTAAGTACCGCGTTCGAGAAAGCTGTATGCGAATATAATTAACAGCGGCAAAACGAAGAAAATTATCAGCCACGCGATCGCAGGAAATGAGAGCAACAATAAGTTAATGTGCTGGCGGTTTTTGAGATTCATTATAGATTCATAATTTAGTAGGACTCGATCGAGCAATTACCGAAATCGCACAGCAGATCGCCCGAGATGGATTAATTGTTACAGGATGATTGTATCATAGCAGGGGCGATCGAGTTTTGTGCGATCGCCAGAACTGAATAATTACCATCAATAAAAATCGATCGAGCCTGTTTAAAACAGCTCAAGAAAGAGTTGTCAACCGCATTTTCTGATAAAATATTACTCAGACAAGTTGAGGAAAAGTCATTGGCCCAAGAACGCGCTTACTGGCTCGCATGGTCGCAAATTCGAGGTATAGGACCGATTTTACTGCAAAGATTGCACCAACATTTCCCGACTTTAGCGGCAGCTTGGACGGCAAAACCCGCAGAGTTAGCGCGAGTAGAAGGCTTTGGTAAGCTGACAGTAGAAACAATATTACAACAGCGATCGCAAATAAATCCCGAACAATTTATTGAAAAACATTCGATCGCCAACCCCTGTTTTTGGACGCCAGCAGACAAAGACTATCCCCGCTTATTATTAGAAATTCCCAACCCGCCACCGATACTGTATTATCGCGGTAAAATCGATTTAAATGAAAACCTAGGAATCAAGCCAACAGTAGCGATTGTCGGCACTCGCAGCCCTTCGGAATACGGCAAAAGATGGACTCGCAAAATTAGTATGGCTTTAGCTAACAGCGGTTTTACTGTTGTTTCGGGATTCGCCGCCGGTATCGATACAGAGGCTCATACAAGCTGTTTGGAGGCGGGTGGGCGGACTTTAGCCGTCTTTGGAACTGGAGTCGATATCGTCTATCCCAAGCCGAATGAGAGGCTGTGCGATCGACTTTTGCAGCAGGGATTGGCGATTAGCGAATATCCCGCCGGCACTCAACCAAATAAAACTAATTTTCCCCGCCGAAATCGGATTATTGCCGGCTTAAGTCGCGCTA
>JAAUPF010000253.1 GCA_012034575.1 Richelia sp. CSU_2_1 | reverse complement strand
AGGAGAGGGGAGAGTGGGGGAGGGAGAGAGTGGGAGAGTGGGGGAGGGGGAGATTTTAGATTTTAGATTGTTGAATTGTCGATCGCGACTGCCAACTCTTTAAACTTTGGTCTTCCTTCTTGCAGCTTCAGTCATGACAACTGTTGACTGTTGACTGTTGACTCATGACTGTTGACTAATGACTAATGACTACTGACTAATAACTGAATTTTGTCGATCGCGAATTAAATCGGGTCCGCGAGAAGTTCCCAACCGAGTTGCACCGGCAACAATTAAATCTAAAGCTTGTTCCCAAGTGCGAATTCCACCTGCAGCCTTAATCCCAACTCTACCTTTCGTAATTTCTGCGAACAACCGCACGTCAGCAATTGTCGCCGCACCGTAAAAACCCGTGTTGGTTTTCAGATAAGCCGCGCCGGCTTCCATGCAAATCTCGGCTGCTAATTTTTTTTCCCCATCAGACAGCAGCGAGGTTTCGATAATCGCTTTCACAATTTGACCTGTTTCTTCGCAAATTTCCGCGATTTCTCGGTGGAATTCATCAATTTTTCCCGATCGCAAAAATCCCAAGTTAACTACGACATCTAATTCTACTGCTCCGCTATCTGCCGCTTCGAGGGCTTCGTAAAGTTTGACCGTCGGTGCTGTCGCACCGCTGGGAAAGCCGATAACCGTACAGACTTTCGGTTTTTTTCCGTGCAGGAGATTGGCCGCAGTGCGCACCCAAGCCGGATAGACGCAAACTGCTGCAAATCCAAATCTTTCCGCTTCCTGACAGCAGTTTTCTACCTGTTCCGCTGTAGCGGTGGGGTCCAGCAAAGCGTGGTCGATAAAAGGCGCAATATCTATATCCGGCCGATCGGCAGCCATCGCAGTTTTTTCTCTGAATTGACAACTTTTATTATCTCTCAAACTCGCAAATCAGCAGAAGGAAGATGGGAGGGGAGAGTGGGAGAGGGGGAGAGTGGGAGAATTAACAATTCCCAATTCCCAATTCCCAATTCCCAATTCCCAACTGTCAACTGTCAACTGTCAACTGTCAACTGTAAAAAAAATCTGCCTTGAGATAGATTCTTTCTCTATCTTTGGGTATACTTAGCTAAACAGAGTTGAAGTTGCGCCTGCTTCTCTCATGCTAGGGTAGAGGCTGTTTGCAGGTAGAGATTTTACTCTGAGTTCTGCTTTAAAAAACAAAGCTCGTACCGGCATGAATCATTTAGAACTCGAACAAGAAATTGGGAAGATGGCTAGAGCGATGATGACTCGCAATAGTTTAATTGGTAAAGATTTAATTGCGGCTCTCAGACAGCGGATGTCTGTGGAAAGCGTTGCTGCGATCGCGATCGTCAGCATCGAGCGTTTGATTTGGCATGACTGCGAGTCTGTAATCTGGAGTTTGAATTATGTGATTCCTGCTGACGTGATGGCAGAAATTCGCAGAATTACTGCGCTAACTGCCTGCAAGCGGTTGATGGGCAAGGGTTTTGTACTCGGTAAAGATTTTAGTACCGACGCCGAAGGCAGGCTGCTGTTGGGCAAAAATGCTCGGGATGCTGTGCTTGTTGGTTGATTGGCCGATCTAGTATCTTCGGTGCGTCCGGCTATTTGAGATTGGAAATTTTAGATTTTAGATTGGGAAATCGCAAATTGACGCGACGCACCAGACAACATCGTTATTATCGTGAAAATTGCGTAAGTCCTGTCACCAATATCAATAATTGTTGAGGTTGTTAAGTGCAGTTTTCACGGTCGATCGCCCGGTATCAAAATTTTTAGGCTTTCGGTGTAATTACAATTTAACTGCTAGCATTGTTTCAGGTAAAATCATACCTAAGATAGATGCAAAATAAAGTTTTTATGAATTTAATCCAAAACTTGGAAGCCGCTTGGCATTACCATCAAGGCTCGCGCCAGCTAGAAGCTAAAGATAACGAAGCCGCTCTGGAAAGCTTTGACAGAGCTCTCCAAATGCAGTCAGATCACTACAAGGCTTGGTTTGGGCGGGGCATGGCTTTGGGGAATTTAGAGCGGCACCAGGAAGCCCTGGCTAGCTTTGACGAGGCTTTGGCGGTGCAGCCGAATGCGAGTTTCGGCTGGCACAATCGCGCGATCGCTCTGGGAAAATTGGGCCGCCACTTGGATGCTCTAAATAGTTTTGACAGAGCTCTGGAGTTCAATCCTTGCTCGGCTAGTATTTGGCACAATCGGGCACTGACGTTAATCGATATGCAGCGTTACGATAAGGCGATCGCGAGTTTCGATCGCTCTTTAAGTTTGCATCCTGAAGCTTCTTGGGCTTGGTACAATCGCGGTACGGCTTTGTTGGAGCTCAAGCTTTACTATCGCGCGCTCAACAGTTTCGACAGGGCGATCGAATTCAATCCCGACGATGCGAAAGCTTGGTACAACCGGGGATTGGCAGCAAGTTCGATGGGGCTGTACAAACAAGCTGTTGCTAGCTTCAATCGCTCGATCGCTCTCAAACCAGATTCCGAGAAAGCTGCGATCGAGTTGAAAGTTGCTTTGGGGAAATTGGTAGGCGCAACTCCCATAAATCCGAAGATTGCTGCAACTATTGAGTACCAGCGTGAAGATTATTTGATGTGGTACAATCGGGGCGTGGAATTGGGGAAAAAGAGCTGTTACTCGGAGGCGATCGCGTGCTACAACGTGGCGCTGGAAATTCAACCGAGTTTGGCTAATGCTTTGTACAATAAAGCTTGCTGTTACGCGCTGCTCGGTTTTGGAGATTTGGCAGTTGACAGTTTGGCACAGGCTGTAAAGTTTGCTCCTCATTTTTATCGAGAGTTAGCTTTAGCTGATTCTGATTTTTTGGGAATTAGAAAAATGGAGCGCTTTACAGAGATAATTCAAGGTTGAGTTGAGAAGGTTTGAGCGATCGATGGTAAAGTTATTAAATATTTCGATCGCTCGGAAAACCGCTGATGGAGGCAGATAAACGCAGATAAACGCAGATAATTTTAGGAGAGGAAACGGACAAGAAGCAATTGCTTCTTTAATTGAGTGGTTTGAAACGGAAAGAAAACCGCTGCCACCACCAAAAACTATTCCGCAGCAGCCGTTATCTGTAGCGTAAAGGGGGAAATTTTATTAATGTTTTTCCCCGCAAGCCATCAACCAAAAACTCATCATCGCTCGATCTTTTTCCGCTAAAAACGCCTCCCGCGACACCAAATAACTTTCTATTTCTGACTCGGAAATCAACCCTTGCTTAACCATTTGTAAAATCGGCCCGGAATCAAGCAAAGGTGCAAACGCTTCAATTCCCATTAAATCGCTGTGGCAGACAACCGCTTCTAAATCGATGCTAACAAATCCGGCTTCTTTGAGAATGCGGCACAGCTTTCGCCCGACGCATAAATCGCCACCCCGCGAGGCAATTACCTGTTTGAATTTCTCTCTGACAATTTCCACAGACTGAGGTGGATTTGTCAGCCAAAATAAATCCGCATCGTTATCGACGATCGTCAGTTTACCACCAGGTTTCAAGACGCGCAATATTTCTCTAGCAGCAGCGACTGGTTCCGGAAGGTGGACGAATAACAAACGGGCGATCGCAAAGTCAAAAGTGTTATCATTCAAACCAGTATCTGTCACCGACGCTCGAACGTAATTTATTCGATCGCCCCCTTTATCCTGCAAATATTCTACTGCTTTTTCCTGCAAGGCGGTGTCAATTTCTAAAGCTGCGATCGAACTGTTTGGCAGCAATTCTAACAACTTTTCAGTAAAAAATCCCGGCCCGCTTCCCGCTTCTAAAACATTCATCCCGTCAGCCAAACCGAACCGTTGTAAATTGCGCGCTTCCTTTGCCCAACTGAGGTTAACTTGAGCCTTTAACCGCTGGATTTCTCTCTCCCATTCCAGATTGTACGTACTAGCTCGATAGGAACCTTCCACAACCATAAAATCCTCCCTCTTCCCTACATAATTTCTTCTCTACATAATTACAAGCTGCTTCCTTCATTCCATTATACGAATTTTACAAAGTGCTGCTACAAATACGATCGCTCGAATCAACCTTAATCGCCAAAAAACATCTACCTCTAGCAATATTTTATGAATTTGGTATTATATTCTCTATATCCTTTAAATTGCCCGCAGCCGAAATTTCACCCACGACATCCGCTACAAAATCAGCTACCTAACTTGCCCCTATCGAGAAACTGGCGGCTGCAAAACTTTCTCTTCCTCATCTATTTTATCTGATGCCAAAACAGGCTCTAAAACAGGAGCAACTATCGGCACTTCTTCTACTGCTGGATGCGTTTCTAAAGTCAAGCGAGACTGCGAAGCACCGGACAATCTTTTCAATAACTTCGGTTTCGGATCGTGAAGCAAATAAATAATTCGATCGCCCCCTTGCCAAGTCTGGGTGGCGGACATCACCTGCAAGTATCCCTGTCTTTCCAGCAGCAGCGGTACTAATTCCCCGGCGCGAATTAGGGCTTGCAAGTGAGCGGCTTGAAACTCAAATCCCAAACTTTTTAACTGCGTTACTCCCAATTTTACCTCGCCATCGCTGAGATATTCGTTCCAATCTTTGAGGGACAAATCGGCGATAAAAGCTCGATCGATCTTGCTGTTATTTGCAGGTGCATTAGCTTGCGGTTCTTGGGGAAAAAGCGCTAAAACTCTCGGCGGTTTAAATTCTTCGGCGGCGCGTTGAGCTAATACCAAGTTTACCTCGCCATTGTTAGTTAAAGCTAAAAAAGTTCCCATCGAGGCGAGTCCGGCTGCTTCCAAAACGCTATGATCGAGAGCACTGCTTAAAAATACTCGCAAACCTTCTCTTTCTGCTTGTTCGCAAGCTTCAGGATTGGTGTCGATAATTGCTACTGATTCTCCCCTTTCTTGAAACAAACGAGCGATTAATCTGCTTAACGGATTTGACCCGACAATTACCGCACCGGTTGCCGATTTCGATGTAACTCCCAACAGTTGAGCCATCCACCCCGCCGTCAATCCCTGCAGGAAAACTGTCAGAATTATTGTTAGGAACACTAAGGCTTTAATCGAGTCGCCGCCGGTGATTCCCCGTTGGGTAAGCAAAACAGCAAATAAAGAGGCGATCGAAGCTGATATAATTCCTCTCGGAGCTACCCAGCAAGCAAATAATTTTTGCCGCCAATTCAAACCGCTGTTGAGCGTGCAAACCCAAATATTAATCGGCCTGACTATCCACATTAAAGCTAAAACAGCGAACAAACTTCCCCAGCCGAGCGCGACTACACTAGCGAGGGATAAATCGGCTGCCAGCAGCACGAACACTACAGAAATAGCAAGGACTGTAAGCTGACCTTTAAACCTCCTCAGCAGCCTTTCTTCGGGTACTGAAGCGGCTCTGAGTACCATGCCAGATAGTACCGTTGCCATCAGTCCCGATTCGCTGCGAATTTCTTCTGCCAGTCCGAACAATCCCCACAAACCGGCTAGAACTACTAAATTTTTTAAGTCTTCTGACAGGAATTGCGATCGTTTTAAAATAAATCCCAACAGCCAACCTCCGGCAACTCCGATTGCTGTGCCGACTCCCAGGCGTACCATTAAATCTCTAAACAAAATCAACCAGTCAGCATTGCCGTTTAAAATAATATTCAATACCAACACTGCTAGAATCGCGCCGACAGGATCGATTAAAACTCCCTCGCCTTCGAGCAAAGCGGCAACTTGTTTGTCAACTGATACTTGTTTGAGCAAAGGGCCGATGACTGTCGGACCGGTGACGACTACTAAAGAAGCATACAAAAATGCGATCGGCCAGGGAAATTCTCCCAACCAGTGGGCGGCCATTCCACCGCCAATTAAGGTAATTAAAGTGCCTAAAGTAACTAAATTGCGGATGCTGCCCGACACTCTGCCCAAATCTCGCAGTTCCAAATTCAGCCCGCCTTCAAATAAAATTAAGGCTACCGATAGGGAAACCATTACTTCCAAACCGCTGCCCAACAGATTGGGATGCAGCAGTCCCAAGCAATCTGGACCTGCTAAAATGCCGAACAGCAGCAAAAAGACGATCGCGGGAACCTTCAAGTAAGCGGCTAGCACTTGAGCGCCGATGCCGCAGGCGACAGTCGCGATCGTCAGCAGGGTGATGTTAAAGGGGATTTCCATAAATGTAGGTTGCGGTTGGCTGCCCGCTCGGTTTTAAACGTTCGATCGCGGGTGTGTGATGTGCACGCGCTATTTCTGGTAAAGCGTACAAACTCAGCACGGCCTTGGATTTTTGCTGGGATTAAAAAGCGTTGATATTGGCTATAACTTTATCAGATAATTCTCTCGGCGTCAAAGATGCGAGTACCCTCTGAGGAAAGAAGGAACAGGGAAGAAGGAAAAAGGTAAAATCAATTGTGATGCTATAGCAACTGCCAAAACGGTTAGGACATTTTAGATCGCCCAAAGCGTTACTATGAGTCCCTCAGACTTCTGCCTTCTGCCCTCTTCCTTCTGCCTTCGGCTATAACTGGCAAATTTGTTTTTTTGCAGGAGAATTTTTGGTAATGAACCACGATCGAATTGAACCGGGCCCCGGTCAAGAATCTGTTTGGGATTACCCGCGCCCGCCCCGCCTTGAGGCATCGACCAAGCACGTACAGATAATTTTTAATAAAGTGACGATCGCCGATACCCACCACGCTATGCGGGTACTGGAAACAAGTCACCCTCCCTGCTACTATATCCCTCCCGACGATATTCAAATGCAGTATTTGCACCAAACTTCGCGCGGGTCTTGGTGCGAGTGGAAGGGACAAGCGGGTTACTATACTCTGGCAGTAGGCGACAAGCAAGTAGCGAATGCTGGTTGGTTTTATCCCCATCCCACTCAAGTTTTTGAGGCGATTAAAGACTATGTAGCTTTTTATCCGAGCTTGATGGATGCTTGTTATGTAGCTGGGGAATTGGTGCAGGCTCAACCTGGGGATTTTTACGGCGGTTGGATTACTAAAGATATTGTCGGTCCGTTTAAGGGAGGGGCAGGAACTTGGGGCTGGTAAGCAAGTTTTGAGTTGTGAATTATCAATCCCGGACGAACGTTGAATTAAGCAACCGGGTTTTTAAATCTGGTGCGGCAATTCAAACTCTATTTTGTCTAAAAATCCGGTTTTGCGAACTGGAACGTGTAAGTACGATCGTGTTCTTTCCGCTGGTACTTGAACGCTGGCTGAAGCATAATTGAGGTCGATCGAACTGCTAAATTTTTCTGCATCCCGAGCGCGCTGGCTTTAAGATGTTAATCTGCCTGCATTATAATACTTGGGAGAGTTCGATCGAACTCGATCGCGCCTTTAGGAAAAAGGGGTAAAATTTAGGATGCAAATGTAACAGCAAACAAGTAAAAAAATTGGCAATAATTTATGATGTTATACTTAAGCGAGCGTGGCTCCATGAAATACAGGTGCGATCCAAAGCAGCAAGATGCTAGCCGAGCCAGTGTCGATCGCAACCAGTGTAATCAAGAATACAGCTCATGCCAACATATAAATGCTAATATCAGCTAATATCTGAAACTAGCTTTATTGCTGCTGTAATGTTCATTCAGGTATGCGCTGTGTCTGTGGAATTTATCGCGCCACCTATTTGGCCTGAAAAATCATCCGAAACTCTGTCTTTGGAGTCTACTCTTAAAGAACTGTCGGTCTTCAATTTTCAAGTCGAATCCTCCTACCTAGGCAAAGAAGTTGCTCGGTTATTTCAGGCCCATCCATTGCTGCCGGGAGTTATCCTAACTTTAAAAGGCGAATTTTTGGGCATGATATCCAGGCGGAGATTTATGGAACACATGAGCCGCCCTTACGGAGTCGATATCTTTGCTTACCGACCGATTATGGCTCTGTATCAAATAGCTCGCACGGATATTTTAATTTTACCAGGAGTAGCCTTAATTGTCATGGCCGCTCAGCGAGCAGTGCAGCGAACTCCCGAACTGCTTTACGAGCCGATCGTCGTTGAGTTAGAACCTAATGTTTACAGGTTGCTGGACGTACATCAAGTGCTGTTAGCTTTATCGCAAATTCACCAACAAGCCACCTGGTACATTAGCGAACTGTATTACAATCTAGCTGTTACTAAGTCAGAGTTAGAAACAGCTAATTCTCAATTAGCTGCCGCTAATTCCGAATTGTACCGCCTTGCCAACTTCGATAGCTTAACTCAAGTTGCCAACCGCCACTGTTTCAACGAATATTTAGACAAACAATGGAGTAATTTAGAACAAGAAACAGCAGAAATCTCTTTGATTTTATGCGACATTGACTATTTTAAGAAATACAACGATACTTACGGACACCAGGCGGGAGATGCTTGCTTGCAAAAAGTGGCAAAAACAATTGCAGAGGCTGTAGAGTCCTCAACCGCAGAAGTTGGGGAGGAGGCTTTGGTAGCGCGTTACGGAGGCGAAGAATTTGCAATAGTTTTGCCCCGGATTTCATCAGATCGAGCTGTCTCGATCGCGGAGACAATTAGAGTTACAGTAAAAAAATTAGACATCGAACATATCAATTCGGCGGTGAGTGCTTGCGTAACGCTGAGTTTGGGTGTAGCTAGCACTTGTCTCCCCTCGCAAACCTCTCAGGAAAAATTGATTGCAGCGGCCGATAGAGCTCTGTATGCAGCTAAGGAAAAAGGGCGAGACAGGGTAATTTTAGATTTTGGATTGAGAAATTTAGCGATCGGAGATTGAAAGATTGAAGGATTGAGGCATATCTCATTTCACTGAAAATTTAGATCGATCGCTTCCATCATAGATTATCTGGCAAATCCGCGATCGACCTGCCGATGCTAGCCAGCAATTTCTCGAAAGCTTTCATCTGCTTGACAGTAAACGTCGGTACATTCTTCCCCAACTCCCAACGGCTGATTGTTTGAGAGGAAACACCAAGTTCTCGCGCCAACTCCTCCTGACTCATTCCTAATTCTTCTCGCAGCTTTAATTTCTTAAATCTTTTTTTCAAAGAACACGAAAATGTTGGTTTTGTGCTATAGCATTTCTCAGGTAGATGAGGTACAATAACAGCAGTGGGTAAACCAATTCCAGAAGTCTTGCTCTTCAACTTGCTCGTAGGCGAGCTTGATGGCTTCAGATAATCCTTTATAAGTTCTCGCAC
>JAAUPF010000252.1 GCA_012034575.1 Richelia sp. CSU_2_1 | reverse complement strand
CTTCTTTAGTTGGTTTTGTCACCTTATTTGGCGTGGCTACCCGCAACGGCTTGCTTTTAGTAGACAACTACAACACTAAATTTGCCGAAGGAATGCCTTTTAAGGAAGCAATTATTAAAGGATCGATGGAACGGCTAAATGCTATTTTAATGACGGCTTCAACTTCAGCTTTAGGTTTAGCACCTTTAGTCTTAGAAGGTGGGGCGGGCAAAGAAATTTTGCAACCGCTTTCCATAGTAGTTTTAGGAGGATTGTTTACTTCTACAGCGCTAACGCTGTTAGTTTTGCCAGCTTTGTATGCTCAATTTGGGCATTTTTTACGACCTCAACAACCTCAGCCAATTATTGAAGATGGAAAAGTAGTAAACAGTTGACAGTTGATAGTTGTAGGGTGCGTCGCTACCAACCATCCCAAACAAAAATCGACCATCGATGAGCGACGCACCTGAAAGTTGACCCGTGACATTTGACAGTTAAGTTGACAGTTGACAGTTGACAGTTAATAGTTAATAGTTGATAGTAATAAAAGGAGTCAAACAAATGAAATCGCTCAAGTCAAATTTAATTGTTTTAGCCAGTGTCGGATTGCTGTTTTTGGGAGCTTGCACCAAAAACGAAGGCGACATAGCCGATACAGCCCCAAAGCCAAATAACGACCCAACATCCGCTCCTGTCGCCTCTCAACCTAATGCTGCCAGCCCCGCTGCTTCTCCTGCGGCCACTGCTAAAACAGACCATCCTCAAACATCGAAAGGAGGTCAAGTTGTCGAATCGGGAGCTTATAAATTAGAGTTTTTAACTCAGAAAGAAGCTACCGGAACTCACTTAGATCTCTATTTGCAAAAAGGCGACAAACAGGAACCAGTTCCTAACGCAAAAGTGATAGCACAAGTGCAGTTACCAAATGGAAAGCAGCAAACCCTAGCTCTCAAATACGATGCTGAAGGCAAACATTACGCCGTTGTATTTCCAGGCAAAGATGCAGGAAGTTATCCAGTGAAGGTGATTGCGGATGTTAACGGAGAAAAGGTAGAAGGTCGTTTTACCTTTAATCAATAGATAGCTGATTGATTAATGCAGTCTTAATAATTGTAAATTGCCAAAAACTTGAATCAATGAGTTAAACTTGCAATTTGAAATAGGACTCACGCAAAAAACCCGGTTTCTTTGAAGAATCGTCGATGGAGGCGAGAGATATTGACGCAGAAACCGGGTTTTTGGACTCCCGTGCGTCCAGGAATGCAATTCAAACGGCCTCCTGCATTTCTACTAATCTGCTAGTTTCTGACTTCTGCTGCCTGATTGGCAGCGAAATTACAAACTCTGTACCTTCTCCAAGTCTCGAAAGGCACTCCAAGCAGCCACAGTGCTTTTCTCGAACAATTTGGTTGCTAATTGATAAGCCTAAACCCGTTCCTTTACCGGCTGGTTTTGTGGTAAAAAAGTGGTTAAATATTTTATTTTTGACTTCTTCAGTCATTCCAGGGCCGTTGTCGAAAATGCGGATAACAGCCCGATCGCCTTCCGCGACTTCTGTGCTAATCTGAATGCTAGGACAGCTTCTCTGGCTATTCAAAACAGGCGAAGTAGAACTCTCTCGCAAAACATCAATGGCATTACTGATAATGTTCATAAATACCTGATTTAGTTGCCCTGCATAACATTCAACCAGCGGTAAATTGCCGTACTCTTTAATCAGTTGGATAGCAGGGCTTTTGCCGTTCGCTTTCAGTCGGTGTTGGAGAATTAACAGGGTGCTGTCGATTCCTTCATGAATCGAAGCAAAACTCATGCCGTCCTTATCTAAACGGGAAAAATTGCGCATTGACGACACGATCGCACAAATTCTGTCAGTTCCTACCTTCATTGAAGACAGAAGTTGAGGCAAGTCTTCTTTGAGAAATTCGAGTTCTACTGTCTCAATTTCCTCCTGAATTTCTTCTACCGGATTGGGATAATATTTGCCGTATAACTTGACCAAACGTAACAAATCTTCAACATAATTGTGGGCGTAAGCAATATTCGCATTAATAAAGTTAATCGGATTGCTAATTTCGTGGGCAATTCCTGCTGTCAGTTCTCCCAAAGCTGATAATTTTTCGGTATGTACTAATTGAGCTTGGGTTTCCTGAAGTTGCTGCAAAGCTTGTTCTAACTGTGTGGCTTTTTCTCTCAGTTGAGCTTCCGATTCTTGCAGCGCTTTTTTGGCTTTTTTTCGCTCTAGAACTTCTTTACTTAAAAAAGCATTTGCTCTAGAAAGTTTGGCTGTTCTTGTTTTCACTTGCTCTTCTAATACTTCTGCTAGTTCGGCGAGTGCTGCTTCGGCTTTTCGGCGTTCTACAATCTCATTTTCTAATGCTAAGTTGGCAGCTTCTAGCTTGGCAGGACTCGGAAGTGCCAGTGCAAAAGGCATCAATGTTAACAGCAACAAAACTGAACTTCCGGCTACGAAAGCTGTAATTGCTTTCATAAACTCTGATACTAAAGATTCAGGAAACCAAACATACCATGTTTCGATGACGTGGGTTGTGCCACAGGTGACGAAGAATGCTCCGAATACCAGAAACATCCATTGAAAGGGGATATCTCGCCCTTTGTAAAGGGCATATACCAGCATTGTTGGAATTGCATAGTAGGAAACTGTAATGATAACTTGCAGCCACCACCAATTAGATATTGCAGAGTTGGCTGAAACAGAAGCGAGCGCTAAGCCAATCATAAAAAATCCTTAATTTGAATCGGCTAAAATTCGACTAATTTTACGTTCATAGATAAATGCACCCTCTAGGTCGATCGCACTTAATTTCCTATTTCGTTACCTCAGTTTTCTTAAATGGAAAAAATACTCGACCTGCTAAACTTTGCAAGTAAATGCCACCGACGGTAATTAAAAATACGAAATAAGCCAGACCTTGGACTAAATAAAGCTTGTCCGTGTAGCCAAACAACGCGCTCAGCAACAAACCGGGAAACTTGTCTTCGGGAAGGATTTTTGAGGTATTCCAGACCATCGGTCCGAGAATGCAAGAGTGAGCTTTGGCAAATCTTTCGTAATAGAAACACAGCGCTGCTGATTCGCGATTTGCTTGGGATAGAATATTCATCGCACTATCAAACAATCCCAAAGTAGATACCACTAAACCCGCTACAATAAAGAGCAATAAAATGCCCATATATTTAAAAAATAAGCGGATATTAATTTTTACTCCCCATTTAAATAGCAAAACGCCGAGTCCGGCCGCTGAAAGTATCCCACACAAAGCGCCTAAGGATGGAAGAATGCCTTGTTGAAACTTAGCAACTACAAACAAAACAGTTTCAAATCCTTCGCGCAAAACAGCAATCAAAACTAAGCTAAATACCCCCCAACCGGCATGAGAATTTTGGGTTATGGCGGCACTCACAGCGCCTTCAACTTCGGCTTTCATAAATCGCGCTTGCTTCGTCATCCAAATCAGCATCCAGCTTAACATTGCGATCGCTAAAATCCCAAAAGTTGCCTCTAGCAGTGACTCCATAATCGGTGCAAAAGGCTGATTGGATGCGGACAAAATTTGAATAGTCCAGCCGAACAGTACACCTATCAAAGCACTGGCAATCAGTCCAACAGCAACACCGCCAAAAACCCAAGGACTTAGATAACTTTGACCGGATTTTTTGAGACAAGCAAGGACGATTCCGACAACTAAAGCGGCTTCTACTCCTTCGCGGAGAGTAATTACAAATGTGGGTAATGCTTCGCTAAAATTCATCTTTTTAGTTTAGGTAATTGGTAGATTATTTACCAAAAAATAGGGTGTCGCATCCCCGCCTCAAGAAACCGAAAGTTTTTAGGATCGGTTTAAATCGAGAGCCCGAAAAACTGCGCTGTCAACTGTCAACTGTAAGTAAGGTGCGTCGCTCATCGATGGTCGATTTTTTTTTGATGGTTGGTAACGACGCACCCTACAACTGTCAACTGTTTAACTTTTTTAGGAGGCGGGTTTGCCAACTTTTTGGCTGTCGCTCTCGATTGTTTTAACTAGCTGGGTAACTTGTTCGGTGGTTTTTACCGGGGCCGCAGGGGCGATCGCAGTTGGCCAATTTGCCTTAAGTTCAGTCATGTTGGCAACAATTAATTTGTCGATTTCCGGGTTAGTTTTAGCCACTTGAGCGGCGATATCTTTGTACAGCATTTCCGCGTACATGACGAAACCCCGCGAATCTTGATATTCAATAATTGCGGAAATTTTGCCGCCAGCAACTGCCGCTCCGTATTCGGAATTAGCTGTATCTAGCAAGCCGTTAATCACTTGCAGCACGAATTTCGGATCTTTGCGCTGCGCGTCGGGAAGGGCGGCAATTGCTCCATCAACTGCTGTCATTGATACGGTAAATTCTGTATTGAGTTGAGCCGGATCTTTTGCACCTGCTTTCACTAAATCCTGCAATTTAATTAAAGTAGTCTTAAATTCGGGAATTTTACGCTCGTTTAGCTGATCTTCCACATCAGCATAAATTTCTTCGACTGGATGCCCGATGTGCGGTTCTGCCTGATCTGCTTTGCCTTGATCCAAGAGTTCTTTTGCTACGAAAAGATGCCCTTTCATCAAGCCCAATTTAGTCATGTAGTCTACATCTTTGGCTTCGCCTGTGAGAACAATATCTTGAATAGTTACCAAGTCTTTGATTTGGTCGAATTGGGCTTGAGTAATCACATTTTTTGAGACCAATTCTTCTACTTTTCCGTAAGGGCGGCTGGCTTGAATTTTGTTAGAAAGTGCGGGTATTCCTAGCTTGGCTTCGAGTTTATCTAACTCCGAAAGAATGGCAGTATTGATGTTAATGCCGGGTTTGCCTCCGTGATTCCCGCTGTGACCGCTTGTTGCTGCGGGACTACCAGCGGCAACGGGTGAGGCGGTGCTCTCGGTGTTGGTGGCTGTGGGGGTGGAAACGCAACCTACCAGAGCAACGAGGATTGCTGTAGCGGTGGCTGTCGGTAATAAGCGAAAGGTTGAGAACATGGTTGTTTTTGATTTTGACGTTGAGTGCATTTGGGTTTTCAGTTTATTAAGAATTATTTGCAATAAGTTGCGGATTTTGTATTGTAGCTACTTGCGATCGAGCTTGTCAAATAATTTCATACTTTCTTAATTTGAATCGGCGCGCCCTCGCCTGCGATTTGGGTTAAGCGATGACTTGAAATAAACCCATGCAGCCTGCTTCGGCGATCGCATCTTGATGGGGATGAAACATATATTTGCCGCCGTAGCCGTAGCTAAATTCTAAAATATGTCTTTCAGCTACTCCCATTGTAATTACATCTGTTCTCTCGCTGGGAGTCAAAGTCATTCCCGTGCGATATACATCAAAAAAGTTGGCGTGCAGGTGAAAAGTTACCGCTGATTCATACTCTATCATGTTCAGAACGTACAGCCTGACTAGCTGATTTCTGTAAATTGGAATTGGGTTATTCATATAATAATTAGGCATTCCGTTAAAAGCGTAAAGCTCGTTTTTTTCGTCGTCATTTACGTCGTATCCTGCCATGATTAACAGGATTTCGTCGGCGGGTGATCTTGGTTTTGGCGGATCGATAATGAACATTCCATATAGTCCTTTACCGATGTGGCGTGTTACGGGTGCAACATGACAGTGGTATAGATGCAGCCCGTAGGGAACTGCGTCGAATTCATATATAAAAGCAGCGCCATTTCGGATCGGTTTAACGCCGTCCATTTCTGTGGGATGAACGCCGTGAAAGTGCAGCGAATGAGAATGTCCGCCTTTGTTAGAAAAAATAACGCGGATACGATCGCCCTCAGTGGCCCTCAATGTCGGCCCGGGGACGCGATTGTTCACATTCCAGGTGTTGAAAGTGACGGCACTGTTAAGCTGAACGATCGAATTGTTAGCTTCCATGCGAAATTCTCGCACCGTGCGCCCGTTTTCCCGCGTCACCGTGCCGTAATCGAAATCCCGCGCAATTTGCATCGGGTTGATATTGCTGATAGCGGGCGCATCGGCGGGAATTGGGGGTATTCGGGCTGCCGCTGTCCGTTTTTGGGTCAACTTTTGAAGTGCGATCGCCCCGCCCGCTACCCCAGCACCAGCTATTCCTAGCTGTAGGAGTTGACGGCGACTCCAGCGCCCAGCCTTTTTAATGGCGGGACGATCGGATAATTCTCCCATAACTATTGATAAATATTCTCAAAAATTTTCTCATATTTGAGTATAAGACATTTTCAAGTTATTGTCAATAATTCTCAACAGATGTGATTTTATGCCAACTCAAAAGATTTCATGCTGATTTCATCTCAGTGTGTCAACTTAATATGTTGGGGGTTTGCGCTGCCGGCAGCTAACAATGTATGCGGATTTACGCTTGTAAATAAATGTTATGAGAGTATTGCTAGTTGAAGACGATCCCGATTTAGGAAAAGCGATAGATCGCACCTTAAAACAGGAAAAATATATAGTTGACTGGGCGCAAGATGGCAGAGAAGCTTGGGAATATTTAGAAAGTCAGTGGATGGAATATACTTTAGCGATTTTTGACTGGTTGCTGCCGGGAATGTCGGGATTGGAACTGCTGCAAAAATTGCGGGCCAAAAACAGCGCACTGCTTTAATTGTTAATGCCATTCAATACACTCCGGCTGGGGGGAAAGTAACCGTTATTTTAGATTGCATTGACGATCGCACCGCCTCGATCGAAGTGCAAGATACCGGGATTGGGATGGCGGCGGCTGATGTCGAGCGAATATTCGATCGATTTTACCGAGTCAATAGCGATCGATCTCGCCATACCGGCGGATCGGGACTGGGATTGGCAATCGCCCAAACCATCGCCGGCGCCCACCGTGGCAACCTCAGCGCCCGCAGCGAATTGGGCACAGGCAGCACGTTTATCCTGCGATTGCCTTTGTGAGTTACCATGTGAGGGAAACCGAATCAGTAATTTCGGGTAATCCCTTTGGCAAAAGGTAGCGCGATCGCCCAAAATCATTAAATAGTCAGTTGACAGTTGACAGTTGACAGTTGACAGCTAATTTCTCACAATTACCACCGAAGAATTATGACAGTTTTAGAACAGGGAACAATCTCCATCCATACCGAGAATATTTTCCCGATTATCAAGAAGTCGCTATATACCGACCACGAAGTCTTCTTGCGGGAACTAATTTCTAACGGCGTAGATGCTATTGCCAAACTCAAAATGGTTTCCCGATCGGGCGAATACAGCGGCGATCTAGGCGAACCACAAATCAACATTGCGATCGACAAAGAAAACAAAACACTTTCAATTTCCGATAACGGCATCGGCATGACCGCCGACGAAGTAAAAAAATACATCAATCAAGTCGCTTTCTCCAGCGCTGAAGAATTTATTCAAAAATATCAAGGCAGCGGCGACGACGCAATTATCGGTCACTTCGGGCTGGGTTTTTACTCTTCTTTCATGGTGGCTAAGAAAGTAGAAATTGAAACTCTTTCTTACCAAGAAGGCGCGCAAGCTGTACACTGGTCTTGCGACGGTTCACCCGCTTTTGAACTATCAGAATCATCCCGCACCGAACGCGGTACTACGATTACTCTCACTCTCCAAGACGAAGAACAAGAATATGTAGAACCCAGTCGCATTAAGCAGTTAATTAAAACTTACTGCGATTTCATGCCGGTTCCGATCAAATTTGAGGGTGAAGAACTCAATAAGCACAAGGCAATTTGGCGGGAATCGGCCAGCAATTTGCAAAAAGAAGATTATTTAGAACTGTACCGCTACCTTTATCCGTCATTCCCACAAGACGAACCACTGCTGTGGGTACACCTGAATACAGATTATCCTTTTATTGTCAACGGGATTCTGTTCTTTCCGAAACTGCGGCCGGATGTTGATGTTACCCAAGGCAATATTAAGCTGTTTTGCAACCAGGTTTTTGTCAGCGATCACTGCGAAGAAATTATTCCGAAATTCTTGATGCCACTGCGGGGCGTAATCGACAGTACCGATATTCCGCTAAACGTGTCTCGGAGTTCGCTGCAAAGCAATCGGACTGTCAGGAGAATAGCTGATTATATCGCGAAAAAAGTGGGCGATCGCCTAAAAGAACTTTACCGCGATGACCGCGATGAGTACATCCGCTGCTGGCAAGATATTGGCACTTTTGTCAAGTTCGGAACTCTCAACGATGACAAGTTTAAAAAGCAAGTCGAAGATATTTTAATCTATCGCAGCACCTACGAGCCAACAGCAGCAAAACCAGGAACCGAGACGCCAGAGGTGCAGGTACAAGCTGAGGAAGGAGATTTGTGGCAAGATGTCAATCCCAAGTCGGAAACTTCTAGTTCAACGCAGCCTTACACAACGCTGAAAGAGTATTTGGAACGAAATCAAAAACGTCACGAAAATCGCGTTTTTTATTGTACGGAACCAGCGTCTCAAGCAACTTATGTCGCCCTGCACAAAAGCCAAGGTTTAGAAGTGCTGTTTATGGATTCTTTCATCGACACGCACTTTATTAGTTTCCTAGAACGAGAACACCAAGAAGTTAAATTTTTGCGAGTTGATTCCGACCTGGATGAAACGCTAATTGACAAAGAAAAAGAAGCGGAAATAGTCGATCCGGCAACCAATAAAACTCGCAGCGAACAAGTGAAAGAACTGTTCCAAAAAGCTCTCAACAAGCCCAAAGTGAACATCCGCACTGAAGCTTTGAAGTCGGATTCTCCTGAGGGAACACCACCCGCGATCGTCCTTTTGCCGGAAGCTTTGCGCCGGATGCGGGATATGACGGCGCTGTTGCAGCGGCAAGCGGCCGAATTCCCCGACGAACACGTTTTGCTGGTGAATACAGCCCACCCGCTGATTCAAAATCTGGCTAATTTGAGTCAAGGTTCGATTATTCAAAGTGGCGGCGAGTCTCCGTCGGCGGAGTTAGCGGGCATGATTTGTCACCACGTTTACGACTTGGCTTTGATGGCCCAGAAGGGTTTCGATGCTGAGGGGATGAAGGATTTTGTGGAGCGATCGAATCAGGTCTTGACAAAATTGACAGAACGTGCTATCTAAGCACCGACAATCGATCGGGGCGGGCACTCTTGGCATCGCCCCTACACCGCATGGATTTTGTAGGGGTCGTGCCCCCGTGCCGACCCCGCCCCACCGACAATCGATCGGG